>NZ_CP142674.1 GCF_036365825.1 Qipengyuania sp. HL-TH1
GGCCGAACAGCCGGAAGGAGGGCGCAAAGCCGCCGCTGTGTCTGACCTTAAATAACGGTACGCGAATTCAAGCAGTCAAGAGGTAAGCTTGCCTATGAGGTAAAGCGCTTCGCAAGTCGCGCCGCCGCGCCGCTTTGTGTGGCAAGTCTTGCGCCATATCGCATGACCGTGGCCGGGTCGCGCCAGCGATAGGCCTGCATGATTGCAGGCAACCCCTCCCCTGCCGCAAAATTGTCCTGCGCCACGCCGACCCTGATCGAATGGGACGAGATCTCTTTCAGCAGTTTCTCGAAGCGTGTTTCGCTTATCTCTCCCAACAGACCCTTGGCATATGCATCGCGAATGAGGCGCCGATAGATCAGCGTAATCGAATTGGGATGGAGCGCAGCATTGCCCACGCACCGTACGGAACCATCTGCGTGACATTCCACGCGGCGGAACAGGGGGCCTTCGCGAATATCGCCATCTTTCTTCCAATCTCGGATGGCCTTCATCGTTGCCGGTGATAGGTAGGCATAGGCGCCCTGACCTTCCGCATCGGTTTTCGAAGAAGGGATGTAGAGCGCCCCTCCCCCTGCCCCGTCGCCTTCGATATGGTCGACACGGATCGATACCAATTCCGAACGGCGGCACGCGGTATCATAGGCCGTGCGGATCAAGGCAGCATCGCGCAACCCTAGCCAGTCACGGCGGCAGGCCTTGATAAGGTGCGCAAGACAGACACCCGAGGCCGGACCATCGAGGTCTGCCACTTCACCCTTGAAGCGGATGCCCCGAGCCTGGCGTTGTCGGGTCCCGCGAGCACGGCGCATCGCCTTCAGCTCGAGCTTGACCAGAGGCTCCGCGGTTGGATCAGTCAGGCCGCCCATACGGTATGCCATGCCGATATGAACGAGATAGCGGGCAATCGTTGCCGGGCTCCGCTGTTTCCATTCGCGTTGCAGTTTGACCTCATCACCGTCTGCGGTTCGACCGAGAACGCGAATCCACGCAGCAACAAGTTCTGGAGTTGCGTTGTCCGGTGCAATGTGTCGCTGGCGGCACCATTCTGCCCAGAGCGTGAGATCGGAAACAAACGCGCGCTTCGTGTTGTCGGACCAGGCCCGGACAGCCGCGTCGATCAGCCGAGGATCGAGCGCCGCTGCAGGTCCGGCCAACGCGCGGACCTCCGCAACGACCAGTGACTGGCTGTTATCCGATGCCGCCAAGCTGCCCATTGCGCTCAAGGTACCATTTCGCCAATCCAGACATAAATCCGTCGGCCCTCTACGCGCAGGATGAGGAGGTCCTCCACTGTAAGCGGTCGAACATGCGCGACCGGATTTCGTATCGTCGCGAGCCGCGAAAGCGTCTCGCCGATCGACACCTTGTTTTTGAAAATCGGCTTGAAGATCTCCTGCCAGTTATCATTGCGTTCGATGATTGCACGATAGTCGCCGAAATCGGCGTAGTCGAACAACTCGCCGGGTGCCCGTCCCATATCGACATCGACTTGGCGCCGGCGCTCCCATTCCTCGCGCACATTCGAATGAACACGCTGACGGATCCATTTCGGGCCGACAGAACGCACCATTGCCGCAGCGATGAAGGCGCGAAGCTTGCGTTCAAGCTGGCGCGCCATAGTGGCGACAACCAGATCGAGTTCGTCTTCATCTGCATCAGGCGGTGCTTCCACAGTCATTCCGAAAGGCATAAAAATCGAGCCCACCAGAGCCATCGGCAAACTGGAGAGACGCCTGTCGAACCCGCGTGCCAGGCGGAGCCCGCGCGCGAGCATCGCGTCTTCGGCGACGTCCTCCTCCGGCTTGGACTTGCGGTAGTCACCGAACTCCTCGCGCACCCTTTCGGCCACCCGTGGAGTCCCCGGAGCCGCGCGCGCCACAAGATCGGTTAGGCCGCGAAAGGCCGCATAGCCTTCCAGCGCGAGTTCCGGCCGGTCAGCCCGCACCCAGGGCGTCTCAATCGCGAGCACCTCGGTTCGTAACCGTTCCGCAAAGTCCACTTGGGCATGTCGGACACCTGCGATCGCCGCGAAGTCGATCTGCGCAACCTCGGCCATGGTCGGTACACGCAGTTCAGGAAACAAATCAGGGTGATCGGTTGCCAGACGAGCACGAGACGGCACGATCCCGGCCAATGCATCAGCTGCTTGCGAGAGCCCGGCAAGCTGGCGTGCGAAGGCCTCTGTCGTCGTCGACACCCCTTGCAGCCTTTCCATGACCGGAGCCAGTGCATCGCGCTTGGCGAGAATGTCGGCCACGGTGTCGTCGAGCAACCCGCGCCCCGCCACGAGGGAAGCGAAGGTATCCCCCGCGACCGACCCGCTCGCCATCCGCTCGGCAAGCGAGGCGGAGTGCGCGATCGCGCCAAGGCGATCAGAGACAAGATCGAACGTGCCGTTCGAGGCCATGAGGCTCAGTTCTTCAGCACGCTGACGCGCGGTGTCAAAAAAAGCCGGGTGCCGGTCGATCAGATCCTGATAGGTTTTCTGGTGGGCGAGCGCCTGTTCGACAAAATCGGGCTGCCGCGCGATCAATTTCTCATACTGGCTGTGGCCGCGCATTGCTCGCTCGATCAGTTGCGAAGAGCTGTCTTTGCCTGCGGCGAGCGATGCAAGCGTGCCGCCCTGCAAATCTCGCATGACCTTAGAAATTGGATCGTCTTGTCGCATGCGATCTGTTTACGCGCGACAGCCGCAATTGCATAGTGTTGATAAGCAGGCCTTATCAACACTAGTCATTCTGCATTGTGGACTCGCGTGTGCGTTTCAGTCTACTTTCGTGCCATGAGCCGGCCGGCACTTCCCCTCTCCTCGATCGCCTGGACGGCCGGATTGGCGGGCCTGTTCGGCGAAGCTATGGCAGCTATCGGCAGGCTGGATGCGCGGATTTCCGCCAGTCCTGTCGCTCAGCCATGGCGAAATCGGACGGTCTGGAAGGGCTATAGCACGGCGCTGCAACTGCAGCGATACGAGATCGATGAAATCGACGTATTTTCTCAAGCAACGGGAGTTCCGATAGCCGGGCGCCCCTCCGTTGCCACGGCGGGCCGACCGTTCGATGCATTTGGTGAGTGGAAGCATTCTTTTGATCGGGCGACTGTGCGTCACTGGCGCGAGGGCCTGCCCTTCAGCTTCGACCCGCCGGACACCTGGAGCAAGGCCCCTCCCCTCATCCGTGCGCTGACCTTGCTCGACATCTGGACGCGCCAGGACCCCTCGCCTCGTCCGTGGCTCTGCTTTCCCCAGCTGCTGGCCAGCATGAATGTGGTCGCAAGCGCTCTACCTTGCCTCGTCATAGGCGACCTCTCGCTACGGACCCTGCGCGGCCCGCGAGAGCGCCAGCTCAAGCGGCTGCTGAAGGCGTTGCGCAGCACTGCCGCCGACGGCCTGGAGCGTCTCGATCGGCTTGAGGGCTGGCGCCTGAACTTTGCTGCTGTACTTGCAGAGGAAAGCCGCCCGGGACTCTTGCGTGATCTGGGCAAACTTGTCCTTTCGCAGCCGCTGGTGACGGCGCGGCTGATTGCGGACACATTCGAGATTACGCTCTCGGGTGCGGGAAAGCTGCTTGCGCGTGCTGCCGCACACCGCCTTCTCGTTGAGGTTTCGGGCCGGAACAGCTGGCGTCTTTACGTCACGCCAGATATGGGGATCGCTCTGGGTATGGCCTCCCCCCGCGCGGCCGACCGCCCTCCCCTCCCCGACGAACCGAGGAGCTCGATACGGTGCTGGCGGACTTCGACAAGGAAATGGAAGAGATCGATACGCTTCTGCAGAACGTCCAGAGTTCCCGGCCTAGCTAAAGAACCTTCCCGATCGCCAAGATCAACTCGTCCTTGCCTGCTCCGGAACCTGGGAGCACTTTTATCGTCACACCCTCCCCCTTTGCAGGCCGGTTCACCGTTAGCATTGGCCGACCTTCTTTGGATTTGATCGTCTCCGCCTTCTCTTTCCTCGCAGGTTTGGCGGGAGCCACCGTGGCCTTGAGGAGGCGCTTGGCGGTTTCGGGGCCGCTCAGTGGTTCCGCCCCCCCTTCCCTATCCGCGACTATGGCGACCGCCTCGGCCTCCATTGCTTTTCGCGCGCGCTGATCATTTGCCAGTGGCTTGAGATCGCGCGCTATCCGGACAGTGATGTCGTGCCGGTCGGAGAAGGCCGAAACGATTTCGCTGGGGAGACGCGCGACATTGAGCATCCGGCTTAGCCAAGATTTTGAGATATTGAGGTGCTCGGCCATCTGGGTGAGCGAGCCCTCGTAGAACTCCTCCAGCGCAGCTTCATATTCGTGCGCCCGCTCCCAATCGGTGATGTCCTTGCGCGAGCGGTTCTCGACATCGGAGACCCGGAAAGCCTCTTCGTCAGTGAGCTGCTGGACCGTGACCAAATAGTCAAACTCAGGGTGGTTGTGCTCGCGCAACCATTGCACGGTCCACCAGCGGCGCACCCCGGCGATGATCTCGTAGTCGTGGTCCGGATCATCACGCAACCGGCGCACAATAGCTGGGATGCGCTGCTTCTTGGCAGAAAGAAAGGCGCCGATGAGGTCACGGCAGCTTTCTTCGGTAAGATGATCGAGATCACGGTTGTGCAGCCGCCAGGGCCTGCAGCGGCCGGGATCGACGAATTCCGTTCGATCGGTCACAACCTTGCCCGATGCCAGTCGGTTGAGCGCCTCACTCCGGCTCGCCATGATGCTCCGCGCAGGGGCCGCCCCCCCCTCTTCGATCTCTTCGTCGAGCGAGTCGGTTAGCAATGAGCTGAACCCTTTGTTGCCCTTTGCCATGGCTTAATCTCCTTACTTTATCGCCGCGCGGGGAGCTTGTTGCCACGTGGCAACGCTGGCCCGCAATTGATCGATTTCCGCGCGCAAAAGCACCGAAGACAATCCGTTTCGATTTGTGGGAGGGTAACAACAACCCCTTGTTATACAATCTATTCCTCGCAATTTGCCACGTGGCAACATCAGATCGCGCCCTCCCCGGACCGACTCGCCCAAGACGCGACAACATCATGCTCAATGTCGTCGCAAACCGCGGTGAGATATTTGAGGCAGCGCATGTGCACGTCACGCGAAGTCACCGGTCGATCGAGCTCGAAAACTGTTTTCAGACGAGAGCTCGCATTGTCGATTTCCGCGCTGGTCGGCATGATCGATGTGAGCATCGAGCCGCCAAAAACATCACGCATCATAGCCAGCAATTCGCGATGCATCGACTTGTTCTCGTCGACGCGGCTCGCAACGACGCGGATAAAATTATAGGCGGGGCGCGCCCTACCCCCAAGCTGCTCAAGTTGCTCCATCGTGGTTCGGGCCATGTCGACGAAGGAGACCGTCGACGAGAAGTCGATCACGCTCGGCGGCATTGGAATCACCATCGCGTTTGCGGCCTGCAAGACTGCCATGGAAACCATGCCCAAGGCTGGCGGTGGGTCCATGATCACAACGTCATAGTCGTGCACCACTTCACCGATAGCTTGCGAGATAAGATCGATTACGTCGAAGCTTCGGGTCTGCGCGAGATGCGCCGCGATTTCATATTCCAGATTGTACAGCTTCAGGTTTGACGGAAGCAGATCGAGGCCATGAAAATGCGTCTTGCGGATGATCGAACGCACACCGAGCAATTCCGGGTCATGGAAGTGTCCGTAAAGAGTATCATTCTCGCCGAGATCAATATCGGGCCGGTAACCGAACATCATGGTCGAACTTGCCTGGCTGTCACAATCCACCAGCAGCGTTCGATAACCCTTTATTGAAAAATGCTGGGCCAGATGCACGGCAATCGTGGATTTGCCGACACCGCCCTTGAAGTTCGATACCGAAATGATGGCCGGCATATCCTCAGGCTCTCGCCAAGGCCGGGTGTCGAAGACCTCCCGCATGTGATCGAGCTCGGCAAGATTATAGGGCAGGCGATGACCCGAAGGTGTTCGCTCGCGTTCAGGCAGCCGGCCATCGCGTTCGGCCTCGCGTATCGCCGAGGCGGTCCGATCGACCAGTTCGGCAGCCTTAGAGATGGAATAGGTGGGGCCAGCTTTTTCACCGGTCTCGGGATCCATAGCGTGCGTCTGCAGCCGTTTAAGGATCGCCAACGACTTACGGTGAAGGGAACGGAGATCATCGGTCGCCGTGTTCTCCGAGCTCGCTGTGTCAGAAATTTGGGTCGCCATCTGCTGTCCTCGTTGGAAGTCTCGGAAAGAAATAGACCCAGTTGAAGATTTCGGCAACGACTTGGCCAAAATACCTACAACCTTACCGATGATCTCCGAGCCATTTGGGCCGGAACTAGCATCGGGTTTGCGAATGACCGATGATCTGCGAGCTCTTCCGGCGGCACAAACCCGCGGGTAGGGCAGGGTGGGGTACTTGTGGACAAGTACCGATGATCTGCGAGCGCAACCGATGACCTAGGTGCCAAAATACAATGATCTCGGTGCTTTCGAACCGATGATCTCGGAGCACATACCTACTTAATAAGAATCTCCTTCTCCGAATCCGATTCGCAAATCGTTTTCATTTTGTGATTTCGTTTCGGAAAGATCGCTGCGAACGCCGAACGGACCCGAGATCATCGGTGGATTTGCAGGTTTGACCGCCAGAATTGCGCAAAAATCGCCAAAAGGGTTGATTTGCCCATCCAACCCTGTTGTTGATCGCAGCACCACAACCCGGCGAATCGGGGAAGGGGACGATGACGCAGGATGACAGGACACCGCTCGGGCACCAATACGCACTCGCCATGCTTTCCGGCGGGGCCGACGAGGTGCGTGAGCTCGCAGAGTATGCCGGTACGCAGCTGACGCTTGACGCATTTCTGCGAGTACAGGACGAGGAACCGGTTCCCGCGTTCTTGCATTCCGCGCTGTGCGCGATGTCTCTTCCGACCAAGCGCCCGAAAAACGAATTCGAGCCGATCATTCGTGAAGACGGACGCTATGCATTGGCGATCAATCCCCGGCCGGTTCTCCAGGACGTCGATGGCAAGCGTGTGATGAAGAGCCTTGGCGTACCCTTTGGCTCTTACCCGCGCGTCGCACTTATCTATATTCTTTCTCAGGCAGTGCAGCAGCGTTCGCGCGACGTGTTCCTTGGTCGAAATTTCACCGACTGGATGCGGCGGCTCGGCTATCAGACAATTTCGTATGGTCCCCGCGGTACGGCCAATCTCATGAAACAACAGGTCGATCGCCTACTCGCCTGCGAATGGCAAATTCGCTGGGACGGAGGAGAAACTGACCAGAACGCCTTCGCTGTGCGTGACGTAAAGATCTCCAACGAATATGCGGGCTCGCTCGACAAAGACGGTGCCTTCGCGCGCGAAATTCGTATGTCCGAAGTCTTCTACCAACATCTGGTAGAGCACGCGGTCCCGCTTAATGAGGTCGCAATCCGCGAGTTGAAGGGCACGCCTACGGCGCTCGACCTCTACACTTATCTTGCCTACCGCTTGCCGCGGGTTACCGCCGGTCGCGGACAGGCGATATCCTGGGATCAACTTGCGAAGCATCTGGGCAACGCAGCGGACAGCAAGCGATTCAGGCAGACCGTCCGCGAGACGATGCAACTGGTCTCTTCGGTCTACCCCAATGCCAACATCGATGTGTCTGGTCGCAAGGTTGTGCTTCATCCATCACCCGCCCCGCTCGAGAAAAAACTTGTCGGCACGCACTTGCGCCTTGTTGGCGTGGAGCCTCGCAAGAAGCGGGGAGGGGAGGGGGCCAAGACCAAAGGCGCGAATACGGCAAAGCAGACGGTCGAAGACTTGCTAGCTTTTCCGAGCGGCTCACTTCAGTATGGCAAACGCGAAGAGGCGTTCCTGAGAATCGGCCGGGACAAAGGGGCGCCTTGGGATGTCGACTTGATGGCCGGGGAGTTTCGACGCGGCTTCCCCGACGTCTCGCGCAAGCGCACAGAAAAGGAATGGTTGAGAGTTTGGGAAAGCTTCGTGACCTCCTACGCCAAGCGCCGAAAGCCCTGCTGACTCCCGTCTTCGTGGCCACACATATTGACAAAGCGTGGCCACGGCGCTATTTCCTCTCCCAAGGAGATAGCCGTGACAAATATAGATCTGATTGCCGCTATTCGCGATCTGCCTGTACGAGACAGCGCACGTCTCAAAGACGCATTGATGGGGACCTTAAGTCGACTTTCGGGTGGCGAGCCTCTTGCGGTCCGGGCATTCAGGGATCGGTTCAGCGCCATCAACCGCGAGGTTAGCGAGGGGGGCGTTCAACTGGTCGCAACCGCCGGATCACAAAACGTCTTGGTTTCACTCGATAGTCTCGCCGCTCTCATTGAATCGGTTCACCAGAGTATGAGCTTTGCCGACCAGCTTGAAATGTCGGGTTTCGAAGCGCTCGAGGTGGCAATGGTGGAAGATCAGGATCCCCTCGACGATGAGGGCCTTGTCTTTGGAACTGCAGTGATGGCTGAAGAGGCTTAGCGGCCAGCGTGCTGTATCTGCTCTCGACGCAAGTCCTGTTGGACATCCTCGGCAAACAATCTCCCGGCACGCAATGGATGACTACCGCACCGGCAGGATCGGTGGAAATTAGCGTCGTTTCGATCGGGCAGGCTCAGCGCTATATCGGCAAGCTCTCGTCGGCATCCGAGAGAGAGAAACTGATGCGCGCTTTGCGGCGCATTGAGGCCACCGTCACTGGCAAGAACCGCGAGCATGAGGGCGTGGTGCCATTCGAAGGCGAGGCCGCGCGCATCTGGGCCGAGCTAGCGGACGCCGACTTGCCATACATCGTTCGCAATTCAGGTCACCCCGAGCGCGAAGTGCCGCTAGGGGCGACCGGTCGCATGGTCGTGGCGACCGCGCTGGCGCGAAGCGGTACTCTTGTAGAGGCTCCGCAGCCCTATCACGAGAAGATCGCCCGGCTATTGGTCGAACATCCGTGACCAAAGGACAGGATCCAGAAGATCAATTGGTCATGCCCGAGGGCGGGCCATTCGAAGCTGGCGGGCGATATCAGGCGCTATGCCTGTCCGGAGGAGGATATCGCGGGCTATACACCGCAATCCTGCTCGAAGAGCTCGAACGACGGGCCGGAAAACAACTTCGCGAATGCTTTGATCTGATCGCCGGAACCTCGATCGGCGGTATCCTTGCAATCGGTTTGGCCGCGGGGATCCCAGCCCATTCATTGCGGCTGTCTTTCGAAAAACACGGCAGCGCAATCTTTCCCAAGACCAATCGGATATTGGGTCTAAAGATTCCGCGCCTGTCGCTACCGGCTTTTCGCCACCGATATTCGAATGACGGCCTGAGAGAGACAATCAAGACGATTCTCAATGACCCCGGCGAGAAACTCACAATGACCGACGCAGGCCCATCGCTCCTCATTCCCAGCGTTAATGCGACTACCGATGACGCGGCGGTGTTCCGCACATCGTCCAGCGATCAAAACCTGACGCTTGTTGATGCCGCTCTCGCCACTTCGGCCGCACCGACCTATTTCCCCGAACACGCTATCGGCGATGAGAATTTTGTAGATGGCGGGCTCATTGCCAATGCGCCCGATCTCTTGGCCATTTCGGATGGCCTTCAAGCGGGCTTTCGCAGAGAGGATATCCATGTCCTCAGTCTTGGCACGGTCGAAACCATTGCAGGCCGGCGCATCCGCCCGCCATCCGGAACGGGCTACGTGACAGGTGCCAAGCGGCTTTTCGAACTAACTCTCGATGCGCAACAACGGTTGGCTCTCAATGAAAGCCGCGCGCTGCTCGGTTCGAATTATCTGCGCATCGATGCGATTGCTTCTCCGGATCAAATGCGAGACCTAGGCCTCGACCGGATCGATAAGCAGAGCCGAAAGACACTCAGTGCCCTCGCGACAGCAAGCATCCGAGATCAACTCGGCTCCGATATCGGTCGCCTGAGAGGCATGCTCGGCCGCAGGGCGGAATGGGTCATGTAATCCAACATTATCCTGACTGGCCGGCCTGCCATATCGAACCCCTCAGTGCCGCCTAGACCGAGGAGGGGGAGGGGGGAGAGCGGATGGATTTAAGGTTGATGTCACATGCTTACCGCTCTCAAGCCTACCAAGGAAACCATTGATCTCGTCGCCGGCTTGAAGGGGCGGTGGCACGGTTCGTATGCCATGTGCCGCTGTCCCGCCCATGCCGACGAAAAGGCGTCGCTTTCCATCCGGCAGGGTAATCGCGGACTACTGGTCCATTGCTTCGCCGGGTGTCGCAGTGAAGACGTTCTTCGCGAACTCTCACGAACCAGACCGGTCTTCAATTCGCCAACGCCCGAGTATCGAACGGGTGCATCGACGCAGAATGCGCGGCGCATCTGGGACCAGGCTACCGAAATCAAAGGAACGCTTGCAGAAGCCTATCTGCGATCACGCAACCTTCCTCAGTCCTTGGGAGATTTGCGCTATCACGCACGATGCCCGTTCGGCCGCAAGCCGAATGCCGTGTTCAGGCCGGCCCTGATTGTGGCCGTGCGGGAAGGGACGAAGATCAAGGCCATCCAGCGCATCGCGCTCGGTCCGGGAGGACTGTCACATAAGGGTAAATACATGCTCGGACGACCGGGCATGGCGGCCTGGTCGCCAATCATGAAGGGCACCACACTCGCTCTGGCGGAAAGCATGGAGGATGCCGCCGCCTATACGAAGCTGAAAGGCACGCCGTGCTGGAGCACGCTGGGGGCCGAGCGATTGCCTCTGGTCCGCATCCCGGACGGGGTGGCAACTCTCGTAATTGCCGAGGACAACAACCGGGCAGGAAGGCTGGCGGCGCTTGCAGCCGTCGCGGCGCACGAGACTACGGATCGCCGCGTTCTTCGCGATCCGCCTCCACGAGCCGCCGCCGACTGGGCGGAGGTCAACGAAAACGCCGGCACATAGGGCTTCGAAGAACAGAGGAGGGGGGGGGAGGATTGGTTGCGGATCAGCATCAGGAGCAGACCGTGACCGACCTATTCGACATTTCCGAACAGCGCCTCAAAGGCGCTATCGAAACCGTGGCTGCTGACATCGGCAATGCCCGTCTTTCGAAAAAGAAGCTCTTCGAGACGATGGAAGGGCTGCACGGCTGCACATCGGCAAACGGGACATGGACCCAGCGCGATGCTTACGACCTACTGGAAGCAGGACTTGCACTTCACCTGACCCGACTCGGGCCCGTTGAGCGCACCGACATTTCCTCGATCTCCGACCTGGTCGACTCCCTGCCGACCCAGACCGTCAGAAGCGAGGATCAAATCCGCTTCCAGCAGTTTTCGACCCCGGCAGACCTTGCAGCCTTGGCGATGATCGCCGCGCAGCCTCGGAGCGGGGATATCGTCCTCGAGCCGAGTGCCGGCCACGGCTCTCTCGTCAGCATGTTGCCGAGCGTCGAGGAACTGCACCTCAACGAGCTCGATCTGCGCCGGCGCGAGAAGCTGAAACTCCTTTTCGCTGGTGCGACCATCACCGGCTTCGACGGCGCCATGCTGACCTCGCTGGCCGCGCCCGAACTTCGGCCGACGCTGATCCTCATGAACCCGCCGTTCTCGCGCTCGCAGGGCAGGGGCGTCGATGAATACGCCGCTGTCCGCCATCTGCGGGCCGCGCTCTCGAAGCTCAGTCCCGGCGGCCGGGTCGTGGCGATCATGCCCGACTGGTTCACCACCAGCGCCAAGATGATCCGGATCTACGAAGAGACCTTTACGAACTGCACCGTACAGACCTCCGCCAGGCTCGCGAAATGCTATCACAAGCAGGGCACCAGCGTGGCCGTGCGCTTGATGGTGATCGACAAGACACCAGGGAACTCGAAACCATCGATCATCGCGCGCGATACCGTCCGCGAACTTGCAGACTGTCTTCCCATCGTGAAGCGAGCGACGGCTCTCTCCGAGCGCACGTCGGTGCCCCCGCAGCCCAAGCCGAAGGCGACCAGCCTCTTCAAGTCGATGCGCGCCAAGCCGCGGACGACGCCGCGGGTCGAACGCAAGATCTCGGTCCGCGAGATCGTCCCCGTCGAATATGGCAAGCTCGAGGCGCCGCGCGCGCTCGGTACGCAATCAGGGGTCTACGTTCCCTATCGGCCCAGTCGCATCGATATCGAAGGCTCGCGCGAACACCCGACGCCTCTGGTCGAGAGCGTCGCGATGGGTTCGATCCCGGCCCCGGTGCCGGACTATGTCCCGCGTCTGCACGATCGCATCCTGACAGACGCGCAGCTCTCCGAGGCACAGCTCGAGACGATCATCTATGCCGGCAATGCCTGGACGCAATTCCTCCCCGGCAAGTTCACCCCGTCCGATGAAGGCGTAGGGCTTTCGCTGTCCGAAGACGGCAGAGCCTATCGCAAGGGCTATTTCCTAGGCGATGGCACCGGGGCGGGGAAGGGGCGGCAGGTTGCTGCTTGCATCCTCGACAACTGGCTCGCGGGCCGTCGTCAGGCAATCTGGGTCTCCAAGAACGAAAGCCTTCTCGAAGACGCCCGACGCGACTGGTCCGCGATCGGCGGGCTTCCGGCGGACATCCAACCGCTTTCGAGCTGGAAGATCGATGACGAACTTCCTTTTCGCGACGGCATCGTTTTCGTCACCTACCCGACGCTGCGCAGCCAGCGTCAGGACGCAACCCGCCTGAAGCAACTCCTCGACTGGGCAGGCACCGACTTCGAAGGCGTCATCGCATTCGACGAGAGCCATGAAATGGGCGGCGTCGCCGGCGGGGAGGGCGCCCGCGGTGCCAAGGCAGGGTCGCTGCAGGGTATCGCAGGTGTTCTCCTTCAGAACCACCTCCCGGATGCCCGCGTCCTTTACGCCTCTGCCACCGGAGCATCGGACGTGAACAATCTGGCCTATGCCGTTCGTCTCGGCCTGTGGGGTCCCGGCACTGCCTTCTCCAACCGCGAGGACTTCATCAGCCAGATCCGTTCGGGCGGAATAGCCGCGATGGAACTCGTCTCGCGCGATCTGAAGGCTTTGGGTCTTTATCAGGCTCGCGCACTCAGCTTCGCCGGTGTCGAATACGAAGTGCTGAAGCACGATCTGACAGACCAGCAAATCGGCATCTACGACACCTACGCTGACGCCTGGGCGATCATCCATCAGAACATGGAAGAAGCATTGGCACTTACCAACGTCGTCGACGACCTCGATGGCGATACCCTGAACAGCGGCGCGAAGGCTGCGGCGCGCTCGCGCTTCGAAGGTGCCAAGCAGCGCTTCTTCAACCAGGTGCTGCTTTCAATGAAGCTGCCGACCTTGATCGCGGCGATCAACGACCATGTCGACCAGGACAAGGCCATCGTCGTCCAGCTCGTGTCTACCGCAGAAAGCATTCTCGATCGCCGCCTCGATAGCCTATCGCCAGAAGAGCGGGCCGAACTCGACCTTGACCTGAGTCCGCGCGAAAACGTCATCGACTATCTCGAGCGCGCATTCCCCACACAGCAGATGCAGGTCTTCGTCGACGACACTGGCGAGGAACGCTCGATGCCGATGTTCGACGACGAGGGACGCCCGGTCCACAATGCCGCGACGATCGAGAAAAAGCAGCGTCTCATCGAGCACCTCTGCGCACTGCCACCCATCAAGCCCGCGCTCGACGGTATCATCGAACATTATGGCACCGAGAAGGTCGCCGAAGTGACAGGACGGACGAAGCGACTCATCACCCAAGGAGACGGCAGCCAGAAGCTCGAAACACGCTCGGCGCGCACGAACCAATCCGAAACCGATCACTTCATGGATGGGCGCAAGAACATCCTCGTGTTCAGCGACGCCGGCGGCACGGGTCGTTCGTATCACGCCAGCCTCGATGCCAAAAATCAGCGCCAGCGCGTTCACTTCCTCCTGGAGCCGGGCTGGCGCGCCGACCGCGCGATTCAGGGGCTGGGCCGAACGCACCGGACGCACCAGGCCGAAACGCCGCTCTTTCGTCCGGTCACCACGAACTGCAAGGGCGAGCTGCGCTTTACCAGCACAATCGCTCGCCGGCTCGACAGTCTGGGCGCCCTGACCCGGGGCCAGCGCCAGACGGGCGGGCAGAACCTGTTCGATCCCGCGGACAACCTCGAAAGCGAATACGCCAAGGCGGCGCTCGTGACATGGTTCGGACTGCTGGCCGAGGGCAAGCTATCCAGCGCGACGCTGCTCGACTTCCAGAAGCGGAGCGGTCTCAAGATCGCGTCGGCCGACGGAATACTGGAAGAGGACCTTCCTCCGATCCAGCGCTGGCTCAACCGCATACTGGCATTGCCGATCGCCATGCAGAACGCGATCTTCGATGAGTTCCTAGCTCTGGTGGAAGCCCGCGTATCCGCGGCCCGGGATGCCGGCACGCTGGATGTCGGGGTCGAGACCATCCAGGTCGAAAGCGCCAGCGTCGCCGAGGATATCGTGCTCCGAACCGACGAACGAACCGGAGCAACCTCGCACCTGCTGCGCATCGATCTGACAACCCGGTATCAGCCGACCACGCTGGAAAGGGTGCTCGAGCGGCGTGAATGGTCCGATGGCTGCATCCTCATGCGTAACACGAAGAGCGACAAGGCCGCGCTCTGCGAACCATCGCGCCACTTCATGACCGAGAAGGGCGAGCTCATCCAGCGCGTGATCCTTCACCGGCCTTTGCGGCGGGAATACCACCAACTGCGAGACCTCGAAGAATCCGCGTGGGTAGAATGCGCCGAACCCCGCTTCGCGAAGCTGTGGGAGGCTGAATCCGAAGACAGCGCATCCCGCCTGCACACCGAGACGGTCCATCTCGCCACGGGCCTGCTGCTACCCATCTGGTCGAACCTTCCGCGCGATTATCTCGAAGTGAACCGGATCGTGGATCTCGAAGGTCGCAGCTGGCTCGGACGCATCGTCTACGACACCGACGTCGCCGACGTGCTGAAAGCCTTCGGCGTGAACTCGAGCGTGAAGCTCACGGACGAAGCGGTCGTCAAAGCACTGCGTGAGAACCGCAGCATCACGATCGAGCAGCCGTTCGGCGCGGTGCTGAAGCGCTCTCGCGTCGCTGGCGATCTTCGCATCGAAATAGCTGGAGCGCCTGCCGACCAGATCGAATGGCTGAAGAGCATCGGCTGCTTCACCGAGATCATCGCCTACCGCACCAGGGTTTTCGTCCCGGCGGACAATCCGGAGCCCGTCGTCAAGTCGCTGCTCGGTTTCCAGAATTCCTGACAACGAGCACGAGCACCTTCGAACCGAGGAAAGGGGAGGGGGAGGGTGAATGGTGTCCGGTGAATAGCCGGTCGACCATCAGGAGATACGACAATGCAACTCATCCAGCTCAGCAAGCTCGACCAGAGCGAGGACAATGTCTGCAAGCGACCCAATCCGGAGTTCGAGGAACGCCTGTCCTTCGATATCGAGGCCCGCGGCGTCCTGCAGAACCTCATCGTCGCAAAAGCAAAGAAGCGCGGTCGCTTCGAGGTGATCGGAGGCGGCAAGCGGATGCGCGCCATGCACCGGATCGTCGAACGCGGCGCGATGGACGCAGATTTCGAGGTTCCCTGCCTCGTAATAGATCGCCGCGAACACAATGCGAGCGAAGTGTCGCTGGCCGAGAACTTCCAGCGCCTGCAGATGACGCCGGCCGAGGAATGCCAGGCCTTCCAGCATTTCATCAAGGAAGACGGCGACACCGCCGCGGTCGCAAAGCGCTTCGGTCTCACACAGCGTTTCGTCGACGGCCGCCTCCGCCTCGCCAACCTGGCCGGACCGATCTTCGAAGCGCTGGCCGCCGGCGATATCACGCTCGACCTCGCCAAGGCCTATGCCGCAACCGATCAGCATGAGGTGCAGCTGCGCGTCTTCGAGCAGATGCGTCATGCGTGGAACCCCAGCGCGGACGCAATCCGCCGGATGATCGCCGATGGCTCGCTGCGCGGCAACGATCCCATCGCGCTTCTCGTCGGCGAGGACGCCTATGTGGCTGCGGGTGGCAAGATCGAGCGCGACCTCTTCAGCGAAGCGGCCGACGATCGCTGGATCGATGTCGAAATCGCCCACCAGCTTGCCGCCACCAAGATGGAAGCCGAAGCCGAACGGCTCGCTGCAGAAACGGGGCTCGCCTGGATCAACCCCGTGGCGGCCACCAATTCGTGGAGCGCTCGCAGCGAACTCGGCGTCAACCCGGTTCGCCTCCCACCGGCACCACTCTCCGAGGAAGCCCGCACGCGGATCGACGAAATCGACGCGCGCATGGACGACATCAACGCCATATTCGAGGACGAAAGCGCCCAAGATGAGGACGGGGTGGATCTCGACAAGCTCGAGATCGAATACGACACGCTCTCGAACGAACGCGAAGATCTCAACAACCCCGTGCGCGAGCTGCCCGAGGAATGGCGCGGCGAGGCCGGTCGCTTCCTCATCCTCACCAACAAGGGCGAGATGGTGCTGGAGAGCGACTACTACAGCGAGAAACGGCTCAGCTTCGAGCAGGACGAGGACGGCAACGTCACCGCCACCAGCGAGGACGCGCCGACCCGCGGCGGCACGAGCAGTCAGGCCGGACGCCCGTCGACTCCCGAAGCAGTCGCGCCGGGCGGTGAGAAGCCGATCAGCGCGAAGCTGTTCGACGAACTGTCCGTCCAACGCCGGAACATCCTCGCCGCCTCGCTCCTCGGCGACCCGGGTCTCGCGCTCGACTACGCCATCTTCGCCTTGTGCGACGATCGCAGCTACGAGAGCAAGGGCACCTCGCTGAAGGCCGGCAAGCCGCAGGACCCCGCCTACGGCGATATCCCGCAGTCGGCGGCCGAAGGGATCCTCGCCGCGGCCGAAGATGCGCTCGACAAGGCGTGGCATGAGCCCAAGGAGGTCGCCCAGCGATTCCTCGCCTTCCGCGAACTCGACGACGAGGCCAAGGCCGCATGGCTCTCCTACGTGGTCGCCGTCTCGCTGGAAGCGAAGAAGGGCTACAATTCGGAGTATCATCCGATCCACTCGGTCCTCGGCAGCATTCTCGACGTCGACGTCGCCGCAATGTGGCGCCCGACTTCGGAGAACCTCTTCGACCGCATCAACAAGACGTCCTGCCTCGCGGCCCTCACCGATATCGGCGGCTCCGAACTGGCGGCACGGTACGCGGCATCCAAGAAAGCCGATCTTTCCAAGACGTGCGAGAAACTCTTCTCCGGCGACGCGATCGTCGAAGAGGATGTCAAGGAACGCGCTCTCGCGTGGTTGCCCGAAGCGATGAAGTTCGAGATCTCCACCGGTGATCTCGATCAAGGCGAGGCGCCGATCGAGCCGGACGGCGATGACGACCTCGCCGATACGGACGACGGCAAAACTGCCGAGGAACCCGAAGACGTCGACGAAGAAGCGGCGGTGGACGCCTGAGGGCGTCGGCAACCTCCTGATGCACTGGCCCGGTCGCTCCACTCGAGCGGCCGGGTCTTTTTCATGGCCGGAGACACTTCATGAAACGCTCCCCCAAGCGCGACGTCGCGCAGGACATCACGAACCTCATCATCAGAAAGATCGAGGAGGGCACGCTGCCCTGGCGGCGCCCATGGAAGAAGACAGGCGCCGGCGGTGCGCCGCTGCGCGCCAACGGCGTGCCATACACCGGCATCAACCGCCTGTACCTGTGGGCCGTTGCGGACGCGATGGGATATCAATCGCGCTATTGGATGACATATCGGCAAGCTCAGGAGCTCGGCGGGCAGGTTCGCCGCGGCGAGAGCGCCGAACCGAGCATCTATTTCAACACGACCAAGAAAACCGAGGTCGATCGCTCCACCGGCGAGGAATCCTCGCGCACGATCCGCTTCATGCGCGCCTATTCAGTGTTCAACGTCTCGCAAATCGACGGGTTGCCGGTCCATTTCTACCCCGACCCCGTACCCGAAGCGCCGCCGACCCCGTCGCAGAAGGCGGCGGCGATCGCGGCGTTCTTCGCGCCCATTCCGAGCGAGGTTCGCTATGGCGGTGACCGGGCGTTCTATTCTCCGGGCGGCGACTTCATTCAGATGCCGCACCGCCACAGCTTCGTGAACGAGGACGGCCTCGCCGCAACCCTCGCTCACGAAACCGGACACTGGACGGGACATCCCAACAGGCTCGCGCGCACGTTCGGTAAGCGCTTCGGCGACAAGGGCTATGCGTTCGAGGAACTCGTAGCCGAGCAGATCTCGGCACGGATCTGCTACGAACTCGGGCTTCCGGCCGATCTCCACGAAAGTCACGCCAGCTATATCGGCCATTGGCTCGACATCCTGAAGTCGGACAAGAGCGCGATCATCACCGCCGCCGCGAAGGCCGACCAGGCCTTCTCCTTTCTTGCCGAATTCTCAGGCTACGACAGCGAAGCAGAGGAGGCGGGCCATGAGGCGGCTGCACTTCAGGCTTACGCTTGAGCCGGGTCTGGAAGCGGTCGTGCGCCTCGCGCAGCTCCACCAGTACGCGACCGACCTCGTCGATGGCGAGCGGGTTCTCATCGGACCAGCACTCAGGGAGAGAATGGTACTCAACTTCCCGGCCAGGGAACCCGGTGACGTCCTAGACAGCCTGCTTGGCAATGGACCTGTAGGGTGGACCGTTTCCGGACAGGAACAGGGCGGGTCCCTGGTCGTGATCTCGACCGAGGGTCCGGGGGTCTCGTTCTCCGCGATTGGACGAATCCTCGAACAGGTCGCTCCAGAGGCATTTCTGAAGCCGATCGTCTACGAGCCCATACCGGGGAGCTCCCTGACGGCGCATTCCAAAGCGCTGCATTGAGGGGAGGGGGAGGGGGCCATTGCATCTGCAATGGAAGGGAAATCCCATGACCTGCGACATCGACTACCGCTATCGCCGCGCGCTCGACCCCGATGGGTTGACCACATACGAGACTGCGGTTCGCGCGCTGAACGAGGCGATAGACGACGCCCGCCTCGCAGGCCTCCCGGCGGCGGACTGCCCCGCCGTGCTTCTGCTCACCCGGCACCTCTCGCGAATTGCCGACGGGGAGCAGACAGGTCGGCGCCACGAGGATGCCGAGCTGCGGCAGCGATGCATCGACCGGCTCAGCGATCTCAAGCATTCGCCCGCGATCGTGGCGCTGGTGCGCCGAGGTCTCGACTATCGGCAGGAGGAGCTCCGGCACTACCGGCGCGAAGGCTCCCGTACCCTGCGCATGATCGCATTCGAGCTGGGAATTGCCCACAGCGACTATCGGCTCGGATACACGACGCCGCAAGAATCTCTCGCCGGAGACCACACGCTGGAATCGAAGGGCCTGTTCGTCCGGATCTCGCCCGAACGCTTCGGGGAGCCGGGCGTCGCCTGGCGTAATCCGCACTGGAAACCACCTGGCGCGACGCTGCGCAAGGCACCCATCACAGTGCTGCGCGACATACCCGGCCTCGCCAAGCGGATCGCCCGAGAACTCAAGCTTCCCGCGCCGGCACAGGCCGGACTCATCTGAAGGAACACGACATGGGATGGCTTACGATGACACGCATGGCCATGGGTGGGCACGAGACCCCCAAGGCCTATCTCGACGCCCAGCTCACCTACGAGCGCAAAGCTGAAGGCGATACGCCCTTCCAGGGACTTCGCGTGCTCAAGAGCGTCTATTCGGGAAGCACCTACTATGCCGCGGCCGAACGCTACGACGAGAACGGCAAGCGGATCTACGTGACCGCGATCATCTGTCTGGTCCGCTGGAATCCGCGCGCCAGCGATGGCCACATCTTCGGCTATAAGGACATGGACGAGGACATGGGTCCCTGCGAAGCGAGCTGCCCGCGGAGCGTCCTCGCGCTCTTGACGACGACCTCGCATCCCTTCGCGCTCGATTGGCGCAGGCGCTGCTACCGGATGCTGGCGCTCAGGGAACGGCGCATCGCCGATGGCGATCTCATCCGCTTCCCCGAGCCCATGAAATTCACAGACGGCAGCGAGCACCGCGAATTCCGGATTCGGAGGGATGGACAGAAAACCGTCCTGACCCTTGCCGACGGACGCGGTCGCTTCAAGATTTCCCGCCTTCTCGAACGGCGGTTCGAGATCGTCCGCGAACCGAAGGTCGCGAAGACCTTCTTCCCCGCCGCCTGAAACGGAAGTCTCCGAAATGGAACAAGATCGCCTCGATCCCCGGCGCCATCGACTGTGCGGCCGAAGCAACGCCGAGAGGCTGGCGCTCCGGCTATCGGAAGCTACCGGGGAAGATCACGCCGTCATGCGCACCGATTGTCCGCTGCAGCCCCTGCGCGTCACACCCTCGCGTGGCCATGACCCGGCAACTTTCGAATTGCAGGTGATACTGCTCTGACTACTCGCCGATCTCGCCGCCCAGGGCGGGATCGAGAAACCAGGAAGCTCCCTGCTCGAAATCGCCTTCGCGCGGCGGAACTGGCCCGTCGGGTTCGGCCGACACGTAGGGGTTGATCTGTACCGAGGGCAAGGTGCCCGAGCGGAACAAGGAAGCGGAGATCTCGCAACGCGCCTTCAGGAGGTCGATCAGCCATTCGAGATCGTCCAGCATCTGCAGCACGCCGCGCCCGGCAAGCGTGTAATAGAGGCAGCGCTGATAATCATCGCATTCGCAGGAAAGGACCTGGGTGAGCTTCCGCTTCGCTCCGCGCTGACCTTCATGCACCGCCTCGAGCGTTTCGAAGAGCTCACGAGCCGAATGGTACGCGTCGAAAGCCTCGACGCCGATCGAGGCGTTCGCCAGCGACCGCCGTGTGGCGCGATTGAGCTCGTCGAGCGATGCATCGCGCAGCGCGATATCCAGATCGAACCGACCAACCGCGAATGCCTTGTTCATCACGCAAAACTCCTCTAAGCGATGAACATAGAGTGAACAAAGAGGCCCGTCAACCGGTTTAGATCATGTGGCTCATACCCAAGGACACCAGCGGCCTGACGGGTCGCGTCGCGATCAGCGACGGTCTCAAGGACGCGCTGATACGCTGGTATACAGGGAAGGGCGACGATGCGGACCACAGAGCGTCCGTATCTCTCGTCGTCACCTCGCGCGAGAACGGCAAGTGGCTCGCGTGCGACTGCCTGGCGCAGGACCGTTCGCCACCCATCATGAGCCCAGCATATCTCAGTTTCCAGGAAACCTATTATCTGCGCCGCCTGACGGCTCGCCCGGGGCACAATCCCAAATGCCCGTTCTACATGCCGCAGGCACCGCAGCGTATCCGCGAAACCGGCAGCGACGCTCTCTACGAGATTGAACAGCCCAAAGGCCTGTTCATCGCTCACCAGAAAGCGCCAGAAAAACTTGCCCAAAAGCCCGATGCAAGCGAGCCCGACGACAGGTCTCGCGGCGTCGCCATTCCGCGGCTCGGCAAACTGCTCTGGCTGCTGCTTGAGCGTGCGCGCTCAAACGTCCTGCGCGAGCTCCCGCCAGAGGGTCCACGCGACGGCTCCATAAGCGCCGAGATGCGGCGCCTGCGCGAGGTCGCCGGACAGTTCAACATCGCTCCCGGCGTCCGGCTCATGAACCATTTCTACACGACGGCCATCGAATACGAAAAGCACGTCGTCCACGCCCGCCTGCGCGAAGCGGAGAAGGACTGGCCCGAGGAATTCGCGCCGCAAGCGTTTCTCCTTCTCGAAGCCAACCAAGTGACCAGCAGCGAGATCGTGACCGGCCTCGGCACCGTGGAGATCCGCAACCGCATCCAGCATACAGGCATCATCCGCGCCGAGGTCCAGCCACCCTTCCTCGTCCTCGCTGTCGTCGGCGAACACAGCAAGCGTGAAGGCTACCGCGCCTTGCGGGCCTATGCACAGCCTGTCTTCACCGGCAACCAGTTCGTCCCGACGGAGCGCGACCACGACCGGGACGTTCTCCGGGGACTCCAGAAAGCGCAATACACCCTCCGACGTGACGGCATCCGCATGGCGGTGAAAAAGATCTTGTTCGACATCGAAACCGAACACGGATCGGCGAGGCCCGATTTCCTCGTTGCAGTGAAGCATCAGGCATCGGGGCGACAGATCACCTTCGCCCTGCAGGTTCTCCAGTCCGCCGACAGCGGATATCTGGAACTTCGCGGGATTGAGCACGACCGGCTCCTCGAAATCGGCCCGGTCGTCGCACTGCCGCTGAGCGACATAACAGCGGACGTCATCGCCGATCACGCGAGACAAATCATAAGCTGAGAGGGGGAGGGGGAGGGGATTAAGCGAACCAAAAGGAGGTTTCGCTCATGTCCCTGTTTGCATCCACGCCCCGCCCGGAAACCTCGCCTTGGGGACCGGTCCAGCAGGCCGATCAGCTGGCTCCCGGCATCTGGTCTGTAATGACCGCCAGCCACGGCGGGCTCCTCCTCTCTGACGCCCGGCAGACCGCAATGCCCGATGCCCTGCGGCTCGACGCTCCCGTATACGAAGAAGACGCGAACTGGGCCCTAGTCTACCTCGCCTTCGAGCGGGAGCTTGCAGTGCAGAAAACCTGCACTGCAGATTTCCTGCAACTCGTCCGCGACACGGCCCGGTGCTGGCACCCCGATCGTTACGCCGCACATACCGGAGAAACCGTCCCACCGAACGAGTCCCACGTCCTGCGCACGCGCGCCGCCTACGAAGCCGCGATAGGCGAATACTGTACGACGAGTGCCTGGGGAGACTGGGCCGAATGGGTTCCGGAAGGAAAGGTCGGCGTGATCGCACGCCGGCTCGTGTCGGTAAATCATCTCGGGCGTCCGACCTACGGCGACGACGAAGTCTGCGCGCTGGTCGACAAGCAGGCCTATTCTCAACGCGGCGAAGTCACTGTGCTGGCTTCGGTTCCCCATGAGATCATCGATCCCCCGGCAGAGCTTCGGCCGAAGAGGCTGACATGAACTCGCAGGGAATGGCCGTCGCGAGCGACGACACAATCGCATCCGCGCTGCGCTCCGGCGCGCACGTCGTCTACAGCCTCTCGGGCGGAAAGGATTCGAGCGCGGCCGCCTTCGCCGTCGAAGCGCATCTCGACCGGATCGGACACCCGCGTGATCGCCGTCACGCCATTCATGCCGATCTCGGGCTGATCGAATGGCCATCCACTCCAGGCTTCGTCGAGACGATCGCAGCCATGCTCGGAGTCGACCTCTCCATTGTCAGGCGCAAGGCCGGAGGTCTGATCCAACGATGGGAGCAACGCTGGCAGAGTTCGCTTCGCCGCTACGAAAACCTGGAGACCTACCAGCTCGTCTCACCCTTCTCCTCTGCCAAGCTCCGCTTCTGCACAGGCGAGGCCAAGGTTCAGCCGATCGGCGCCGAGCTCAGGAAACGCTTCGCAGGCGAAACCATCATTTCGATCGTCGGAATCCGGCGCGAGGAAAGTCCCGCCAGGGCCAAAGCGCCGATCAGCAAGCCCGACCTTCGCTTCGCCCCCGTCGGCAACAGGGCCGGAACAACCATGTTGACTTGGCATCCGATCGTCGAATGGTCCGCACGCGACGTCTTCGCCTATCACGCTATGCGCGCCATTCCGCTTCACGAGGCCTATGGCCGCGGCGCGGACCGGCTCAGCTGCAGCTATTGCGTGCTCGCCGGACTGAACAACCTCGCGGTCTCCTCCACCTGCGAAGGAAACCACCCCGCCTATCGCGCGATCGTCGGGATCGAAGCCCGTTCCGGCTTCTCCTTCCAACCTGGACGCTGGCTCGCAGACGTCAGTCCGCACCTGCTCGGCCCACAGCTGTCCACAGACGTAGCGAACGCCAAGCGAATGGGCGATCGAAGGCGCGATTTAGAGACTGGATTGCCGCCCGACCTGCGGTTCACAAAGGGCTGGCCGCCCCGGGTTCCCGATCTCGAGGAAGCCAGAACGATTCATCGCGTCCGAAGCGAGCTGACCTCGACCCACGGCCTCACAGACCACTGGCCGGGACCGGCGATGATCCGCGAGCGCTTCGCCGAACTCCATGCCGCCAAGGCGGCCTGATACGACATCATGGAGACAATCATGGAAACACCTTCCCACAACGCAAACCGCGTCCCGATTGGCCGACATTACGCGGGCACGCTCGAACTCGATCTAGACCGCCTCCTTGCGGGTCGATTGCTGATCCAGGGAACCAGCGGCGCCGGAAAGAGCGCGACCCTGAGGCGGATTATCGAAGAAGCTTTCGAGTTCATGACGACGGTCATCGTCGATCCGGAGGCCGAGTTCGGGAACCTCGCTGCGCATATCGGCGCGACCACGATCAAGGGAACCGAGATCACCGCAGAAGGTCTCGGCGCCGCGGCGCTGCGCGCGCGCGAACATCGCATTCCGCTTCACATCGATCTGTCCGACCTCGATCCGGAGCAGCGCATCATCAAGGCCGCGGCGTTCTTCGCGGGACTGATGAGCACCCCTAGCGACCTGTGGTCGAACACAATGCTGGTCTGCATCGACGAGGGACATCTCCTAGCGCCCCACCTTGCCGGGCGAGCGCAGGACGCCGAAACCCGCCGCCTTGGTGTCGCCACCCTAACCGACTTGTGTTCGCGCGGGCGGAAGAGAGGTCTCGCGACCATCGTCGCGACGCAGCGGCTCGCCAAACTCAGCGCATCCGTGACCAGCGAACTCCTGAACTTCCTTGTCGGCCTGAACGTGTTCGACAGGGACGTGAAACGCGCGGCGGATTTCCTCGGCTTCTCGGCCAAGGACGCGGACAAGCTTCGCACGCTTGCGCCCGGCGAATTCTATGCGATGGGACCGGCCCTGGAGGCCAGCGCCACGCTCGCGAAGATCGATCCGACCATCACAAGGCATACCGGCGCAACACCGCAACTCGTCGGCTCGGCCGATCACAGCGCCGAGGAGGCCGAAAGCCTTCTGGCACTCGACGCGATGCGCACGTTGGCGCAACCCGAGAAGAGCAGGCTGACGCTCAAGGGGACGAGGGCTCTCGATGCCTTCCTCCTCGATCCCGCCGCGACTCTCGCGATAACCACCGTTCAGGCACTGGCGAAGATCTCTCCTAACGCGACGACCTGTACCGACCTGTCGGCCCATACGGGACGCGAGCGCGAGGACATCCACGATGCTCTCGACACGCTGTCGGCGATCGGCGCGATCGAGACCACCCACCGCGACGACACGCGCATAGCGCGCCTCTCGGCCCGGCTGCGGCAGAAGAACGCCAATGTCGACCTTGTCGCTCTCGCATGACGACTTCGATGTCGTTGAACTGGCCCCCTTCGTGCCTGGCACTTCTGGGCACGCGGCGCAGCCGCTGCGCGAAATGCCTTTCAGGCACGATGCCTGGACACCGCAGGAAACGGACGCGCTGAAAGACCTGTTCGGCGCCGACGAACCCCTCCAGGCCATCTCCGAGCGTCTTGACCGACCCCTGCATTCGGTCAGGTCGAAAATCCACGCTCTCGGTTTGCGGCGAAATTCCACCAGGGAATGGACCGACCTTGACGATGCCGAACTCGCACGGCGCTACGGCAACGAGGCGACCGCCACGATAGCCCGCGACCTCGGACGAAGCTGCAGCGCGGTCTATGTCCGGGCACAGATCCTCGAACTGACGGAACCGCAACCGCCCGAATGGACCGAATGGGAGGATGCCCAGCTCCGCGCCGGATACACGCGCGCGACCGACGTCTCCCAGATCGCGGCGATCATCGGCCGGCCCGTTAGCGGAACGGCTTCGCGCGCCTCCAAACTCGGACTGAAACACCCCAGCAACCCCGCGGGATGGACCGAACCGGAAATCTGTCGCGCCCTCGAACTCCTCGACACCGGCATTGCCTATCGCGACGCGATCGAGATCATGGTGAACGAGGGCTTCCCCCGCAGGAGCAAGGCCGGCTTCGGCCCGAAGATCCGCGCCGCCGGCTATACCAGGGGCTGGGGCCGGGCATGGTTGCCAGAGGAAGATGCGCTACTCCGCAAGGCCTACGCGACAGGAGCAAGCCTCACACCGCTAAGAACACGGCTCGGACGAACGCGGCATTCGATCAAGTGGCGCGCGGAGCATCTAGGTCTCACGGGAAGCCACAGCGCGAAAAACGGGTTCCGGGGCGGCCCCGACTGGACTGACGCCGATATAGCCAGCCTGAAGGCGCATTACGGGACCATGTCGAACGCGGCGCTGGCCAGATTTCTGGGGCGTTCCAAACTGGCGATCTCGACCCGCGCAAACGTGCTGGGTCTCGTCCACGGCTACATCCGGCCCTGGTCCGATGACGAACTGCGCGCACTCCAGGTCGCCTACGAGAACGAAATCGCCATCGCCGATCTCGCAGGGGCCTTGGGCCGAAAGCCCATGTCCGTCTCGAAATTCGCGACGAAGCACGGACTCCATTTCGGCCGCCGCCCCAGGACGACGCCCGCGCCATCGATCGAGACCATTCTGGCGCTCGATGAAGGGGGAGGGGGGGGAATGCCGGGAATCAATCAGACAAGGAGGAACCCGGTGAAGTACGAACCCATTCGCGCAAGCGTGAGCCCCGACACGATCGGGAAGGTCACACGACTCTTCAACGGCTCGCTGAGCGACATCCTGAACGAGCTGCTGCAGAACGCCCGCAGGGCCGGCGCGAGCGCCGTCAACGTCGACGCGACGCCTCGAGAAAACGGCTTGCGAATTACCATCGACGACGACGGTTGCGGGATTGACGATCCGGCTCGCGTTCTCGCGCTCGGCGCATCGCGTTGGGACGCCCAGGTCGCCAGCGCCGAGGATCCCGCGGGGATGGGCGTCTTCAGCCTTGCCGGCAAGGCGACCGTGATCGAGTCCCGATCGGATTCGACAGGTTCTGCCTGGCGGATCGCAATCCCCGCCGATGCATGGACCGGAGACGTGGAGATCGCCGTGGATCGCTCCGAACGGCGGAAGGGAACTTCGATCTCGTTCCTCCTGCCGGGCGCTTGCGAAGGATCGGTCGAGAACGCCGTCAGGGAAGCCTCGCAGTATTTTCCGATCCCCGTCCGGTTCGCCGGCAGGGACATGCCTCGAAAGGACTTCCTGAGCGGCGCCATCCATGTCGAGGACTGGAACGGCAGCCGGATCGGCATCTTTCATGGCCGGCCTTATCACCGGACCCCAACCGTGAACTTCCACGGCGTCACCGTCTTCACTCGCCTTTTCGAGGTGGCGCAGGTCGGCAGACAGGAGATCCATGCCCGCATCGATATCGGGCATACGCCCGAACTGCAGCTCGTCCTGCCGGCGCGCAAGGAATTCGTCGAAAACGCCGGTTTGACGACCCTCAAGGCTGCCTGCGAGGTCGCCTGCTATCGCGCGATCGCCGCACAGAAATCGCACAGCCTCAGCTTCGAGAGCTACAGCAGGGCGGCTTCACTAGGAATCCCGCTTGCCGAGGCCGAAGCCGCTCTCACCGCATGGGAGCCCGACATCGCCGACAATGACACCGGGACCGAGGCCGGCGAGCGCCGGACCATCACCGGCGATGAATTTCTCATGGACGCGCACGAAGCGCATTTCGGCCAGATAATCGCACGCGCGCTTCGCGGCACGCCCATCCGTTCCAAGCTCGTCGACCGCAATTCCCGCTTCGAAGGCTACAGCTGGTACGACGCGCTACGCGAAATGCGCGATCCGAACTTCGTCGTTCGCACCGATGCCGCGATCCACACCGTGGACGCCATCGCCGCCGATCCGCCCCTCGCTGCCGTTACCATCGCGCAGGAAATTCATCTCGAATACGCAATCGATGACCAGGGATGTGATGGTGCCGCCCGGGAGCGCGTCGAGGCCGATATCGTTCTCACCTTCCCTGACGGATGCTGCTCCGACGGAATCGAGGACGTGACGATCGCCTACGTCGCCTCGGACGCCCTCCAGCCCGAAGGGCTGGTCGCTCTCCTCGACAATGCCTGCTTTTCCGCCTGGAACGATTCAGACGCCGATAGCTGGGACACGCAGCACGACCGGTTTCTCCGCGACGCTCGCGAACTCGCCTACCGCATCCTCATCGGCGAGGACGCCGCCATCGCGTCCCAATTCCGCGACGCGATCGCACGCATCATGTGGACCCTGCCCAAAGGCAAGAAGGTGACGATCGCCTTCACGCACGACAGCCCGATCGATGTGACGGTCTGCGATCAAGAGCAGGCGACATGAGCTCGCCGCGCGTGCTGTGCTACGGGGTCGGCGTCGACAGCACGGCCTTGCTGGTCGAGCTGGAAAGTCGCGGCGAGGCGCCCGATCTCGTTTTGACCGCCGACACCGGAGCCGAGAAGACAGAGACCTACGCATTTCAGGAAATCATGCGCCGATGGATGGCGGAGCGCTCCATCGCCTACGAGGTCGTGCGCTACGAGGCCAAGCGTTTCAAGAACTGGCCGCCCTACCGCGACCTCACGGAATCGCTTCTGACCAATGGATGCCTGCCCTCGATCGCCTTCGGCCGGCATAGCTGCTCGCTCAAATACAAGGCGGCGCCGCAGGAGGCCTTCATCAAGGCCTGGCAACCCGCGATCGAGGCATGGGTGCAGGGCAAAAAAGTCATCCGCTACATCGGCTATGACGCCTCGCCGCGAGACGGGCAGCGATACGCGCACGCAAAGACGATCGACGATCCGCTGTTCGACAACCGATATCCGCTTCGGGAATGGGGTTGGGATCGCACCGCCTGCGCCAACCGGATCATCGAGGCCGGTCTCCCCGTGCCACCGAAATCGTCGTGCGTGTTCTGCACGGCCATGAAACCCGACGAGGTTCGCAGCCTATCGACCGAATGGCTGCGAACGATCGTACTCATCGAAGCGCGGGCGGCCCCCCGCCTGAAGACCGTCGAAGGCCTTTGGCGAAAATCGACCCGGACAAGACCGGGACGGATGACGGATTTCATCCGCGACGAAGGCCTTCTCGACTCCGCCGAGATCGACAGGATCATCGAGACCGCGCCTCCGGACCTCGTCGCCTTTCAGGAAAGGGCCGCGCAGCAGCCCCTGGAAACACGCGAACCAATGTCGAGCTGGCTCGACCGCTTTCACAGCAAGGAGACCCATCATGCCTGATACGCTCGCACCGGCGGCTTCGAACACGGAACGCATAGCCGAGCTCAACGATCGCGCGAGGCTCGGCCTCGATCGGACAGCCCGCACCATCTTCACGCTCAATCTGCTCGACAGCCTCAGCGACGGGAGCCGCCGCAACGACATCCTGGCGCAAGCGCGTGTCATGAAAGCGATGCGTAGCTGCACCTTTTCGGACGATTCCCCCGAGAGAGACATGGCCTGGTTCGAGGTCGACGGAATCCGCGTGATGATGAAAATCGACTACTACGACCCTGCATTCGAGTACGGTTCCGAAGATCCGGCGAATGCAGCCGAGACGCGGCGTGCGATCACGCTCATGAAACCGGAGGATTATTAAGCCATGACCATCAGGACAGCAGACGCGGCGACCAAAACGGCCGTCGATACCGCGCTGCGACATTTGCGCGCGGCCCGAGGGGAATGGCGCAAGGCGAACTGCCCGCGCGCGCTGGAGAAGGTACGCCGCGCAATCGACAGCACGGAAGGGGCAAAGCGCCACTGCGACCATCGCCGCGCGAGATCGCCGGCATGAGCCGCCACCAGCTGCAGCTGCGCGACGGCGTTGCCGCGACATCCGCATGGATCGGGTGGGACCGCCCCCTTCGCACGTTCTTCGCCCAAGTCTTCGCCGCCGATCCGGACGATGAAGACGAAGAAGTCCCGATTCTCTGGGAAGGCACCGCCGAGGCCGAACTCCCGCGGCCCGTCGACGCCATAAGATTGCTCGAGCCCTACTGCGACATTCCCGCAGAGATCGCCGCCAGTCTCGAAATCGACCGGATGAAGACGCTCGCGACGATCGACGGGCCCAACCAGACAGAAGCGAAGGCCTTCCTCGCGCGGCTCGAAGCTCGCGACAAGCGCGACCAGGCCTGAAAATCCACACAAGCCGACGACGCACGGCCCCTGCCGGGGCTTCGTGCGGATTGCGCGCGTTTGCGCGCTGCCGGGCTGCGCCCGGGGGGAGGGAGGGATGAAGGGAAGTGGTCCGGACAAGGGGTTCGGACAGAGCATCAGGAGACTTCCCATGAACATCGGTACCCTCAAGGCCAATGCCGACGGCGTTCACATCGGCCGCATCGTCACCATGGCATTCGCCGCCACCATCGCCCTGCGCGAGTTCGTCTCGACCAACGAGCGCGCCCCCGCCTTCGACGTGATGGCGCTCTCGGCCGACCGCCGCAGCTGGGTGAAGGTCGGCGCGCTGTGGGAATACTCGTCGAACGACACCGGCGAGGTGTTCCTCTCGGGCCGGATCGACGATCCCAGCCTCGACAAGCCGATCGACGTCGCCATGTTCCGCCAGGACGACGGCTCCTACAACGTCGCCTGGCGCCGTCCGCAGCGCAAGCGCACGCTCCCCGGCATGGCCAGCGAAGGCGAAGACACCCTGCCGCCGCTGAACGCAACCGGCGGCGAGCCCGAGCAGGCCGGTTCGACCACCGGCGGCGACGGCCTGGGCGAGAGCACCGCTCCCTCGCCGAAGACCAAGGCCAAGGCGAAGGAGACCGCCGACGCCTGACGACAGCGTCCCCCGGGCCGGTGCGACCCCTCCCGCATCGGCCCCTCACGAGGTCCGTCCGCGCGATCCCCCGCGGGCGGGCCTTTTTACTGCCGCCAGCTCCTGCGCCACCGACAAAGGAAAGAGGGTGGACGAACGACGATCAAGAGGAGGCCGATGATGAACCAGCAGACATACACGATCGATCTGGGCGGTGCGCCGTGGGGCGAGGACTGCGCACAGATCGGACACACTCCGAACTTCGCAAATGTCAATCGAGCTGAGGTCGCGCTCTATCGCGCCGCCCTAATCGCACTGCTCGGCGAACCTCCCGAAGGCATCGAGCTGCGTTCCTGCGCGAACCGCCATGATTTCGGCACTTACCGCACGCTGGAAGCACTCGTCGATCCCGTTAGGGATGACGGCTCGCACGCAGCATACATAGAACAGCTGGAGACGGGAATCGAGCGATGGTTCCACGCTGGCTTCGCACCGCCCTCTGCGCCTCAGCTCGAGAACGCGACCGCGATCGCCAAGTTCTGCACCGACGCCATCCGCGGCGCCATCAACACAACGCGCCCCCTGCCTGCCGGCGACTTCTTCCCGGCCGAGTTCCAGACGTTGAACGGCAACCTGCGCGCCGCTTTCCCCGACATCGCCGCAACGGCACTCGCCTGAGGAAACCCGAAATGGCCGACCACTACACCAAGACGTCCTTCGTGCTCGAAGCCGACCCGCGCGACGTCGTATTCCTGCGCGAAGTCACCGACCTCGATCTATCGCTCGTGCCCGACATTGAATGGCGCGAACAATTCGAGAACCGCTCCGCGCGCTTCAAGAACGCCTTCCCCGGCTCCGACGCGGACCCGTTCGAAGCATACCGCTCGCTGTTCAGCGATCCCGCCTACCCGATACCGGGTTTCGAGATCTCCTGCGCAGGAATGACCGACGACGGGCGGCAACGCATTGTCGTCAGCGGCGACCAGATCGACCCAGAGACTCTGGCCAACATCGTCCAGGCCACGTGCCCGAGCGCCCTACCGACGGGGTTCTGCTATGCCTACGGATGCAGCAAGCTTCGCCCCGACGAATTCGGCGGCGGTTTCGTCCTCATCACCGACGACGCCGTCGTCTTCCGGGGAACCCAGGAAGGCCTGCACTCCGCCCTCAAGCAGCTCGAAGACGAGGATGCGCGCTCGCTCGTCCTGGCGACGCGCGACCCGAAGCACGGGCTTTCGTTCTGGAACAAGGAAACCGGCTTCGGAAGATTGGCCGACGCCACCGTGTTCACGCCAAGCGAGGCTGAAAAGGCCGCCCCGGTGATCGCAGCCGACGAACCGGAATGGACGACAATGCCGCGGTGGCCGCAGTGAGCGATCCCGAACTTGTCCGGATGCAAGCCCGGCGCGACGAAACGCGCCACCTCCTCGGCGAAATCGGCGACCGCCTCGCAGCCGAGGCCGAACGCAAAGTGACAGCCTGCGACCTCCTGCCGTATACCTTCGGCCGGCATTCGACCAGCTGGACGCCCCGTCACGAGCGACGCTACCAGCATCATCTGGGCGGAGCTCGAACGGCGCATCGCAACGAGATCGGCGCCCTGCAGGCAAAGCTCGCCCGGCAGGACGCCGCTATTGCGGCTCGTCATCTGCGCAAAGCGCGGCGCGCGCCGGAAGCTTGACGCGGTGATGACCGGGGCGCAGCAAATGGCGATGCCGACCAAGGAAACCATCGACACCAGTCACGGCAAGGTGTGGCTCACACACTTTGACAACGGTGACGTTTCGATCTGGACGCCTCCGCGCTCGCGCCAGGCCGATCTCGTCGCCGACACCGTGAACGGCCGCGCCGCGTGGAAGCCGAAATACAAGGCATGGATCGCTCCCGCCGTTCACGCGCAGCAGATCATCGAGGAGCTTCAGGACGTCTAACCCCGAAGCGACCAATTTCGGTTCGAACGACTAAACCGACCCACATTCCTGCAAACCCAACGGAGAGTCCCATGAAACTCGACGATCGCATCTTCGTGGCCACGCTGGCGACGGGCATAGGCTATGCCGACCGCACGCGCGAAGAACATGGGGACTGGAAACGCCTCGCCATCCTGTTCTTTTCCGACCTTCGTGCCGATATCGAACCCGACTGCCCTGCCGATCTGGAAAGCCAGATCCGATCCCATATGGCGACCATTCAAGCACGCAGGGGAGAGCTTTACCAGGTCTCGACCTCGGGTCAGACGATCACGCTGGGTCATGCGCTCGAGGGCGCAAGATAGCCGTACCCCGGTTCGACAAGGATCAATCCTGAACACCTGACGCACGGCCCCTGCCGGGGCTTCGTGCGGATTGCGCGCGTTTGCGCGCTGCCGGGCTGCGCCCGGGGGGAGGGAGGGATGAAGGGAAGTGGTCCGGACAAGGGGTTCGGACAGAGCATCAGGAGACTTCCCATGAACATCGGTACCCTCAAGGCCAATGCCGACGGCGTTCACATCGGCCGCATCGTCACCATGGCATTCGCCGCCACCATCGCCCTGCGCGAGTTCGTCTCGACCAACGAGCGCGCCCCCGCCTTCGACGTGATGGCGCTCTCGGCCGACCGCCGCAGCTGGGTGAAGGTCGGCGCGCTGTGGGAATACTCGTCGAACGACACCGGCGAGGTGTTCCTCTCGGGTCGGATCGACGATCCCAGCCTCGACAAGCCGATCGACGTCGCCATGTTCCGCCAGGACGACGGCTCCTACAACGTCGCCTGGCGCCGTCCGCAGCGCAAGCGCACGCTCCCTGGCATGGCCAGCGAAGGCGAAGACACCCTGCCGCCGCTGAACGCAACCGGCGGCGAGCCCGAGCAGGCCGGTTCGACCACCGGCGGCGACGGCCTGGGCGAGAGCACCGCTCCCTCGCCGAAGACCAAGGCCAAGGCGAAGGAGACCGCCGACGCCTGACGACAGCGTCCCCCGGGCCGGTGCGACCCCTCCCGCATCGGCCCCTCACGAGGTCCGTCCGCGCGATCCCCCGCGGGCGGGCCTTTTTACTGCCGCCAGCTCCTGCGCCACCGACAAAGGAAAGAGGGTGGGTATACGGCAGGCAATCGAAGGAACCAGACCGTGCCCCAGCAACCCAGGACACAGCGCCTGCCGAATTTCATCATTATCGGGCGCGTTCGCGAAGGAGAACTCGATTGCATCTCCGCAATCAACGGAAGCTCGATCGCGGACGCACAGCTCTGGAATGCGCTTCTCATCGAGACGCATCGCTGTCTATCCCTCGCCGTCGGGGAGGATCTCACCGTGTGGAGCGTTCACGATATCACCGCGGTGCTGTTGCCAGACCCGAACGCCATCGGCTTTGCCGCGTGCATCGATCTCTCTGATCTCTCTTGAAAATCCGGACTATCCGGATTATATGGATCGTTATCCGCATGACGGTAATGACGACGACGACGGGCCTGGCCCATTGGTAACTTGGCGATGATGAAAGCGGAGACGAACATGAAACAAGCCTACGGAGAAACCGTCACCACGACCGCTTTCTCGAAGAAGGTCGGCTACTATTACGACGAGGCAATCCGCAGACCCATCGGTCTCGAACGCCACGGAGAAGTCCGCGTCGTCATGGTGCCGGTCGACGAGTACAACTCGCTTCGAAAGCTGTTCGCGCGTGCCCTGAAATCGGAGCAGCTGAAGGATGTCATCGGAGAAATCACCACCGCGCCGCCGGCGTTCCACCCTGACGCCCCGGACAGCTACGAGGAAGACGCCGGCGCGGGCGCCCATCATCCCAAGCAAAACCGCAAGCGGGCAGAACGCGAAACCGCGACCGCCTGAGCCTGGCGCCATCATCGATTACGGGTACCTCTGGGCCCGCGAGGACGCCAAGGGCCAGGAAAACGCCACCAAGACGCGGCCCTGCTACATTTACGGCGTGAAACCGATAGACGGGCTCTACATCGTCTCGGTCATGGCGATCTCCAGGTCCTCGACCGGAGCGCGCGTTCCCGTTCATCCGCGTGAGCGTGCAGCGCTGGGGCTTCCCGACGACTGTGACGTCGTGATCGAGGAAGTCAACGTCTTCCAATGGTCCGGCCCCGACATCGTCCCGCAGCCCGATGGTTCCCTCATGCGAGCCAACCCGGCATCGAAGAAGCTCACCGCGGCGATCGGCACCGCAATGGTCGGGAGGACCCCCACGATCGTCTTCCGCGCACCCTGAGAAAGCGGTCTTCAACACACCACCGCCGTGGTTCATCCGGTTCCTCAGGCACCCTCCTGTCCCGACGGTATAGCCTTGACGACGATCGCGGACAGCGGCGCATCGTGGCTGCGTCGATCCCGGCACTTCACAAGCCCTGAGACGGGGCCGGCGCCAAGCAGCTGACATGGTCTGACTCCCGCCGATTTTCGGGCCTCCGCCACAAACGAGAACGGTGTTCAAGTCTTCCCAGCACCTCCAAGCCGAGTGCGTGTCCGCCGTCCAGTGCCCCTGCCCCTCCGGTCGGGCTTAGGGCCAACCTGCGAAAATACGAGCCGTGTTGCTCGCTTCGCGAGCTGCCCGCACCACCTCGATTTTCGAGGTTTCCCGCGCACGAATGCGCGGTGTCCCACCCCTCCTTCCGGGGCTCGATAAGGGCACCGGCGGACAAGCCGTCGGCTCAGAAGGAGGCTTTTGAAATGAACACCGTCAACCTCGTCGGCCGACTGGCCAAGGATCCGATCGCCCGCGACGGCAGCAAGACCAAGGTCACCGAGCTGCTTCTGGTCACCGAGCGCCCCGTCATCCGCGACGGCCGCGTCCAGAAGGATCCGGAGACCGGCTACACGAAGACCGACGCCGAATTCCACAAGATCACCGTCTTCAACGGCATGGGTCTCCCGCTTCGGGACCACAAGGCGAAGGGCGACCAGCTCGCGATCACCGGCCGGCTCCACTACTCGCGCTGGCAGGATGCCGACGGCAACGACCGGTACGGCTGCGAGATCATCGCCGAAAACGTCGAGTTCATCTGACCGACACCGATGGGCGGCGCGCAAGCGCCGTCCTTTCACCATCTCACCCAGGAGAATTGCCATGAAGGACTTCGGCCTTTTCGCCGAGCGCGACGCCGCGCGCGCGGAACGTAAGCTCAGCGAGCTCAATCGCTTTGCCGCCCGCCGCGAAATCATGCTCGAGACCATCGATCTCGAGGCACTGGATCGCAACACCGCATTCGATATCCTCGAAACCGACGAGGACCTGGCCGAAACAATCGCTTTCGGCCCGATCTACGTCCATCACCTCTCGACATTGGAAGCACAACGCGCCGAGATCGCCGCTATGCTTCCAAAAGCGGCTTGACGGGAGTTTTTGCCATGCAAGTGATCGCGATCGACAACTTCGGCCGGGACAATGTAAGCGACCGCGTGGTCTCAACCGATCTCAGCCAAGCTGCGGCCGAGGAAAAAGCCCAGCAAATGAACACACTGCACGGAGGACCGACCTCTGCACGCTATTATGTTGTCAAACCGGACGACTACGTGCCCTATGTCTGGGAGCCCTGATCGGGTAACTTGAGCATCGAGGAACACAGTGCATGAGGCGTACTACAACCACAGTGCCCGGCTTTTCACTCGAAGCGGTTGGGCGTCGCCTTCGTGACGCACGCAAAGCAGCGGGTTTGACACAAGAAGAATTCGCCGAAGCATCGGGATTCAACAAATCTTCGGTTATAGCCTGGGAAAGTGGAAGAAATTCCCCCCTGCGAAGATGTTTGCGTGCTTGCGGCTCGTCTGTAACATATCCCCCGAATGGGTGCTTTGCGGACCCGGCCCTAAGCCACTCAAAGACATTACTCCTACGCAACGAGATCGAACTGCACGCGCCGAAGCGCGTGTGCGAGACCTGGCTCAGTCCCATGGATTAGAGCTCTCACAGGAAGGCATTGACGACCTCACACTCTTAGTCATCAACGAGACCGAAGATAACGAAGAGCAGATCTACCAGAAGATGGTCCCCATTATGCAAGCCGTCGCCAAGGCGGCGTGAAAAGCCAGCGGCACATGCCGCCTCCCGCCCTGCGGACGGGATCGCGCTCTATTGCGCTAAACTCCTTGCGGCCCTGGCTTCGCGAGGGCGCGCTGCGTCGCCAAGCTCCACCGAGCCCCTGACGGGTCTCGGCCCATTCGGGTGACGATCGCATGGCGAGAGTAAGGGGCCTTTCCACCAGAAGTCCCATTATGCCATGCGGGTCACGCTATGCGTCGAGGATCCTGCGGCCCGCTATCGCGGCGCCGCTATGGCGGCGTCCCTGACGCGCGTGCTGCCGCATGTCGGGCCTTCGGGGTCAATCATGACACCCAAGGAGGCTTATCATGTTCAGCTGCACCACCATCGATTCCGCAATCAGCGGCGAGGCGAATGGATGCGAAAGCGATCAGCACATCGTCGCGATCGGAGATCGCTTCCAGGTCGTCGACGAATTCGACCTGACCGAGTGGCAAGAGAGCCGCGTCGTCGAGACGGTCTATTTCGACGATCCGGTGTGATCGTGCGGGGGCAGCGCGATGCGCTGCTCCCCTTTTTCAGTTAGCCCCAAGGATCCTCGGAGAGCTTCCTCAAATCAATCATAAAACCGTCTGGCGACGGAAGTAGATCCCTGCGATCCTTTTCGCTGACACGAGGGTTTTCCGGATCGTTCGGCCGATCGCCCGGCTTGCCACGCGGACGAATGTACATCTCTCTGACCCAAAGATCGGTACCCACCGCTTCGAACCGGACATAGGCGACATGGCTGCAGCGCTTCTTCGCCAACGAACGGTTTGTAATCCTATCGGCCTGGGTCGATTTGACCTCGATGTTTTCCGCACCGAATTCGAGATCGTACTGTTCGACGCGATGGCCTGCATGAGTGGCGCGATATGCTTTCGCGACCAAGTGCTCGCCCAATGCTCCAAGCCATTGGCCGTTCAAAGTCGGTTTTTTCCCGTTTCTGTCAGGGTCCTCCAATTCGTCGAGCGCGTCGGCGAGACCTTCCTTGATGGTTTGCGTAGCGTGTTTCTGAGTCATTGAGACGACTTACAGCAAAGCCGTGAACAAATGGGTACCGCCTCCCGTCCTTCGGCCGGGACCGGGCTCTATTGCGCTAAGGCTCCTTGCGGCCCTGGCTTCGCTAGGGCTCGCTGCGTCGCCAAGCTCCACCGAGCCCCTAACGGGTCTCGGCCCATTCGGGTGACGATCGCCTGGCGGGATAACCGCGTACCGCGCTATCGCGCTGCGGCCTGAAGAGCGGGGCTGTCTGCATCGGCTCGACCTTCGGCCGACGAGATAATGCCCGCCGCCTACCCAGCAGATTCAGGACATCCCATCAACGCCGCTCTGGCCTTCGGTCGGGCCTCCGCCTTTTTGATTGGCCCCGCGGGCTCTCGGTCCCACCGCTCGCGTCCGGGCGGCCGCGCGAGGGCAACGACCCCTGGCGTTGCCGCGCGCGCGAGACGCGCCGGCCTGTCTTGCCGCGGCTCCTGCGGGAGCCCGATATTCTCGAAGGAAAGGGGAGGGGGAGGGTGTGTTTGATTGCATCCTCGTGTGATGGGGTCCGAAGGATACTTGCGGCAAGGATCCGGTCAAGGATCCGCGGTTCCCCCAATTTTTTCCCGGCATTTGTCTGCTTTCAGCAGACGGGAAAAAATCGGCTCCCCCACGGCCCGTAGGCGTTAACCGGGGTCCGGCCCTGACGTGCCGGCTTCCCGGTTAACGTCCCTGACCTCGCTTGTCCGCTGCGCACCATTGGACCCCGTCATCACGCGATGACGCGATCAAAACCAATGGAGGCTACCAATGCAGAAGTTCAACTCTTTCGCCGATCTCGCGAACGCCCGCATGGAACTGGCAGACACCCGTTCCGAAGTCACCGCCGCCTACGACGGCGCTTTCCTCGAACAGAGCGACATGGCGAAGCTCAGCGTCGTCGACGAACCGATGGCGGCCGAAATGCCGGATCCCGACATGGCGCGGCGCGCCGTCGAGATGGCTATCGGAACGATCTTCGACGTCCTGAAGGACACCCGGATGGAGGAATTCGCCCAGCAGCTCGCCTGGGGGATGGTCAACTCCTTTCACATGACCGCCCGCCTGGCCGAGGGACGCGAGGACGATGCGGCGAAGAAGCTCGGCGAACTTGCCCGTCACTTCGATCCTTCCGAGATCTACGCCGTCGAGCTCGAAGAAACGCAGATGCTCGTCCAGACGCTGCAGGGATGCCGCGAAGCCCTGGAGGCGATGCGCGACCATGCAGCCGACGTCTACCGGGTCGAGACCGGACGTCCGTTCACGGCAACTCGCGGCTCGCAGGTGAGCAAGAACGGCGTAACCGCCTCGCAGATCCAGGCTCGCGACTTCCTGGCAGCACGCGCGAAGGACCGCAGGGCACAGTTCCAGCCCGAAGGTCCGCTCGTCGTCACCTCGGGCGGCATGAAGGAATGGTACGACTTCGAGATGATCTGGGACATCCTCGACGACATCAAGTCCCGCATCCCGAACATGGTTCTCGGAACGACCGGAATGCGCAAGGGCGTCGATGCAATGGCGAACGCATGGGCCCAGAAGAACGGCGTGCAGACGATCCTCTTCATGCCCGACGGGCGTCACGGCAACCGCGCTCCGTTCCTGCGCAACGAGAACATGGTCAAGCTCGGCCCGGTGGAAGCGATCGTCGGCGAAGGCTCCGGCATCCAAGCGAACCTCGCACAGCGGCTCCGTCAGGCTGGGGTGCCGGTTCACATCCGCCGCATTGCCGATCAGCGGCCGCAAACGCAGCGGGTCGGCGCTTCCACCTTCGGGTGAGCCTCTCGGGAGGCTCCGGCAGTCGCCGGAGCCTCCCTTCCTTTTTCGTCTCGGCAGAACGGGCTCGGGGGGCATCGAGCCCCCGTCGCCCGTCTTGGCGCGTCACAGGACCGGGGAGGGCTCGTCTCGTCGATGTCCCAGTCTGTCACGGGCGCACTGGCGCGCCTCAAGGATCCGCGGTTCCCCCAATTTTGCTACGCAAAATCGGCTCCCCCACGGCCCGCTTGCGCGGTCGCCTGCGGCGATCCTTGACCCGCTGGACGCCCGTGACCGGCGGGAACCACCATCAACACATGGAGGTTAAGATGGGCGTCCAAATCACATTGTTCAAAGCGCTGAAAGAGGCTAAAGTCTCGGGCGAGAACGCAGAGAAGGTCGTCTCCGAACTGGAGGAGTACATTGCGATGAAAATCACCGAAGCCAATGCAGAGCTGATTGCCGAAGTAAAGTCGCTTCGGACCGATGTCGCCACCAATCGCTGGGTCCTCGGGCTCATCGGAGTCATCATCGCGATAGGCTCGGCCACGGGCGGCTATATAGCAGCGGTCTGACCGCGGGGGGCTTCGGCCCCCTTTTTTACTTCGCCTTGCCCAAGTTCGAGCGCCCACTTCTCAAATACCTCTTCGTCGGGTTCCTTGCCGGGATAGTGCTACGCTACGTCCCGCCGTGTCCTTTCCTCAATCGCATCCCGTTCGCATGGCTGACGATCCTCGCAGTCACCGCCGGCATCACCGCAGCCTACGGCTTGATGGCCTTCATGAACCGCAGGCTCGATTGACGGTAGCCGCAGCCCACACATCACAGCTCGCGATCGCGTAGCACCAAGACGAACCGCAGTGCCACGGCCGCGGCGGTCCCTTGCTCGCTGGCGACCTTTCGGTCGCGTGCGCCACGCTCGGTCCGCCTTGGCCCCGCCGGCATGGCTGGCTCGCCCGGACGCCTTCGCGTCCGTAGGCATCGCGGCCATGCCTGTCCTGCGCTGACGGGTAGCTGGGAGCGGGCGACGACGCCCGCTTCCATATGGTCGACGTTCCGCCAGGCGCTGGCACTCACTCGCGTGCTGGCGGACATGCGTCCGCCCTAGCAACGCTCGGTGTGCCGCGCGCACTTGCAGCAGTCCCTCCGGCTCGCTGACGAACATCCGTTCGTCCGCGCATCGCCGATGCTTTCCTGCTCGGAATCCGGCCCCATGCCGGGGCAGGCTTTGCGCCGCATCAATCCTCGACGGGATGCGCCGATGGACACCGCCTGCCTTCACCGAACAGGCCTCGCATCAAAGGGGAGGGGGAAGGGGAGAGACGAGTTCATCACAGGAGGCAGAGATGATCGTCACCTTCCGCATCAAGGACACACAGACCCAGCTTCATTCACGGCCCGCTGAAATCTCCGCGCTGGAGCTCGCCGCGCTGACGCGGCGGCTTCACTCTGGCAACGCCGCGCTCGACGTCGATCCCGGGGAATTCGGGGCAGCGCCCCTCAATTTCGAGATCAACGCCAATGCCCTCTCGATGGCCGCATTCACCGCCTGCTTCGACCATCGGACCGAAATCATCTCGATCGTCGAAGAGGCGCAGTTCCTCGGGCGGACGCTGCGCGTCCGGCACCTCGGGCGCCTCGCTCCGATAACGATCGAGGTCTCCGAACATATCGCCCTTGCGCGCGATCTCATGATGGGCCCGGACCTTGCCGCGAAGGTACTCTTCGCCCTGGGACGCGACGACGCGGATGAAGGCGAGCTGACCCTCGAAAGCTTGCGATTGCTCCTTCAGGATCATCGCACCTACGACGCGTTCTGCGGCGCCAAGATCACCCCGATTTACGACAGTCTGGCGTACCTCGCCTTCACCGACTGCGGCGAACAGACCCCCATACTGGAGTGGGCCCAGCGATCGACAACGTGAACGCGATCGCCACGCCTCGGACACGCCTGAAGATGCGACGCCCCAACTGCGGTTCCGAAGCGATCTGCAAGGATGCCTGGGCCGCTTGGGACGAGAGCAACCAGCGCTGGGAGCTCGGCGGGGTCTACGACCATGAAACCTGCATCGAATGCGAGCACGAAGGCGACGACCATTTCGACCGAATCGATCTCAGCACAGGCGCGATCGTCGGTTCCGAAATAGACGAAGGATTGCCCGGCAACTGCGTCTCGGGCGAGGGCCATAACATGCAGCCGCACCCGGTCACCGGAGCGCCATACTGCAAGGCGTGCTGCCCGCCTGAAGAGCCATTCGCGAACCACGCAATCTCATCGACCGGCGACTAGCCTCCCGCTGGATCGATGCATCGGAAAAGGGTGTCCGGCCATGAGCCGCGGCACCCTTTTCTCATGCCCGATACTCGAAGCACTGGCGCATCACGGCAACGCCTCGAACGAGCAGTGCAGCAAGTGACTTCCGCCTCCCGCCGATGGCCCGTCCGCCACCATCGCCATGAGCACTCCGGCCATACGCGGGTCAACCGAAAATGGACCGACCGTGAAGCCGCTACGCGGCTTCCGCACCACTCGATCAATTTTCGGTTCCCCTCCGCTTCGCTCCGGTGACCCGCGCACCGCCGGAGCGCTGATTCATGGCATGGCGGACGAGCCGCCAACGACAGGAGGCTACCATGTGCTACACCACCGAAACATTCGAGGCTGACACCGCCACGATCCGCCAGATCGACACCGACACGATCGCGCTCGACGAGAAGACACTGGAAGCGGAACGGCGCTCCTACCACTCCTTCTTCGACGTCCATGTGGTCCGCACCGAAGACGGCTACATCCTCATCGAGGAAGGCGATTACGGCGAGCTTCCGATGCACCTCATCGACGACATCGTCTACACCGCCACCGGCAAAATGGACGACGAATACTGACCCGAACGGGCGGCGCTAAGGCGCCGCCCTCAGGACGCCTGCTTCTGGACCGCAGGCTCCATCTTTTCGAGCGCCTCGATCGCGCTCTTCGGCTTGACGCTGACGGCCAGTTCCAACAGTCTCACCGCACGCGCATGACCGACCTTGCGCACGAGCCTTGCCAGCTCCTTTTCGGCCTCTTCCTTTTCCATCTGCGCAAGCTTCCTCCGGCGCTCCGCAACGTCCTGTTCCGCAGCTTCGAGAGCCGCTCTTTCGCGCTCCACTTTCGATACCATTTCCATGTCCTTTCACGACGGATTTCATGCTTCGCTTGATGCAGCAACCGCCATGAATTTTCGAGCCGTTTTTTTGCTCGATGCTTTTGCGTTTTGCCGTGATGGAAGGAGGTCTGTTATTTGGGCCATCCTTCGCGGCCTCGGCCGCTACGGACCGCGCTCTATTGCGCTAGGTTCCTCGCTGCCCTGGCTTCGCTAGGGCAGCTTCGTCACCAAGCTCCACCGAGCCTGGCTATGCCAGTCTCGGCCCTTCGGGTGACGATCGACGTGGACCTGAAGGTCCACTCTTGTCCACCCAGGAAGAAGCATTGCCACCGCAGCGTTATACACGCTCGGGGCTCTTGGCGGCACGATGGCCGGCACTCCCAGCTGGATAACCAGCTCCTCTCACGACTCCTCGAGACAAGCGACCGAGAAGAAGAACCGCCAAGTCCCTATTTTAGCACACCGAACACGGCTGCGCCGTAGGTCTTTTCGGATCGAAAGATGTTAGATAGCAATGAGTTAGAACGATTTACCGGCCCCGAAATATATTTCGGATTTGGGGCGGGAAGCGGGGAAGCTCCAAATGTGCCGCTTTTTCAACCGCTTGGAGCCGCAATATATTTCGGGTGCGTCAGCGCTTCCCTTTCCGTTTCGGACGGCATATAAGGGGCTTGCGATAGAGAAACCATGCACAACTCGGAAAGAGTTTGCATGGCCAGTACATACAAAGGCATCGGCGTAGGGTTTTCCTCCGATGCGCTCGAAGCCCTCGATGCCTACGCCGGAGCGCAAGGCATCACACGTGCCGAGGCTATTCGCACCTCCGTCAATATCGGCCTGCCGATGCTCAAGCTGGGCATCGCCCTTAACGGCCCACGCGCGCTTACCATCCTAGAGCATACACAGCTAGCGCTCTCACTGCTTGTCGAACGGCAGTACCCCGAAGACAGCGACGAGCTGATCCGCGCCGCCATGCGCAACGTGCGAGAGCACCATGCGTAACGACATCCGGACCAACAAGCAGGCGATCACTCTGACGCACGCTTCGGCGCGCGGAAAGGTGAAGCGAAACGCGGGCAATTTCACGCGCGGATCACAGCTGTTCCATCACGAAATTTTGATGACTTGGGCGGGCATCCGGATCCCGCTCTACACGTGGATCGGGACGACCGTTCTTCTGCTCTTCGTGCTGGGCTACTTCACCTTCAAGAATCACGAAGTCCATCTCGTCCTGATGAAGCTCCTATCGTCGGTCTGGGGATGGATGTCGCTGGACCCGATGAAGGCGATAAACCTGACGCTTCCATCGGGCCAAATCGTCCAGGGAACGATGGCGATGGTTCCCTATCATCCCGCCGTCGAAGCGGCATGGTCTCGCGCCATCCAGGTCACAGTTTCTTCGATGCTCGGCGCGGCATTCATATGCGTTCCTTTGACCATCTGGTTCGTCGACTTTTCGCGCAAGCGCGGATCGGAAATTCTTACCGAACGCCACGAGCGCGGCGCGGTGCTCGTCGAGCGACCGATGCTCAAGGATTCCATCCTGTCGCACAACTGGCGCGAGCACGAGAAGGAATGCCTTTCACGGACACCGCCAGAGGATCCGAACGCGGTCCTCAAGGAACCGCTCAAGCAACGTATCAGGCGTGGTCTCCATCAGCCCTACAAGCTCGCCGGATTGCCCTATCCCTGGCGGCTCGAGCAGAGCCACGCGATGTTCATCGGAACGACCGGGGCTGGTAAGACCACCGAGCTCAAAAAACTGGTCACGCAGGCACGCGAACGTGGCCATCGATGCGTGATATTCGACCTCACCGGGACCTTCGTCGAAAGCTTCTACAATGAAGCCACCGATGTGATCCTCAACCCGATGGACAAGCGGTGCCAAGCGTGGTCCATTTTCAACGACTGCCATAACTACGCCGAGTTCATGAGCGCCGCCACCGCGCTCGTTCCGAGCGGCCAATCTGTCGAGGACGATTTCTGGCAGAAGTCCGCTCGCACGCTCATGGTCGAAATGTGCGTCAAGATGCTCAAGATGGGCGTGCGCTCGAACGGCGGTCTCGCCTACTTCCTGATGATGTCGGATCTCAAGACGATCCACGCACAACTGGAAGGAACAGTCGCCGGACCGATGATGTCGCCATCGGCAGCGAAGATGGCGGAATCGATCCGCACGACCTTCATCGCCAATGCGAACGCCTTTCGTTTCCTCCCCGAACCCCCGCCGGGCGAAGAAGGCTTCTCAATCAAAAAATGGATGACCGAGGACGTCCAGGAGGGTTCGATCCTTTTCATCACTTCCACGCACCCCGATCTGGTCCTCAACCGGCCCTTGCTGACGCTCTGGATGGACCTGGCGGTGAACGCCCTCTTCCAGATGGGTCGAAGCCGCAATCTGCGCACTTGGTTCCTGATCGACGAAGTCCATGCTTTGCACCGCCTCCCAGCAATCGATCACGGCCTCCAGACGGCGCGCGCATTCGGCGGCGCCTTCGTGCTCGGAATGCACTCCTTCGACAAACTGGAGGAAACCTACGGAGAGCATGGAGCCACCAATCTGGCATCGCTTGCCGGCACCAAGCTCATCCTGAAAACCGCCGACCCGGAGACGTCGCGCCGCTGCTCCGAATTCATCGGCAGCCGCGAAGTTCGCCAGATGGATGAAGCCTATTCCTACGGCTACAATAACAGCCGCGACGCCTCGACGATCACGCCGCGAACCGATGTCAAAGAGCTCGTCATGCCGGACGATATCGGCAACCTGCCGAGCCTCAGCGGCTTCATCAAATTCCCCGACGGATTTCCCGCCGCGCGCATTAGGCTCACATGGAAGGATTACCCCGAACGCGCCGAGGGCTTCATGCGCGTCACCGACATGCGCGCCGCCGAATACGTGCCGACCGACGAAGAAGCCGCTGAAATGGGTGTCGGGGGTCGCGAGGGTGAGGGGCCGGACAACGTACCCAAGGACCGGCGCGATGGGGTGGATATCGTGCTCAGCCAGGCGGAGCTCGAAGCCGAGAAGCTGCGCGAGGAGGTGGAGGGTTCGCTCGATCGGTCGGTGGAGCAGACGGCTGCGGAGTTGCAGCACAGGACCGATGCGAAAGATGTGGTCAACGGAACCAGCGACCAGCGCGACCAGGACGATCTGTCGAAGTTCAAGCACACCGGCAAGCGCGACGAGCGCGAGCGCCAGAAAATCGCGCAGCGTGACGTCGAGGAGCGCAACGCTTCCAATCGGAACGTCCTTGCCCAGACGCGCCAGCTCCGGGGCCGAGACGACGGTCAGGAAAGCGTTCTCGAGCGCGAGAACCGACAGGGATTCGGCCGCGAGAAGGAGGATCGCCACGAGGTGGCGATCGACGACGAGCAGGAGATGGGCCGGTGAACCTCTCCCCCTCCGTCATCGCGTATTCGGACCGCTTCCGACCGGCGATCGGAAATAGCCTGCGCTGCGCGCGCGTCGCTCTCGGTCGATCGCAGGATGACATGGCGCGCGAGCTCGGTATCGCCCGGCAAACGCTCGCGGGGTACGAGAACGGCCATAGCGAGCCGCTCAGCAGCCTCCTCGCGCGGCTGTGCGAGGACTTCGGTCTGGATCCGGCATGGCTCCTCGCAGGTGCCAGCAGTCGCCCCATGTTCGCCACGGATGCGATACGCCCCCAGAATGCGTTGGAACGCGCTTGATGCTGTCCGTCGCATCCGTTTCATCCGCAAGTGGCGCGGCGAACTACTTCGCCAAGGACGACTACTATGTCGGTGACGGCCCCGCCGAGCTGAGCGAATGGGGAGGGAAGGGCGCCGAAGCGCTCGGTCTGAGCGGTCCGGTGTCGAAGGAGGACTTCGAGCGGGTCCTCGATGGGAAGCTGCCCGACGGGACCGTCGTCAACGGCGCGGAGAAGCGCAGGGCAGGTGTGGATCTCACCTTCTCCATGCCGAAATCGGTGAGCCTGATGGCGCAGCTCGGCGGCGACAAGCGCGTCCTCACGGCGCAGGAGGCGGCGGTGAAGGCCACGATGGCCTATCTCGAAAAACATTTCGCCGAAGCGCGAGACTATTCACGCAATTCCAACGGCGAAGCGGTCCAGACCGGCAAGCTGCTTTACGCGCTCTTCCAGCACGACACGAGTCGCAAACTAGACCCCCAGAACCATACCCACGCCGTCATCGCGGCTATGACACAGGACAAGACGGGCAACTGGAAGGCGCTCTGGAACGGCGAGGTCTGGAAGAACAACTCCGTCCTCGGATCGATCTACAACGCGGCGCTGCGCTCCAATCTCGAAAAGATCGGCTACCGAACCGAGCTTACCGGCAAACACGGCCAGTTCGAAATCCAGGGCGTGTCGCGCGAGGTCATCGAAGCGTTCAGCCAGCGAAGGCTGGATATCCTCGCGACCGCCGATAAGCTCGGCCGAAGCGCGAGCGAAACAGAGTTCCTGCGGGGCGTTACCAAGAACACCCGCGATCCCAAGCTCAATCCCGACGACAAGCAGGCGCTCCGCCAGGAATGGGCCAAGCGCGCGGAAGGACTGGGTTTCGATGCGAAGGCGCATGTGGAACAGGCTCGCGCGCGCACGGAGAATACCCGAGAAGGACCGTTGGGGACGGTGGATCGGGTGCGCGGCGTCATCGCTGCGGTACAGGAAGCCACCCAGCTTTATACGAGACCTGCCGACGAGCTGACCACGAACGGCCTGCAGCGCATGGGCCTAACACCCACCCAGCTGCGCACCGAGCTCGCGACCGCTTCGGCCGTCCGCGTGATCGGAGAGCGGGAAACTTCATGGACACGCGGCGAACTGGTCAAGACGGCGCTCGATCTCGGCGTCAAGGGCGTGACCGCCGAGGGTGTGGAAGCCCGCATGGAGGTGCTGATCGATAAGGGGCAGATGCTGCCCGGCAAAAGTACACGGCTCGACGGTGCGATCGAGAAGTTCACCACGCCCGAACATGCAGCGATCGAACGGGCGACCCTCGCAAACGTGACGGCCGGGAGAGATGCGAGCCAGGGAATGATCGAGGCTGGTGCAGCCCCGGAACGTCTGCGCGCGGTATCGGGCGAGCACGATCTCAACGCCGAGCAGATCGCTGCCGGAACGCTCGCATTGTCGAGCGACGACCGCACGGTCGTGATCCAAGGCGTCGCCGGCGCCGGCAAGACGACCCTCATCTCCGCGATCGCCAGCGTGGCACGCGAGGAGGGCAGGGACGTAATCGGCCTCGCCTTCGCGAACAAGATGGTGAACGACCTCCGGAACGAAACCGAAATACGCTCCTCGAGCGGCGAGCCGGTAGAGGAGGGTATCGAGGCCAAAACCGTCTCTTCCTTCGTCAATCAGCATTTGCGGGCCGCGCTTCACGGCAGCGGACCCACTTTCGAAGCCTCGAAAGCCGCGCTCACGGGCAAGGTCCTCGTTCTCGACGAAGCTTCGCTGGTCGCCAACAAACCGATGAACGATCTTCTCACGATCGCCAATCGGTTGGGCGTCGAGAAGCTGGTGATGATCGGCGACAGAGCGCAGTTGCAACCGATCGAGGCGGGCAAGAGCTTCTCGCTCATCCAGTCCGACGGCCCCGCACTGGCGAGGCTCGACACCAGCCTTCGCCAACGGACCGAACACATGAAGGACGCCGCGGGCCTGGCCCGAGCGGGCAAGTTCCGAGAGAGCTTCGCCTCGCTCGGCGACAAGGTGGTCGAAGCGGGCAAGGACCACTTGGCGGTAGCAGCCAAGACCTGGCTCGATCTCTCGCGCGAGGACCGGGAACGCACCGCCATCTACTCGTCCGGCAGAGACGCGCGCGCGACCCTCAACAGGTTGGTTCAGGACGGACTGAGAGCCGAAGGCTCGATTAAGGGCGAGGGGATGGTGCTCGATACGCTCAGACCGGCCCACGCGACCCGTGAGGAACTTCGCTACGCATCGACCTATGCCAAGGGGCAGCTGCTCGAAGTCATACGCCAGAACGCGCCTGGCGGGCTTTCTCGCGGCCGATACGATGTCGAGGGTCTCGACGAGAAGGGCAGGGTGCTCCTGCGTGACGAGAACGGCAAGCTGAAGCGCTTCGATCCCACGCGCATCGACCCTGCCGACAAACGCGACGCCTTGCGTCTCTCTGAAAAGACCAAAGAGATCATCCACGAAGGCGACAAGGTCCGCTGGACCGAAAAGGACGACGCGCGCAAGCTGATGAAATCCGAGGAGGCGAAGATCCTCGGCATCAAGGACGGCGTCGTGACGGTCGAGAACCGGTACGGCGAAACGGTCGAGCTCAAGCAAAACGACAAGATGCTGGAACGCATGGGTCTCGCCTACGCGATCAACATGCATCAGGCGCAGGGTGATACGCGCGACATGGCGATCGGCGAGATGCACTCGTCGGCGCGGCATCTCTCGAACCAACGCCTGGCGCTGGTGATGATGACCCGCGTGCGCGACGACATCACCATCGTCACCAACGATCGCGACCAGCTCCTCGCACAGATCGGCCGCAATCCCGGCGACAAGACCAGCGCCCTCGAAACGCTCGGCGAGAAACAGGTCGAGAATGCGCGCAGCGACCGCGCCGCTACCGACTTCAATCCGAGAGTTCCCGAACACCTGAAGAACGGCGAGGCAAGCGCGGACCGCCTGCCACCGGTCGGCAAGGAAAGCCTGCGCGCGGTACCGCAGATCGACCTTCCCGAACGCAATATCGAACGTGCCCGATAGGAGACTGGCAATGAACAAGACGCAGCATGGCCTGATCGCCAACGACCCGAAGAGCGACAGCCTGATGGCCGTCCTCGAGCAGCAGCCGACCCTTACCAACTTCGTGAAGCAGGCCGGGCTGCAGGAAGTCGCCGAAATGGTGGAGGGGGACAATTTTGTGGTGTGCGATCTGGACCTGCACGGGGTCCAGGGGTGCGCCGACATGCGCGAGATGATCGCGAACCAGCAGATGGTGGCCGAGTGCGTCGCCATCGGCCTCGCCATCCTCGTCGCAGTCATCGTCGGGTCGATCGCCGTCGCTTTCGTAAACCTCGCAACGAAGTTCGCCGCGCCGATCGGAAGGAACCGCGTCTACGCGCTCTTTCCGCGGCGCCTGAACGAATTCTGGAAAGGCAGCATGACATGACCAACGTCCTAACCGGGCCGTGGGGCCTCTTCACGGTCTCGCCACGGGAGCTGATCGAAATCGGCGTGATGATCGGTGTCGCGGTCGCCCTGACGGTGATGATCTACTGGAACATTCCGCGCTGGTCGGGCGAGGACTGAACATGGACGGCCAATCTCTCCTGATCCTCGTGATCGCGGGCGTGGTGATCGCGACCTTCGCGATCCTGAACGGCCTGCCGAAGCGCCAGCTTTCACGACTTAAGGTTCGCCCAAAGCCGCTGATGACGCCCGCCGAGCGCAGGGTCTGCCTGATGATCGAACGGGCGATGCCCGGCGCACGGGTGCATTCGCAGGTCTCGATGGGCGCCATCATGAACCCGGCCAAAGGGCTGTCCAAGTCGGAATGGTGGACCACCTTCAACAAATTCAGCTCCAAACGCGTCGACTTCGTGGTCGAGGATCCGCATTCCGGTCGGATCATCCTGCTCGTCGAGCTCGACGATCGCAGCCACGACCGCCGCAGCGACACCGATCGCGACGCCCTTACGCGTCACGCCGGATACACGACCGTGCGCCTTCCCGCAGGCGAACGCCCCACGCAAACGAGTGTCGAAAGGCATATCGAAGCCGCGCTCGGACCAGCCTTGCCGCACCCGGCGCAATCACCCTGGCAAGCCACCCAAACCTGAAGGAGGACCACGATGGCATTCGATTACGAAGACGTAGGCACATTCGGCAGCAAACGCGCGGCCGAAGACTGGGCTCACCGAAACAGGGTGGACCTGCGCGACCTGCACATCCGCAACGCCGGTGGCGACCGGGTCGAGGTCGGCATCCGCAAGAGCGGTTACGACGACAAGGAGAAATACGACAACCGCCACGGCGAACGGCGGGACGGATTCTGGCGCTGACGCCGGACGGGCGCACGCGCGCCCGAACCTTTCCGCAAGGCACAGCCCTTCGGAAAAACCACCCCGCGAGGGGCCTAACGCGCCGTCGGCGCACCAACCAGTCCGGGCGACCGGAAGAAGAAAAGGGAAACGACAGATGTTGAAGAAGATGATGATCGCCGCCGCATTCGCAGGCGCATTCATGGCCGTACCCGCGGCCGCCCAAGACGCTGGCAATGATGTCCATGCGAAGCACCAGGCAGCCGTTACGTCGGCCGTGGCCGACGGCACCAACACGGCAGCGAGCAACGTCGCCAGGCAGATGCTCGACATGGTCGCAAAGGAAGCGAAGGTGCGGGCCGCGATCGATCAGAGCGGGGCGGCCAAGAAGCGTCTCATCTCGCTCAACGACGCGGTCCGCTGCGCCGACTGCGAGGAGGAAAAACACCATAAGTGCGACGACGCCAAGTGCGACGACGCGGCGAAGTGCAAGAAAGCGAAATGCCAAGGCAAGGCATGAGAATGAACGGAGGGGTCGTGATCGTCGACGAGCCGCAAGTGCAATGCCCCTTTTGCCGGGGTTTCATGCCGGGCTGGCTATCGCGCTATCCCGGCAAGGCCTGCACGCTCTGTGAGCGGCCCCTCCTTCTCGTTCCTTCTGCATCGTCCGTTCGACACCGCTCGATTCTGAGCGCCCTCGACGTCGCCAAAGTCATCATGCTGCCGGTCATGGTCGGCGCGACCATTTCGTTCGGGTTCGGTCGCCTTGGCATCGACGGCTTCGCGCAGATCGTCGCTGCCAGCCTCCTCGCCTGGGGGATGATCGATGTCTGGGACGGAACGGCAGGGCTGAAGACGGGCATCGACAAGGTGAAGAAGCAGATCCGCCGCGGCGCCGCCGCGCGCAAGATGTCGATCGCCAAGACCATCTTCGGGCTGTCGTCGACCATCCTGGGCGGGCTTGGCCTGCTGATGGCGAGCTGACGATGGGCATCGACGATCGTGAATACATGAAGGAACGATACCGCAGGCGCGGGGGAGCCGTCGGTATACCTATCTGGCGCGATCGCCACGCTCGCATGGAATATGACGAGGCGGACATGGTCGCCGGCCGTTATCGCGCACAAGCCGGCTCGATGCTTCGCCTGGGTCCTACCAGCTCCGCAACCGGTTCGAGAAAGAACATGCTCGCCGCGGCTGCGCTCGGGTTTGCCGCGATCGTCTATGTCCTCGCCGCACAGCCTTTCGGCGATGTCCTCGATTTCAGCGGGCTGCCGAAGACCGGCGAGTTTCGCGTGCTCGCGAAACTACGCGCGGAGCCAACAGGGTTGCTCAAGATCGCCGCGCCGGACGAGGATATCGCGCTGCATCTGCTGGACGCCCACGACCGCGAAGTGTTCGTCGGATTCGTCCGGAAAGACGAAGAAAGCGCGCTGACGGTACCTGCCGGCCGATGGCATACCATCGTCACTTCGGGAACGGCCGAGAGCCTGCAGGTCGCAACGGACCTCACGCTTGGCCATCCCCTTGGCATTATCGAGATCTCTCCGGGGGAGGCTGTCACCGCCTCGCGCGTGGCTGAGGACCAGCAAACGGAGAGCGAACAGTGTCAAAAGCCTTGGAAAACGCGATTCCGCGTCAGATAGCGCGAGAGTCTCAGTTCCTCTGGCTATGGAAGCGCACGATAAACTATGTATATCAATGCTATACCAATAAATCACGCACCGACGGATATTTTTTTACCAATCGAGCCAGACACGAGTTCTCAGATAGCTACAGTGGACAACCGTCAACGGAGAAACCAGCACAACTACTGGCTCGGCTGCCTGGTCCTGCCCGTGCTCCTTTATGCGATCGTGCGACTTCTGGTTCACCTAGCAAGCTAGCGGCACTCACGGCAGGGTCAGATGGTTCGCAGCTAGGACTCAATCTGTCAAAAGCCTCGGAAAACGGGATTCCGCGCCAGATAGAGCGAGATTCTCATTTCGTGTGGCTGGCAGCAAGCCCAATCTGCACAGCAAAACAATACTTTAACGGGCACGCGCGTTCCGACCGACATTTTTTTGCCAATCGAGCAAACCGCAAATTTTCGGATAACAACAGTGGATGACCGGAAACGGAGAAACCTGCACGATTACTGGGTTGGCTGTCTGATTTTGCCGGTGCTCCTTTATGCGATCGTGCGGCTTCTAATTCACCTAGCAAGCTAGCCGGGGGTCACGACCGAGCGAGGCGATCCGCTGGTTGGCTTTCATCAAACCTCAGCTACAGCGAATTCGGGCGAGCCTGCCCAGGTAAGCTCCCAAGTCGCTCCTTGTCGGATGTTCTGGACAAGTGTCGTGCGGAATGTCGCCAGGCAGCTTCCACCGGCCCGGCGTGACGACGGATAGACAACACCACCGAAATCGGCGCCTCGCAGTTCCCGCGCCAGTTTTTGCCCCGCTGCATGGCCACTTTCCTCAACGGGATCGAGGTAGTCCGCTCCGTCCTGGTCGCGCAGATCCACGAAAGGTCCCAGAAACCCTGCGATCAGTTCACGGTACCGCGTGACGTTCTCATAGCGGCCGACGTTGTGCAGTTCGCGGGTCAGATGGTGACCGACTTCCGCCACAGCGGTCTCGTTCGGCGCATCACCGAACGCCGCGTACCATGCACCGCGATTGCCGTCGTTGAAGCGGCTGCCTTGAGGACGCGTGTAACAGAATGCCGCGTTCACATAGGTCCAACCATAACCGTAGGCAGATGTCAGCAGTTCGTCCTGCCGCACCTCGGAAGGCAGCGGCATATTCTCGTTTTGCCGGAGTGAAGTCTTTCGCTCGATCTCCTCCAGAAAGGCGAGTGCGGCGTCCGTGTCCGCCAGCGGAGCCATCGCGGGCTCTTCGATATAGGCTGTGCTTATCAGCCGGATTGTCGCCGGTTCGACGATCTCAACAAGCGGTAATCCTCGTGGGACCGTGTTTTCGACAAGCTGCACGGCCGCCTCACAAGCCGCCGCGCAGCGCGTCGATATGCTGGCGGACCGCCGCCATCGCGGGAATACCGCCGGCGATCATCATATCGACCGGCCGCCTGCCATTGTAGGGCGCGCCTTTGTTGGCCAGCGTCGGCCACTCGGTGGTAAGCGGCCCGTTGAACAAGAGCCGCAACCCCTTGAAGATGCCGATGATGAGGCTTGCGCGCGTGACCTTGTCGCGATCAAGGCGACCCTTGAACGCATCCTGCTTCATCCGGTCCCAAGTAGCTTGGGGAACATCGAACAGCGCCGCACCTTCCTGACCGGATAGATCCCAGTGCTGGGCGGCACGAACCACAGCTTTCACGATCACGGAGACCTGCTCGCGATCGGCGATCGGGGCGACCTGTGGGCGCTCTAAGTCCTGGACGCTTGTCATGCTTCACCTCTTATGATAGAGATATCTATATCATATGAGGTCCGATTGCAAGTGCAGTCGGACGTGCAAACGAGGCAGACCACCGTGTCGAAGAACATTTTGATATTTTCCGATGGCACCGGTCAATACGGTGGGCTGAAACCCGACCAGCGCCTGTCGAACATCTACAAGCTCTACGCCGCGGCGCGCCCTTCCATCGACAATTGCATCGACCCTGCCGACCAGGTCGCATTCTACGATTCGGGCCTTGGCACAGGAGAAGATGGGGGCGGATGGGGTCAGCGCCTTTCGCGTATATTCGGTTTGGCCTTCGGTACCGGTATCAGCGACAATATTGCCGACTGCTACGAGGCGATCCTCAAGCACTACGAGCCGGGCGATCGTATCTATCTCTTCGGGTTCAGTCGCGGCGCCTACACCGCGCGGTGCGTGGCGAATGTGCTGAACCTGTGCGGGGTCCCGCAAACGCGCGAAGGTGGCCCTATCCCGCGCGGCGGGAAAGCGCTGCGCGACATCGCCGAGGAAGCCGTGTTCGAAGTCTATGAGCACGGTGCCGGCAAACCACGCGGCGACTACGAAGAAGAGCGCGAGGAGAAGGCGCGCCGATTTCGAGCGAAATACAATTGCTGCGGCGAAGGACTGGATGGCGAGGAGCAGGGCAATGTCGCGCCGTACTTTATCGGCGTTTTCGATACGGTGGCCTCACTCGGGACGGCGCGCGCACGGACCTTCATTTTCGCCAGCTTCTTTCTTTCCCTCGGCGCCGCCCTGATCGCGGGGTTCTGGATCAAGTCTGCATGGGCTGCAGCTCTTCTGGCGATCCCCGCTCTCTGGTTGCTCTACAAGGGGCTCGGCATGGCGAAGCGGCAATGGAAGACCATTACCGACTGGCCAAAACCTGGCCAAAAGCGATCGCACAGCGCCAAGTGGAACATGAAGAACGCAGACAGGTTCCTCGACACGAACGTGCGCTTTGCGCGCCATGCATGCTCGATCGATGAAGACCGCAAGCATTTCCCCATCGCAGGCTGGGGCTATTCCTCCGACGTTCAGCGCATGGATCACCTCGATCCGCCCTGGCTTCGCCAGGTCTGGTTTGCCGGCAACCACTCGGACGTTGGGGGTAGCCATCCAGAAGACGAGTCGCGGCTTTCCGATATTGCCTTGCAGTGGATGGTGGAACAGCTCGACGAAACCAAGCATCCGATAGAACTGAACCGGGCCCGCCTCAACCTGTGGCCCGATGCGCTCGGAATCCAGCATGATGAGCGCCGAGCGCTGCTCGACGCCCCCTGGCAGGCCCTGCTACCCAGGAAATGGCGAAAGACATGGCCGCAGGAAGCCAGATCCATCAATCCGCAAGCGGAATTGCATCCGAGCGTTTTCGAGCGCGCTCGCGCAACGTCAGTCAGGAACTACGACCGGCACGAGCCTTACCGGCCGAGCGCGCTCCAGAAGCACGAGAAACTCTTGGCAGCCGGGTCGACGACCGAGCCTCCGGCGCAACCGATCAGCCCCGATAGGCCGGGCGCCGAGGGCAACCAGACCGATCCGTAACTGGTCACGCCGTTCGCCACAGACCGACATGCAACCGAGAACCCGGCCAACCCTATAGAATTAGCCTCCCAGTTTCGAAAGCTCCGTTACCCACGATGCCCTCCTCGACAATCATCAAGATGCCATCGGACGACAAGGCCTTCGAGGAAAACTGTGTGCCGCTGTTCTGCGGCGTCCTGAATGACCCGAACGTCAAGCTCGTCGGCACGCGGGGCAAAGCCCAATCGGGGATCGATCTGACCGGCAGGCGCGACCGCGATCCCACGCAGCTGGTCGGTATCCAGTGCAAGCTCATCACGCGTGGCGGAAAGCTCACCGAGGAGATCGTCCGCGCCGACTTCGCCAAAGCCCTGCAGATCACTCCGGCGCTGACCGAATTCATCGTCGCCACCACCGCGAACGACGATCTCGAATACGATCGCATTGCAAACACGCTGTCGCAGGAGCAGGCGGCGCTCGGCCGCCGAATCGACGTCCAGGTCTGGGGATGGGACACGCTCCAACCGAAAATTCGCGCGCATAAGGCGGCGCTCGATGCGTTCGATCCCGGTCACAGCGCATCGACCGATCGGATTGTGGCCCTGGGAGAGGAATCTCTCGAGCGCCATGGCCATACGAAAGCAGCCGTCGATCGCGGGTTCGAGATGCAGGAGCGCATCCTGAGAACGGTGACGGCCATCGATGCTGGCCGCAGCGGTGAACTGGATGTTCACCTCGATCTCCAGATCGATGGGTATCGCGACATCCTCAACGGCGGCAAACCGCACACCGCGCTCGGCCTGCTCGAGAACCTCGAAGCAAAATTGACCGCAAACAGTTCTGCAGCGATACGTGCGCGCACTCGCGCCAATATCGGCCTCGCCTACCAGCGGCTCGGCGATGACGAGCGAGCCGGCGAACTGCTTCTCGAAGCCTACGAGCTCAATCCCGACGATCCGAAAGTCGCTACCAATCGCGCTCTTGGCCTTCAGCTTCTCGGACGCTTCGAGGAGTCGACGCAGTGGGCGCGCGCGCGGCTGCGAGAAGATTCCTCCGACGAACACGCCGCCGCCTTCCTGCTCCAGGCGGCGACGTTTCTCACGGACCTGGACGATCCGAGTGCAGATATCCCCGAAGAGCTCTGCAACAGCGAGCTGGTCCGTATCTATCGCTGCGCCTTCTTGCGCTCACGCGGCCGTGACGACGAATGGCGGCAACTGGCGATCAAGAACTGGCACGACAATCCTGACAGCCTTCCCGCGGGCCGGCTTGCCGGCGATGCCTACCTCGAGATCGCGATCGGCGATGGCCGGTTCGAACGATCGGCAAAGATCGACTCCATTAGGCAGGAGGCGCTCGCATCTGCGCGCGACCTCCTGCAAAACTACTGGGACGAGGTGCGGCAATACGAAAACGCCGATCAAAACACCTACAATTGCGTCGCCTGCAATCTAATCACCGCCTATCGCGCTCTTGGCCATCCCGAGAAAGCCGACACGATCGCCACGCAATTGCTCGCGATCGCTCCCACCGACGAGAACGCGCTGATGAACGCGGCCTACGCATCGATGGACCAAGGGCACCATGAGAACGCACTGGGCCATGCTCGCAAGCTCGATGACGGGCCGGCGAAGACCGCCCTGCTGTTGCATATCTGGTCGGCGCAATCCAACTGGGTGAGCATCCTGGACTACAAATCCGACGAACGGCGCAGCGCTTTGTCGGAAGCCGTCCAGGAGCAATACGACGCGATGGTTTTCCGCGCGACCTACGCGGCCGACACGTCGCTCGATTGCCGCGAAGACGCAGATATTTTGCTGGCACGCTGGCCGGCCTCGCTGCCGGTGCATGTCACGGTAGCCGATGCCCTCAGCCACCGCGGTTCGGACCGCTTGGGTCACGTGATCGACAGAGCGATGGGGCTGGTCACCGATGCCACGAACTTTGGCCATCGATCGATGCTCGCGCATCTGTTCTACCTCGAAGAGCGATGGGACGATGTCATCGGAACGCTCAGTGGCTTCGTCGCGCTTGATCGCGACACCGTACAGCTGTCCTGGTTGGCCCTTTCGCATGCGAACAGCGACGAGCGAACCAGGGCGAGCACCTTCTTCCGCGAACTGTCTCCCGAATTGCTCGCAACGTCGAAATACGCCCGCCTTGCGGGAGCGGCCGAGCACAACCGCGGCGATGTGAAAGCGGCCGAGCGGTATCTCCGCATGGCAATAGCGGACGACCCCAACGATCTACGCGCGCACTTGCTGCTACAAAGCGCGCTTCAGCGGGCGAACAAGTCCAGAGATGCGCAAGATCACATCCTGCCGCTCGACGAAACGAAGCTTGTCGGAAACCCCCATGATCGCCTGCGACTGGCGATGCTCCTGCGCCATTTCGGGGAGGCTGGACGCGCACTCGAACTGGCATTCGATGCCGCATCGCAAAATCGCGGGGACCGCGAGATCGTCTCGTCGTATCCCGGTTTGATTTTTACCGACGAGGAACTTCCCTCGTCGATTGCGATGGCCAAGGGCCTTGGCCCAAACTTCTGGTTCAGGCTCGAAGGCGTCGATGGCGAGGAGCCTGTCGAGGGCATTCTCAGCGACGAGCCAATCCCGGAGGTCCAGACTTTTCCGGGAACCCATGCTCTCGCGGCGGCGCTTGCAGGAAAGGTCGTCGGCGACAGCGTGACCCTCCCGCAGAACATGGGGCCCGACCTCACTTATGAAGTGAAAGAGGCGAAGCACAGATACATCTGGCTGCTCCACGATATCATGCACACGCACGGGGCCCGGTTTCCGGAAGAGACCGCGATGTTCTCGCTGAAAACCAGGGAAGGGGATGTCCAGCCCATCCTCGACATGGCGAAAGAGATGTCGGAACGCGGGCGCTCGATTATCGATGTCTATCTCGAAAACGCGATACCGCTTGCTGCCGTCGCTCCGATGTGCCGCAAGAACGTCATCGAGATGGCAGACCATCTCGTCATCATCGGCGAGGATCTTAGGACCTGCCTCGGCGATCACGGCGAACGAAACAACGCGCAGCAAGCGGTCGTCGAGGGCAAGGGGCAAGCTGCGGCTCTGGACACGATCGCGGTCTGGCGCGCGAGCCAGCTCGGGGTGCTGGACGATCTACGCGATTGGTTCGGAACACTTTATGTCGCGCAATCCTCGTTCGATGAACTGCTGGAATTACGGTCGAGTTCGGAATTCGCGTCGCGGCAGGATACCGGGTTCCTCGGCTATCACGAGGGCAAGCACTTTCGTAGCGAGCTTACGGCAGAGGAGGCTGGTGCGCAGAAAGCGCGGATTGATGCGGCGCTCGAGGACATCCAGCGCTGCTGCGAAATTGTCCCTGTCGACGATTCCCAGTCGATCGAAGGCGGGTGGAAATCCGCGCTGGCCGAAAACTCGTTGCTTCTTGATCCGATCCTGGCCGCGCGCGAACGCGATTGCCTGCTGCTTTCCGAAGAATTGAACACCAAACAGCTGGCACATCAGCTCGGCATCGCACGCACTTCGTGGCTGCAGGCCACCTTGATGACGATGGCCGAACAAGGCGCGCTCGCAAACGGAAGCTACTACCGCGCGACCGCCCGGCTCGCTGTCTCGCGCCACGGGCACGTGTCGCTCAGCGGAGACGCACTGCTCGGCATTCTCCTGCTCGAAGATGAGTTTGCCTTCGAGTATTTCGGAGCCGCGAGCCGCTACATCGGCGGCGCAAAAGCCGAGCCGGTCTCGCATATCGAGGCGGTGAAAGGCTTCGCGCTCGCTGTTGCGTCCGCTAAACTTCCTGAATGGCAAAGAGGGCGAGCTTTGGGCTTGTTAATTGGTCGTCTTATCGCCGGCCGATCGGACTGGCATCCACTTCTGTTTGTTCTCGAACTGCAGCTGCGAGCTTTGCGAGCACGGCTATCGAACGCGCGCTGGGCGCACGACTATCTCATCGAGTGGTTGCGGGGCCATTTCATCGGCATCGACGAAGTTCGCGAAGACCCGAGACTAACCACGCGTAAGAAGAAGCGGATCGCCAAAGCTAGAACCAGGAGATCGTCTTGATTGCTCCGGCCGCAAACCGGGAAAGCCAAAATTTGCTTGCCGCTTGGTTTAACAAGAATGATTCACACCTTCCCTTCCGCGCGGACGCCGTGTCAGGGGACCTGGTCATAGCCGAAATTACAGGCGAGCAGGATATCGGTAGGGTGATAGACATTGTGCTGGCCCCGGCGCCGCCCTGCTTCCGATATCAGATGCAGGTTCTTTTTCGCCCTTGAGCATATAACATACAGGAGCCTGTTCGCGGCCGCGACCTTGTCGTCCTCGTTGAAATGCGGGACCATTCCCTCAAGGAGGCCGAAGGCGATCACGGCTTCGAATTCGGCGCCTTTCACACCATGGATCGTCGAAACAGTGATCCCGGTCTTCTCATCGAAAACCTTGCGGAACATGGAAACGTCGGCAATCGCGGTCGCACCATCTGCAACAAGCCGGTCGATACGCCGCTGCGATCCTTCGACGAAGGCCTCGTAATGCTCGACCAGCATTGGGGAACTAGTGCGATCGATGCCGAGCGCCGAGAAAAGGGCGTCGAAGCATTCGAGCAAATATGCAAGACCATCGGTTTCGGTCGAGGAGATACCGTTCGAGACGCGCAACAGACTTTTGCGGGTAATCGCGGTGGTATTAATGCCCGCCAGATCGAGCGCGGCGATCACTTCACCGGCCCATCGGCTGCGCCGGATGTAAAGCTGCGGCGAAGCCTCGGTCAGGATGATCCGAGCAAGCTTGTACCAAAAATTGTCGATGTCCCGCGCGAAGGGGACCATCCCGGGGCCGGAGAAGCTGTAATCGGGCAAAGCCGCCACAAGCTGGCGTGTCATGGCGGCAAGCGGCAACCATTGCGGTCCGACGATGCAGACTTCGCTGGGCGGAATTCCCAGCGTGTCGATGTTGTGGCGGATCAGCCGCACGACCTCAGCCACCAGCATGTCGCGGTGCGTCGAATGGTCGTAGGAAATTGCGCTCGCAAAGTTCTTGTATTTGCCTCCCGCGCTGATCTTGGAAGTCAGCTGGTTGAAGTTCTCGAAATAGCTGACGATGCGATCCGATGAGCGGTAGTTCACCGAAAGGTCCATCTCGGTAAAGCTTACACCGCTAAGTGCGGAAAACTCGGCAGGGGTGATCGCATAGCCGCCAAGCGACCCGTAGATCGCCTGATTGGGATCTCCGACAACGAACGCTCTGGCCTTGCCCATCGACGCTTTCAGGATGGCGCCAAGTATCGCGTACTGGATTTCCTTGGTGTCCTGATACTCATCGACCAGCACGATCGCGAAAATCGAGCCCAGAAGCACGCTGATGGATGGGACGTCCCGGACCAGCTCGTAGGCGTAGGAGAGTATCATCTCGAAATCGACCTGACGACTGGAACGCAGGTCGGCCCAATATTGCTGGAGAAGCGCATCGACACTGGCCTGCTTCCAGTGCGGGCAGGAGATGACATAGCCAGTCGAGGTAAAATAGTGGCCACAGTCAAAGGTGCGAAGACCGCCGCCATGCTGAGTGCACAGTAGCTCATGTGCACGTTCGGTATCGTGCGCATTGATCACTCGGAAGCCGTGTTTGAGCTCGGGGTGGTATACAGCGTAAGGTCGCAAGATCCACTCGAGGCAGAAGGAATGGATAGTGCCGATCCAGAGCTGACCGGTGTCGACGCCGAGCTGTTCGATCCGCTCCTGGATTTCATCGGCCGCGCGGTGAGTGTAAGTGATCGCAACGACACGCTGCTTGTCGGACGTGAGCAACGATAGTTCACGGGCGATCTTGTAGGTCAGCGTATGCGTCTTCCCGCTGCCAGGGCACGCGGTCAGGAACACGCTGCCGGGTTGCTCAATCGCATTGACCTGATCTGCGTTCAGGGCATTCGCGTTCCAAACGAACATCAGAGCATCGCGATGATGGAATTAATCCGATCGCCGGGGAATGCGGCCAGCATCTCGGCGCGCACCGCGGCAAAGTCGATCTCTCGATCGCGAAAGCGCGCGATTGTATCGCGCATCACATCGACCTGAGATTGCAGTACCAGCCCCGACGCAACTTGAACCTTGAGTCGGTACTCGAGAATGCTCGCCATGGTTTCGACGGAGATCGGCCGATGTGCGCTAAATAGGGCGGACAGGAGATAATTGGGCAGATGCACATCGGGGGTGATTGCCTTGCCGAGAATGATCGCGAACCAGCCCTTGCCGACTTGCTTCGCCATCGTGAGCACACGCGTTCCATAACGGGCGATGTCACCGGATTCGAGGTCGGCCTTGGCCTGAGCGATGGTTCCTGCGTCAACATAGACGTCGTTCAGGATGGAGGCCACTGCTGCATTGTTGCCGGCAAGAATGAAGTCCACTTCGAAGGTATGCTGCGCGAAATGCGCGCTCAGCCAGGCATTGTCGTGGCAGAAAGCGTTGAGCCGAGCCGAACGGGCCGCTCCGGAGGTCTGCGATCCGAGCGCACGGCTCTTCGCCTTGATCTCGGCATCGCTGTCGAGCGGATCGGGCGTCAGGTCGATAAAGGCCTGGTCGAGGTCCGTGATGATCGCGCAATTTTTGCGAATTCGCATATCGTGGAAAAGGACGGCCACATTCTCGAAGCCTGTGCTGCGAATATTGATCAGGCTGGTGCCAAGTTCGTCCAGACTCAGACCGAACACCTGCCTTATCAGGATCGGAACGAGAATCTCCTCGGCGTCTCCCTCGACCAGCAGCACACTTTTGGCAAAGAGCAGATTGCTGCGCACCGCGTCGAGGTATCGCTGGATATTACCGATCTGGCCGGGATCGAGACCGGCAGCGGGTTGAAAGACTTCGCAAACACCACCGTTTCGTCCGAGGATGTTGATGTTCTCGACATTGCTGACTTCTGAGATGTGAGTCGAATGCGTCGAGTAGATAATCTGCGTGTCGTCATAGTTCAGGCGGTCGAACAGCGTTTTCTGGATATGAGTATGGATGTGCGCCTCGGGCTCCTCGACCACGAGGAAATTGGCAAAAGTCTGTTTGACCTTCTGATATTTAAATTCGAGGAGCTTGAGGGTCAGGTAAATGAGGTTTGCTCCGCCTAGGCTGAGCTCATGGATCGCGCCCTCATATCCGGCTTCCGATTCGCCGACGAAGAGCTTCAGCGACTGGAAGAGGCGATCGGCTTCATCGGACAGGTCGGACCGGATAGAGAGGGATTTCGGGGAGTAGGTTTCGCCTGCTGCATCAGTGATTGTTTCGCGGATATCGGCGCGGATCGCGCCTACGTCGTCAAGACCCTCGATCGCATCATTCAGGTTAGACACCAGGTCGCTGATCGGAGCAAAGGCAGCGGGGTCGATCTCGCCGCTCTTGCCCTTGAGCAGAGTGAGCAGCGGATTGGTGCGATTGTTCTGGAACTCCGCAACGACGTCGCGGAGCGCCTGGACGAAGGTGAAGCCGACTTCGCGCGCAATCGAAAACATGCCGGGGACGACCCCGCCAATTTCGGGCGGGGTGAGTTCCTCCGGGAAAGTGACTGTATCGAAATCGCCGACAAGCGAACGATAGACATCGGGATCGCAGAAATCAGCGCTGCTTTTGCCGGTGAAGATCGTTTCGTAGTCCGACAGACTGACCTCGGCGCGCAGCGCCGCCAAGCCAGCATGATCGCCGACAGCCAGCTCGCCTAGCTTCTGGCGAACTGCAGCTTTCGGACGGAAGATCAGATTATAGGTCGCCCGATCAACGGTCGCGGCGGCGATGTTGCCGGTAGCGTGGAGGAACAGCGACTGGATCGTTTCATCCTGCGACACATCGGTGAATTCGAGGCTGATGATGATCCAGTGACCGCGCCACTCGGCGATACCGCGATGGAAGTCGCGTTCATCGAGACGGTAGGCCATGCGGAGCAGGTTCTCATCGAGAAGCAGCCGGATCGCCCGAAACAGGTTTGTCTTGCCGGACCCGTTCTCGCCGATGATCGTGTTGACGCCCTTTTCAAACTTCACCGTCGCAGCGGCAAAGTTTCGGTAATTGACCATCTGGAGTTTCGATATGTGCATGGTTCCCCCGGATTTGAGTTTGTAGCGTGATCAGGTGCGATCGGAAAAGCGGTTGAAGGGGGTGATCTCACGCACCAGCAACTCGACGTCGCGCAGATAGATTTCTTTGCGAAGAAAGGCGATTTCATCGCCCTGCAGACCATCGTCGACATCGATGTACCAAGCGCGGGGGTTGGGATTGTCGTCACCGTTCCAGCGATAGCCGCGTGCCTTGAGCACGTCCTTCAAATCGAAAGGGGAGTTCTCCGCCCAGATTCGCCAGCTTGGGCGTCGGGCCTTTTCCAGAAGCTTCTGCATTGCCGGCACGCGGCTTGCGGGAAGCGGCATAGCGAGCAATTCGATGGCTGCGCGACAGTCATGAACGGCGCGGTGACGATCGTAGAAAAACCCGGCGCCGGCGGCGAGATAGGCCAGTTTCACGCCTTCATGACCTTCGCCGATCCAGTCGATCTGCGACATCGAACAGGCCCAGGGTTTGAACACAAATGCATCGCTGAGACGTTCGAGAAACCGCCGATCAAAGCCGGCATTGTGCGCGATCACAAGAGAAGCGCGATCGACCAGTGCGCGGACAGCGTCGAGATCGATACGATGCCCGGCAACCATCGCGTCGGTAATCCCGGTCAAACGGGTTATTTCGGGCGGAATCGGCGCCGACGGCTCCTGAAACTGTTCGAATGGTGGACCAATATCGCAAATCAAACCGTCGGGGAGATAGCTGAACGGTATCATGCCGAGCTCAATGATCTCGTGCTTGGTCGGATCGAGCCCCGTCGTCTCAACATCCACGAATAGACCGAGACGGGTCGGGGCACCGCCTGAATCATTGATTCGAAGCCTGGGTTGCAAGCGTCGTAGTACGCGGTACTGCCCACTTGCCTGTAATGCCTCGGCCATCGCGTCAAGATCGTTCATTGTGGTCCCTGTCGCCTATAATCGGCATAGCCGATCTAACGAAGGCGACTATGGCGTTAATTCAAATTGTCTACGATATACCTGCGATGCCCTGCGCGGCGACGGGTCTGGGGACTGCTGTTCGATTAAGCTGCCAAACCGGGGGAAAGGTCGCCACTTGGCATTCGTGGTCGGCCACCACTCAATACGTGATGGCCGACCGTCGATCTACTCCGCGTCGCCCGTCCAATCGTCGTAGTCGTCGGGGAGATGGCTCAGATCTTCAGGTGGCTTCGCGAATGTTTCCCATTCTTCCGCCGTCATCATGTCGGTCCGGATGCTTTTCTGCAGTTGGTTGTTCCAGTCGGGAATGGCGGAGATGCGAACCAACATCACCTCGACCTTGCCCTTGTCGTAGATTTCGAACGTCCGCGTCTTCGCCAGTTCGACATAATTGCCAAGATCCTGCGCCAGCTCGTCGACCGAGATGCGGAAACATGCATGTGGTTTCATGGAGTTAGAACCTTTCGATTGCGTACAACAATCCCGCCGACCGCGGAGCCGCGTGGGCGATGCAGTCGGGCAGGCAAAAGGCTCGTGCCGAGAGTGATAGCCGATCGGGAGCGGAAGGAAAGCCCCGCTCCGTTAGCGCTCAAGCTGGCGCATCAGGTAACCGGCACCGGCCGGCGTGGCGTTCACCGCGATCGCGAGCTTGTTGCGTGTCAGCGACGGCAGAGCGACCCGCAGCTCGGCCGCATCGACCAAGCGGCTGCGCGCGGTCCGCCGATATCGCTCATGCAACCGCGACATTTCTCGCTCCATGCGATCGAGCGAGCGAGCAGCAAGCGGCGCCTGACTGAACAGGCACTCGGCAAGCAGGTCACGCCATTCCGCGAACGACGAGCACAGAAATTTGTGCCGGGGGACGAGCGAGGGAAGCAGGTTCGCGCTGAGTCCCGAGCGCTGTAGCAGTGTCGGTACCATTATCATCACCAGCCAGGCACGGAGATGGTCGTGGCCGAAGGAGATGGTGCGCCCGTCGGGGAGAGTCGCAACCAGCTCGGAATGATCCGCGGCGCGGCGAACCAACCGCGCCATCTGGGCAAGCCTACCCGAGATTGACGTCAGCGATGGCTCGAGCCCAGGCTCATCCGTAATCTTGCGGAGACCGCGCCACAGCGGGCCGTAATGGACGAGGTCGGCACCCGACCAGGTCGACGCCTCGGCTTCAGCGTCGAACAAGCCTTGCAGCAACCGACGAACCTGGCGATCGCGCCCGGCGGACGCGGGCGCAAGGCTGGCGAAGAAGAAATGGACGATTGCCGCCACTCCAAGCGGATCATTCAGCCCCTCGCTCGCGCGCGGCGGTGAACCCGACCCAGCGACCCACGCCTCGATTGCGTTTGCATCGGTCGGCACTCCCGCGTTGCACGCGGTGATCGCCGCGCCTTCGAAACGCGCACGGATGCTCCAGGCCGTGCGCGCCGGACTGTGGGTCAGGCGCCCGTCGAGCCGTCCGAGGGCGAGGAGAGGGTCTAGGCGTTCCATATATATGCGTGGTCGAATATCCAACGATTCTAGTCGCATATGGATTCCGCAGGAAAGCAAAAAGTGGGTTAGCTTTCGCCCACTCGTACGGTTCGCGAGCGCACATGTGATAAGGGGAACTTATCACATGTTGCAGAACCGCCCGGATGGACTAGTGTTGCGCCGACATGACCGAAGTCCCGCCCCCTTCCGCGTCGCCCGGTAGCGCCCTTACCGAGCTTCAAACCGACCTCGCACTCGCGCTGCGCGCGCCGAACGTCGCCATGGATCGCGAGCTTCTCGCCGCCTACGTCGAGGCGGCCGCGCCGAACTCGATCCGCGCGCTGCGGCAGGACGTCGAGACGTTCAACCTGTGGTGCCGGCGCAGCGATACCCGCGCGTTCCCTGCGACGCCCGGGATGGTCGCGGACTGGCTGAAGCATCGCGCGAGCGAAGGCGCAGCGCCCGCCTCGCTGGTGCGGTACAAGGCATCGATCGCCAAGGCGCATCGGCTGCTCGGGCTCGACGATCCGACCAAGCATGAAATCTGCCGGCTCGCGATCGCGGCGCACCGCCGCAAGGTGGGCTCGCGGCAGAAGCAGGCTCGGCCGTTGCGGTTCCGCGGCGCGGTCAAAGATCCGGTCCAGGACACGCCGCGCGGCATCCATATCCGCGCGATCCTCGGAGCCTGCGATGATACACCGACCGGGCTGCGCAATCGCGCGCTGCTCTCGGTCGCCTACGATACCGGCCTGCGCGCGAGCGAGTTGGTCGCCGTCGCAGTCGAGGATATCGTCGAGGCGCTCGATCCCGACGCGCGGCTGCTCCGGATCGGGCGGCACAAGGGCGACCAGGACGGCGAAGGCTCGACCGCCTACCTCTCGCCGCGCAGCGTCCAAGCGCTCGAGGTGTGGCTGCGCGTCGCAAACATCACCGAGGGGCCAGTGTTCCGGCGCGTGATCGTGCGCCGCTACGCCGCCCGGCCCGCGCGCAGGCGGATCGATCCGAACACGGTTTCGGGCCGAGCGATCTGGGATCCGCGTAAGTTTGCAGCGAAGGCGGCGGTCGCGGCGCGGACCGAATATCACGTCGGTGACAAGGCGCTTCCCCCAGGCTCGGTCACGCCGATCGTGCGCGGAATGATTGCTTCCGCGATCGAAGCGGGCGCGTTCGGCGATCTCGACAAGGGACAGGCGAAGGGACTCGTCGTCGGGTTCAGCGCGCATTCGACGCGCGTCGGGTTGAACCAGGATTTGTTCGCGGTTGGCGAGACGCTAGCCGGGATCATGGACGCACTGCGGTGGAAGTCTGCGAAGATGCCACTTGCATACAACCGCAATCTTGCTGCCGAAGCTGGGGCAGCAGGTCGGCTTCTATCGAAGCTAGATTAAGGCTCTCGGCAGGTGCTATTACGCGGCTGTCACCGGCAGCTTTGCGCCCCAATCGCGGTCGTTTAGCACTTGGACGTCGATCCCCAAAAGCGGACATCCTTCAAATGGCTACATTCAATCTTCGAGCTTGATTTCGTTGCTCGCCCATCAGTGGTGCTGAGTCAGCGCGTAGATCTGCCGTCAGTTTTCCGCATCCTCGTCGGGAAGTTCCGCCTCCAATGATGCGAGGCGGGTCTCGAGCTCGTCCTGAACGAGTTTCGCCATATTGGCGAAGCGCTCGAGACGTTCGATCTGCGACCGCACGCCGTTCACCTCGTCCACGAGCCTGCGGTGTTCGTCCTTCTCGGCGTCGCCGGTTACGTAGACGATCTGACGCAAGGTGGCGATGTCGCGGCCGGCGAGCCCCATCCCGGAAGCGCGTTTCACCCAGGCGCGGGTCTGGTCCGGAATCTCCTCGATGGCACGGGACAACAGGTGACGAAGCACTTGGCGCGCCACTCGATCGAAAAGGACGACGACGTCGAGCACCTTGCGTTCCGCGGGCTTCGACTGGTCGTCCCAGTCGAGGGCGAGGCGGTTGTAGAAAGGTTGCGTCGCATCGGGATCGAGTGCGGTGATCACATCCAGCACTCGCTCCGCGGCTTCGAACGGGCGTGCACCATGCGGAAGGCAATTCCGATGCCGCCAAACCTCTAGGATCGCGGTGACGCATCGATCCTCGGCCGCAACGCGCGCATCGTCTGCCGCCGATTTCGCCGCTTCGATCAGTTTCGCGAGATGGTGCGCCATCCAACGGCCAAGGACATCATTCGACTGGTCGAGGCCTAGCTCGGCGACGAGGGCCTCTCCGAGTTCGATAATTTCGCGCAGTTGCTTTGGCGGGCTGGCCGGAGCGGAGGACGACGTACCGCGTGTTCCTGAGCTCATCGAAGGGTTCCTTGTCCATGTAGCGGGTGTATCGCGTCTCGATCCGCTCGGCTCTCAGACGCACCTCGAAGAGGAGATCGCGCCGCTCGCGCCGCATCAGGGCGTCGAGCGCACCGCCGGAAGCGAGGAGGCGTCGACCGCTGTCGTGAGCGCCGTCCTGATCGTCTCCGTCGCCATCGCTCCAGATCTCGGCTCTCAGTTTTGAGTCCGCCGCGCGCATCGCGCAATTCCCTTGCCGCTCGATCGCCCATGATTTAGGCTCAGGACGCCTTCCGTAGAGCTCGAGGCGCTACCATCGGAACAAGGAGAGAAAAGATGCACAAGGCACTGTTCGTAGGCATTGAAGCCGGGCCGACCCACCAGGAAGATGCCGCTGAATTCCTCCGGGGTGCGCTGGAGCCGGTCGAGCATGAGCAGGACACGCGGCACTGGTACGCGCTGCGCTTTGGCCCCGCCGACTTCGCCATCTTCGATACCTTCCCCGGCAATGCCGGCCGGCTGAAGCATCTGTTCGGCACGGTCGGCCGGGCGCTGGTGGTGAAGACCTTCACCATCCTCAACGGATTGCCGGAGATCGAGCCGGCCGACATCCTCGCCCTCAAGGTGCCGGCGGCGGACGCCCTGCCGCGCTTGGCCCTGCATGTTCCGCTTGAAGCACGGGATGGTGCGGAGGAAGAGGTTGCCCGCTTCCTGCAAGGAGCTCAATCGGCCGTGGAGCGGGAGCCGGGCACCCTGTCGTGGTACGCTCTGCGTCTCGGAAAGACTCGGTTCGCCATCGTCGATACCTTCGCCGACGAGGCAGGGCGCGAGGCGCATCTGTCGGGCGAAGTCGGCACGGCGCTATCCGGAAGCTCCGCTTCGCTGTTCGCCGAGCCTCCCCAGATTCACCGCGCACAAATCTTGGCGTTCAAGATTGCATCCGCTGGTGATGAGTAGAGGACGAGCAGGAACACGTCGGTCGCGCGGCCGCTTGAGGGAGGGACAGTCTGATGGACACGAAGCAGAAGGCGCTCGTCGGAGCGGCCGTCGCCAGCACCGCGGCAGCCGGGGCCGCGTTCGCGTTCAAGTTCGCGGGCACGGATTCGAAACTCACCAAGGTCGCGGATTTCGACCATCAGGTGACCGGCGTAAGCGTCACCGAGGACGGGCGGATCTTCGTCTGTTTCCCGCGCTGGACCGACGACGCCCCGATCTCGGTCGCCGAGTTGCTGCCGAGCGGAAAGCTCAAGGCCTATCCGGACGAGAGATGGAATTCCTGGCGCAACGCGAAGGCGAGCGAAATGCCGGTCGGCGAGTATTTCGTCTGCGTGCAATCGATCGTGGCGGATGGTCGGGGCGCCTTGTGGGTGCTCGATCCCGCCGCGCCCGGCAACGAAAAGATCCTGCCCGGCGGCCCCAAGCTGGTCCGTGTCGACCTCGCGACCGACCAAGTCACCAAGACGATCCTGTTCGACGAGACGGTGGCGCTTCAGGGCACCTATCTCAATGACATCCGCTTCAGCGCTGACGGCAAGACCGGTTACATTACTGATTCGGGCACACGCGGCGCGATCATAGTCGTCGACCTTGACACCGGTGACGCCTTCCGCGCGCTCGACGGCCATAAGTCCACGCAGGTCGAGAAGGACGTGATCGTCGAAATCGATGGCAAGCCGCTTCGTCGGCCCGATGGTCGCCAGCCCAGCTTCTCGTCCGACGGCCTTGCGATCTCCAACGACCGAGAGACGCTTTACTGGCAGGCGCTGACCGGCCGAACGCTCTATTCGATCGATACATCGAAACTCAGCAAGGGCACTTCGGCCTCGGACGTTGAAGCGGCGGTGAAGACCGTCGGCACGACCAATGTTGCGGACGGCCTCTGGATGGGCAGCGACGACACGCTCTATGTCACCTCACCAACCGACAATTCCGTGAAGTATTGGACGGGCGATGCGCTGGAGCCGGTGGTAACCGACAAGAGATTGCGCTGGCCCGATACGCTGTCGGAAGGGCCGGACGGGACGATCTACGTCACTGCCTCGCATATCCAGGATACGAACTGGTATAAGCCGGGCGCCCCCGCTTCGCTGCCAACCGCGCTTTTTTCCTTTCGTCGGTGACGCGACGCGGTCGGTTTTAACGACCAGTGTCTTGATGTAGTTAGGCTTCGTGGACAAAGCTTGACCTGAGACTCGCCCTTCGATTCAAGGCTACCTTTTGGAGGCGGCCTTGGGCGAACGGATCGGAGTATCGGACGAAGAGTGGGAATTGATCGGGCCACTGTTGCCGACGGAGCGTGGACGTGGCTGCAGGCCGGCGCAGGATAATCGACGCTACTTCGAAGGCATGATGTGGATCGCGCGCACCGGCGCGCAGTGGCGACATTTGCCGGATGAGTATGGCAAGTGGGGCAACGTCTTCCGGCGCTACCGAAGATGGGTCACGACCGGCGTGTTCGCTGCCATGCTCGAGACGCTGGCCGAACTGGCAGGACGGGACACTGCCGCCGACATGATCGACAGCACAGTGGTCCGAGCACATAATTGTGCAGTCGGCTTAAAAAGGGGACTCAGCAAACAGAGGGGCTCGGCCGATCGCGGGGAGGCTTCACCACCAAACTCCACGCCAGATGCGACGCCAGAGGCCTCCCACTCGGCTTCGTGCTGACGCCCGGCCAGGCTCACGACGTTCAAGGCTTTGCGCAGCTCTTCCGGATGATCGGTGACCGCTTCGAAGCGTTCCTCGCCGACCGCGGCTATGATGCCGATGCCATCCGCGAGGAGATCGCCGATGCCGGCGTCGAAGCGATCATCCCTGCCAAGGCCAACCGCCGCACGCCTGCTCCGCACGACCGCGTAAAATACCGCTGGCGGAACCTCGTCGAGCGGCTCAACAAGCTGAAGAACTGGCGCCGGGTCGCCACTCGATACGACAAGACCAAAGAGTCCTACCTCGGCTTCGTCGCTCTCGCTTCAATCAAGCTCTGGATACCCTTTGTCCACGACACCTAGCTGCCATTAGCGGCTGCAAAGCTTCCAAGCTTTCGACGCCTTCCGCGACAACCTGGGACCCCAAGTCATGTGATAGTGCAATTATTGAACGCACAAGTGTGTCTTGCCGCGTGCCCTGCTTAAGTTTTCGTATGAAGGATTGATCAATCTTCGCAACATGGATTGGCAACTGCTGGAAGTAAGACAAACTGCTATAACCGGTGCCGAAATCGTCGATCGCCAACCGCACTGCAGCCGCTTTTAGCGACATTAGTTGATTGCGAGCCTTCTCCGACCGACCCATGATCGCGCTTTCGGTCAGTTCCAGTTCGATACAGGAAGCCGGCAAACGATGCTTTAACAGTAGCAATTGAACGCGGGTAGCGAAGTCGTGCTCACGGAGATTACCAGCTGACACATTAATGGAGAGCGTAATCTGCAGACCCTGTTTACGCCAGTTGGCCTGCTGAATCATCCCTTGGTTCAGAACCCACGCCGTTGTGTCGCGAACCAACGCCGTCTCTTCAATCAGAGGAATGAATTCGCTCGGTGAAATCTCGCCGAGTTCGGGGTGGTCCCAACGCAGCAGCGCTTCCGCGCCGCAGCAGCGGCCGGACGGCAACGAAACCCTCGGCTGATAGACCAGGCAAAGCTCACCCTCACGCTGCAAGGCCTCACCGCAGGCAGCCACCAAACCGGATCGTCTACGATACACTGCATCGCTTGACGGCGAATAGGTGCTGACTGCACGCTCGTTCGCCCACGAGTCTTGCGCGGCGCTGTAAACGGTTCGCAACACGCCTTGCGGTTTGATTTCCCCCAACACCATGGGTGCGATACCAAGCGCTGGGTCGTGGTGAAGCCGATGACGGCATCGGAGCTAATCGAAGTAATGTCGGTAGCGATGCTCGCCAGCATAGAATCACTGAAGCCATCGTCAGCTAGAAAGGCCAGCTGCGTAGCGGCTACGTCATAGGATTGGCATGACGCCTGCAGAGCAAACTCGAGCGTTCGCACCGCGCCTCTGACAATCTCATCGTGATGCGCTGGCCCCATGACGCGACCAACGCTGTCGAGCTCGTTGTTCTGCGCTAGATCAATTAGAACCGCACGCCGGTTTTCTCCGGTATGATCGCGTGCGATATCACAAAGATCTTCGTTAAACTAGTTGCGGCTCGGCAGTCCGCTTAGCGGATCCACCCGACCATAGGCATGCTGAAGTTCGATTTGTGCCATAACCATTGCTGCCAGGTCGCCAAGTGCCGACATTTCATCATCGCAGGCAATCCGCGGTGTCTCGCCCAGTACGCAGAGTGCGCCGAGACAATATCACTCATGTGTGATCAGTGGATCGCCACCATAGAAGCGAGCCCCGGTGCTGGCTAGAGTGCTTTCAGCGTAGCGTGGGGTGGCAAGCAAATCTGGCACTACTGCTGCTCGTTACTTCCTTACACGGCGCGTCGTGACGAGGCATCTCCGTATCTGTAAATACCCAAGCGAGTCTTGAACCACTGTCGATCGCTATCTGTTAGCGAGATAGCGGACGCATCCGACAAGATCTGTCCAGCCATTCGCGTGATGCGATCGAAGCTTTCGCTCACCGGCGAATCGATCAGACCTAGCTGGCGTAGCACCGCGATACATTGAGGTTGCGGCTTCTTGATAATCAGTTTATCGCTCCTTGGTGCGCAGAGTAGCCGATTGTCCTTACCTATTTATAATCAACCCTATGTCGTCATTCGCGATCTGCGTTCGCTAAGTCTGGGTGGTTTCCCACCCACCGTTTGAAAAGCGGTCGCGAACGACTGCGAACCGTTAACGTTTGGTTCACAACACATCAGGAGACAATCTCATGCGCGCCGTTTGTTATCATGGAAAAGGCGATGTTCGCGTCGACACCGTTGCCGACCCCGAAATCAAGCATCCCCGCGATGCCATCATCAAGGTCAACGCTTGCGCCATTTGCGGCTCGGATCTCCACCTGATCGACGGCTATATGCCGACGATGGAGAGCGGTGATATCCTGGGCCATGAAAATATGGGCGAGGTCGTGGCGCTCGGGTCCGAAGTGACCAATCTTTCGATCGGCGACCGCGTCGTCGTTCCCTTCACCATCAGCTGCGGCGATTGCTGGTTCTGTAAGAAGGGGCTTTATTCGCTGTGCGACACCACCAACCCCAATGCGGAAATGGCGATCAAGGCGATGGGCCATTCGCCCGCCGGCCTGTTCGGTTTCAGCCATATGCTGGGCGGCTATTGCGGCGGTCAGGCCGAATATCTGCGCGTGCCGATGGCCGATGTTGGCCCGATCAAGGTTCCCGACAATGTCACCGACGAGCAGGCGCTGTTCCTGTCCGACATCTTCCCGACCGGCTATATGGGCGCTGAAAATGCGCAGATCGAACCGGGCGATACAGTGGCGGTATGGGGCTGCGGTCCCGTCGGCCAGTTCGCGATCCGATCGGCGATCATGATGGGTGCGGGCCGGGTCATCGCCATCGACGAAGTTGCCGAACGGCTTGCGATGGCGGAGGCCGGCGGCGCGGAGACGATCAATTTCTCCGAGACCGACGTCTATGACGAACTGATGGCACGCACCAAGGGGCGCGGCCCGGACAGCTGCATCGATTGCGTGGGCACCGAGGCCGCAACGCATGGTTCGGTCGACGCCGTCATCGACAAGGTCAAAGCGGCGACATTCCTAGGCACCGACCGGCCGCACGTGATTCGCGAAGCGATCATGAGCTGCCGTAAGGGCGGGACGATTTCGGTCCCTGGCGTCTATGTCGGGATGGTCGACAAGATCCCGCTCGGCGCGGCAATGAACAAAGGGCTGACCATGAAGATGGGCCAGACCCATGTGCAGGCTTACACGCAGCCGCTGATGGCCAAGATCGAAGCGGGTGAGATCGATCCGAGCTTCGTCGTGACCCATCCTACCAGCCTCGAAGATGCCCCGGAAATGTACAAGAAATTCCGCGACAAGGAAGACGAAGTCATCAAGGTCGTCATGCGCCCGCATGACTGACCCGATGCCTTGGCGACAATACGGCCAAGGCTGACTTAAACGAAGCGATTATGAGCAGATATCCGGCATTTCGGTCGCCGGATATCTGCTTTTTTCGTTAGCTGATGCCTCAGGCGCGGACGCTAGCCCTCGATCATGCCCTGCGGCTGTTCGAGCACCAGCACCCGGCATCGACACGCAGCACGCGCGCGGTCTGGCGCACGGCGAGCGGGTCCACAATCTAACAAATATCGATGTCGATTTGCCTCGCGATGCGCTGGTCGTCTTACGGGTATCTGGGGTTCCGGAAAATCATCGCTCGCGTTCTCAACGCGGTTTGCGGAATCGCAGCGCCGCTATCGCGGCTCTGTCTTGCCCAAATGCGCGGCGACTGCCACATTGCTAGCGTGGCTTGAACGTCGAGGCGGCTCAATTGGCGATTATCTGTTCCCCAGCCGTATCGACCTCGCAGGCCACATGAGCACGCGACAGTGTGCACGCCTGGTTGACGAATGGGTGACGGCGATCGGACTGCGGAAGGCTGAGTACGGCACGCACTCGCTTCGGCGGACGAAGGTAGCGATGATCTATCGCGCAACCGGAAACATCCGCGCGATGCAGATCCTGCTTGGCCACACGAAGATCGAAAACACTGTGCGCTACTTGGGCGTTGACGTCGAAGACGCTCTGCTCTTAGCCGAGCGAACTAAAATCTAGCCGAAGAAGCGGTCGATCCGCAGTTCTGATCGACGCTTCCAGGGCGGCAAACCCATGCGATAATCGGCTGAAATTGGGTGGAAAGCTGACGTCATCTGCACCACTCAACAGAGGTCTACATCCAAAACTGAGCGCAAAGCAGCTTTGGTGCTAGATTACGAAATTAAGGCTGCCTGTTCTTACGCCAGCTGACTGCGTTTAGACCGCCAAACAAAACGCCCAGCACGATCCACACCACCCAGCCATCGCCTTGAATGAGCTTGAAGATGCCCAACGCGAGAAAAATCACACCGATAACCGGAAAACCTTTCTTTCCAACCTCATTCATAGTCTGGGGTCCCTGATCTGCTTTTGCTGACTGTATGCCATCGCTTCACGACTAAGAAGGCGTTATCGACCCACAGCGCGCTGACGCATTAGTGCAACGTAAACCTCGGCAACCTCAAATCCGCCATGGGGTCGTAAACTGAATGGCCGCCTTTGCCGTTCAAGCCCCCAAGACCGGACCGTCTACTGTCGGCCCAATCCAGACTCAGTTCGACATCCACGCGTGAGGTATCCTCTCATCTCTCTCGCGCTCAGCCAATTAGGTTTCGGTCGCGGCTACCCGTCGCCCTCTTGGATGATTGGTGCTCCATACTGCAAAACGAACCGTTTCATCCGGCATTTGGGACTGCGGGATCGATTAGCGGCGTCCTCCGGCTTAGCGGACCAGCGCCGCCGGATGAAGAGAAAGGTTTGGTATATTGGGTCGAGATTGCGAGTATGACCACACGCAAGCCGAAGATCTATCGGACGCTAATTTTCGCCAGTCGATGCCGAGAGCTTCTTCCTCGTCGTCTACTCTCATTGCCGGCTAGCGGTGCCACCCGGCTCTCGGCCATAATCTCGCAACATCTGCAGGCAGCTCTCGGCGGTTGCTCGATGCACTGCCTCGTCGGGCTCCCCGAGCGCTTCTTCCAATCGAGCGAGCGAATCGAAGTACAGCGCTTCGATCTCGTCCAAGGGATTAGTGACGTCCGACATGCATCGAACATACCTTATTAGGCGTCGCAAGCATAGCCGTTCTCTTTCAAGTATTGTCTGTCATGCGTGATGAGGCTATCGCCGCAAGTCTTCTCCATTTTAAATTCCTTGCTGCAGGAACCTAATGCGATATCGGTAGCGCATAGAGACCCGGCTGCCGGAGATCGGACCGAAAATGATTACGCGATTGCAGCGATGCCACGTTTGATGCATATCCAGTCCATGGCTGGTAGACGTCGAATAGTGGGCTGAAGGCTAAACATCTGCTTGCTGCGCACTGCCGGCCAGAAGCGGACGGACCGCTTTCGGCCCAGATTTTGCCAATTAAACACCGTCTTGCTGGTGGCAGATCTCAGGCTCCGCAGTCTGTCGCGCTAATGGCTGGAATTGGGTGGTTTTGCGACAGTCTGCTTTTTGGGCCGAGGCAGAGAAAGGCGGACATTGTCCTGCTGACGAATGCTGGGCCGTAAGCGGCCAGTCTGGCTATGATGTAGAGAACGGCAAAAGCTGTAGTTTGGCTTCCGACACCAATCTTGAAATTGGCCACACTGTCTTCACCCCCAGGCTTGGGTAGAGCCCCGTCAGCCGACCATACGCTGCAGCGTTCCGTCCCGCTTGATTGAGCCATGCCAGAATAGAGCGATCCCAGCGTGACCGAGAATGAGCGCGGCGAGCAGCCAGCCCATCTCACCATGCCATTCGGCAGGGATTTGCATCCAGGTTACTTCCTGTCCGCGAGGTTGCAGAACCTCTATCCCCCAGAAACTCAGCCCGCGGGTCCCGCCGGCAGCAGCGAGAACGCGCACCGACGGCACGATTATCATCAAGGCATAAATCGCGAGATGGCCTGCCATGGCCGCGCGGCCCAGCGCGCCCGGATGCGTCGGCCTCCGGGACATGTTTGCTAATCCCCACGCTCCTCTTAAAAAAACGAGAAGGAACAACGTAAGTCCGACATCCGTGTGATATCCCCACAGCATTTCCCGAAGCGCGTTCTCGCGCGGCAGTCCCCAATGGGCAGCCGCCGAGCAAAACTGAATTAGGAATAGCACAGCCATGCCCCAATGCAGCGAGCGCGAGACCGCGCCGTAGCGGTCGGGATTATCCAGAACACTATTACTCACAGTTCGCTCCTTGATACCTACGTTGCAATCCCGACCACGCTGCGTCCTTGATACCTTGTCGCGGATTGCCGGTGCATTGAAGCGTCATCGCTGCGACCCTTCCCTCGACGTTCTTTAATGCTTGAACTTTACAGTTACGTTGGACGGTGCCGGTCGTAGAACTTCAACACGCCTATCAGTTTGGCGAAATTCTCTTGAGACGAAAGGCTGAATGAACCAGCGCGAGGCGAAGCGATTGTAACCGATCGCTAGCGATGTCGCTGTAATATGGCTTTTCGAATGCGGGCCCCGCGCGGTCGCTTCAACCCTGATGACGCCGCCACCCGCCCGCATCGCGGCGCGCGATGGAAAAGCGTATCGACTGAGCGATAACGCCGACCTTCGGCCGTCGATCGTCAACGCGGTATTCCGGACTAGAGCCGACCCGAACGCGCGGCGTTCCGCTTTGCCGATAACTCGGTCACCATCGGTATCGAGATGGTCAAAGAGATGCACACCGTCTTTCCCGCTGGCTGCCAGGTAATAGACGACAATGGCTCGGTCCGAAGCGATGGTGAGATGGGCCTGCTGCTCGACCCGGTTATGGGGATGGGCCATCGCGGTGCTCGTTAGGCAAGCGACGATCGCCGTGAGTGCAAGCGGTATCAATCGGCGGCGATCCATCGCGCACCATAATCGTTGCCGGGATCGCGATACATATTGTGCGCGTGCTCGGTAATATCGTCGCCCATTTCCTGCGGCCCGTATTCCATCATGATCGCAGGACCCGTAACGCGGAAGTAAGCGGCTCCGAACGGCTCGGTCGGTCCCCACCATGCGAACCATGTATCGCCGATCGTAGCGCGCACCTCGGCCATCTTCGCCGCAGCGTCGCGCGCGTTGAACTGACCGACCCGCGCTTCGACAACAGCGAGAAGCAGTTCGCGCTGCCTCTCGTCAAGGTCCGCGCCTCGCACGCCCTCGTCGGTGATGACCGTTCCATGCGCCCCCGGGCCTAGCAAGATGTTGATTACTGCGTCGCCGCGGATCGCTTCGCCGCGCTGGCTTTCCGTCAGACTGCCGAGGAAGTTGCGGGAAGCAGCGACCTCCTCGCGCGTGATGTAGACCTCCTTCCCCTCGAACTGGATTGTCAGGGGCTGCCCTCCTGTCAGCATGGGTGAGAACGACGCCTTCGCTCCGACGAAGGTCATGTTGTAGGCCATGTGGTGTCCGCCGAACTGCAACATCCATGGCGCATCGGTGGAAGGCTCGCCGAGGAACGCGACGTAATAGAAGCCACTGCCGAAATCCGCCGCCGGACCGTCACCGCCGACAAGCGTGTCGTCCGCCGCCATCTGCATCCTGGCATTACGGAAACCGTCGGCACTCAACACCTCGCGCAGCAGCGCATCGAGCGCCGCCAACTGGTCTTGGGAGAGGTCCTTGCGCATGATTCCGCCGCGTTCCACAAAGCTGGTCGGAAAGTTCGACCAGCGGGCACGCTGGGCGTTGTCGTCGAAGTCATAAACTACCGCAGCGCGCTGCTCATCACTCAATGTGGTGAGGAATGCTTCGGCGGCACTGACGATGCTTTCTGCTTTCGCATCCGAAGCACCGACTTCCACATTATCGGCGATTGTGATGCCAACGGTTTCGCCGTCTGGTCCACCGCCCGAGGAACAAGCTCCCAAACCTAGAATAAGTGCCAAGGGGACGACAGACGATCTAAGAATACGCATGCCTTATCGATATTCCCAGCTGGCTTGTTAGTCTAGAGCTTCCTGGGCAATTTGAAACGCGGAGTCTCACGCGAACGACGGCCAGACACAATTTCAAAAAGGTGTACTTTCGCGTTCTACGTCAGTGACGTAGTTGGTTCGCATGCGTCATCCAATTGAGACTCGATGACGGAAATTTTTCTGAGTCTCAGATGAAAGGACATGTGACAAACAGCAGGCTGTCTGGCAAACCGGGTCGCAGGACGAAGCGAAAGAACTTTGCCGCGGATATGAGGGCGCCCTGGCGATCGAGCGAACCGATCAGTTGTGGAACAGGCGATCCGGATGAGACTGCCGGGTCAACCGAAGTAACTCGATAGTAACGAACAATCCGAAAGCATTGCGAAACCAGTTTGCTTCATGGAAGACTGGTCATGAAGCATGTTTCGAACGCACCCAATGAGCCGCACCTTGGTGCGTTCGGTCTTCTACTAAGGAGACTTCCTTTTCTCGGCCGCGCATCGACGGGGCGAACAGGACAGAGAGCCAAGCGGCGACGAATCGCGATCGTCGCGGTCGTCATTGGTCTGTTCGCCGCGCTCATTGAACTTCCCATGCCGCTTGAGGACGGGTTCAAGGCTGCCCGGGCCGAGCTGCGCACCCGCGAAGCGCCGGGCGATATCGTGGTGGTGGCCATAGACGATGCGACACTGAACGCCTTGGCCACCGATCGTCCCACTCGTCGCCAGGACGCACAACTCGTCGACCGGATTTTCGCGCAAGGGGCGAGCCGCCTTGTGTTCGACAGGGCCTACGCCGACCCGGCGCCGCCTGAAGACGACGCCGCCTTCGCGGCCGAACTCCGGCAGCATCGCGGTCAGGTGTGGCTGGGAGCCTCGCCGGCGGCCGACAACGGTCTGCAGCAGCACGCCGGGCTGCTTCCCACGCCCGCGCTGCGCGACAGCGTGGCGGTCGCCTCCATGATGGGGCAGAGCGGACCATTCGGCCTCTCGGTACGCTTCCCGACCTCCACGCCCATCGGCGCAGACGAGATACCATCCATTTCCGCGATCCTCGGTGAATACAGAGGCGAGGAAGGCTGGTATCGCCCCGACCTCGCGATTGATGCGCGCTCGATCCCTACCGTGAGCTACGCGGAAATTCTGTCGGGTGCCGGCGACGTGGACCTGAAGGGCAAGACGGTGGTCGTGGCGCCGACGCATCTGGGCTCGACGGACTTTCACAATCTCCCCCTCGGCGGGAAAATTCCGGGCGTCTATTTCCATGTCATGGGCGCACACACGCTTCAGGACGGGATGCCGCTCGACCTGTCGTGGTACCCGGCGATGCTGTTCGCCGCGATGGTGCTGTTCGCCCAGGCGCGCCGCCGCAGGCCCCTGCGGGCGGTTACGTGGGGCGCGATCGGCGTGCTTCCGGTTGCAGCGACGCTACTCGATGCATCCCGGATATCGATCGATGTGTTTCCCGCGCTGATCGCTCTGGGTGTCGGCATGGTTCGCCTCAACCTCCATGCCGGAAAGATCTATAACAAGTCGACCAACCTGGTTCTGCGGGAAGCTCTCGAAACCACCGGGGACGATGCCAAGACCGATGTCTATGCCTTCAAGATCACCAATCTGGGTGATCTTACGGGCACCGGCGTCTCCAAGGATCTCGGCCGATTTGTCGAGCGCGTCATCGATACCCTGCAGGGCGCCGCGCAAAGCCGTGTCGGAGACCGGCAGATCGTTTTTGAGAAGGACACGCTCATCTGGCAGGCGACCAAGCTCGATGCCCGCGATCTTCACAAAAACGCCGAGGGTTTGATCGCGCTTCTGCGTTCGGGAACCGCCGTGCAGGGAGGTGCGCGGATCGAGGGCACGATCGGGATCGAGACCAATCGGACCCTGCCACTCGAAACGCGCATCCACAACGCAATCCAGGCGGCCGAGCTGGGATCACGCAAGCGAATTCGCAGCGTGATCGCCGACACCAAATGGCTCGATCTCCGGGAACGGCGCATCGAATTGCTCTCCGAGCTCGACAAGGCGATGGAAGAACGCTCGATCGGTATCGGCTACCAACCCAAGGTCGACCTCCTGAGCGGCCGTGTCGTTGGGGCGGAGGCACTCATCCGCTGGGAACACCCCGAGCTAGGCTACATCGAGCCTACCGAAGCCGTTGCAGTAGCCGAGGAACACGACAGGATCGACGAGCTGACGGCCTACGTGGTCGATCGTGCCCTCGAGGATGCCGGCGCCGCGATCGCGCTTGACCCTATGTTCAAACTGGCCGTGAACGTCTCCGCGCAGACGCTCGGCAGCGTCATGGTCCTTTACCACGTCGCCCGACTGCGGAGCCGCCACAGGTTTCCGGGCAAGAACCTCATCATCGAGGTGACGGAATCGACGCCACTCGACGATATCGCGGTACGTGAGATCATCCGCGGGCTGCAGAAGGACGACATCACGTTCTCGATCGACGATTTCGGGACAGGTCATTCGACGCTCGCATATCTCGGCCAGGTTCCAAGCGCGGAACTCAAGATCGATCGGCGGTTCATCATGAACCTTGCGACGTCGGAGGATAGCCTGGCGGTGGTGAAGGGCACGATCGAGATGGCTCACACGCTCGGCAAGGTGGTGGTCGCGGAAGGGATCGAGGACGATCTGACCGCGGAGCGATTGCGGCGGCTCGGCTGTGACATCGGCCAGGGGTTCCTGTTCTCGCCTGCCGTGGCGATGGACGAGCTGCTGCTGATGCTCGAGGAGGAGTACTCGGTCGCCTGCGCTTGAAATATTCTAACGACCTGTTAACCATCCCTGTTAGCACTCTACGTGCCAAACAGGAGGTTATTATGTGGCGTTGGTGGAACGAGCTTTTCGGCAGCCGGTGATCCGCAGCTGACGAGAAAAGAACGAAGCCCCGGTTCGCCGGGGCTTTTTCGTTTCAGGGGCAAGCTCGCCGACAAACGAGTGACCGAATGGGGTGTTAGATGGCAGAGTGGAAACCGCGCGATCATCTTGCGGAGTTCTGGGTGGCGGGCAAACTGGTCGACGCGGGCTGGAACGTCTATTTTCCGCACCGCGACAAGGGATTTGACCTGATCGCGACCTATACCGATGGCGCGCAGATGCAGCTCCGCCCGATCCAGGTGAAGGGCAAATATCCAAAAGAGGGTACGCGCAATCGGAGGACCTATGGCTTTCGGGCATCTCTATCCGCGATGCACGAGCGCATGGTGCTGGCCATCCCGATGTTCGTGAATGCCGATGACCCCATGCCGCTGCATGTCGCGTGGATGCCTCGAGAGAAGATCGTTCAGGAAGAGAATGGCAATTGGCGGTGCGAACCGGCCAAGTTCAAGGACGGGGTTCCGATACCTCGCCAGGAGTTCGAGCAGTATTTCGATCAGGCAGGACTCGAGCTGCTGAAGGGGATCTGACATCCGGAGCGATCCTCCGCTCAGCGCGAGGATCAGTCCCAGGGTAGAACGGTACCGGTCGCCAGCATGGCGCGGCCAAGGTCGCGACCGTCCGCGAGGGTGCAGGAAGCAACGACGCGATCAAAGCTTCGACCTTCATGGCGACAGCGTATGGGTGGGGCGGCAATCGTAATGTGACCGCTTTTCCATCGCCCCGTCCGACGTCCGAGCAACTCGACCAGAGCATCTCTTGAAGCCTCTCCCGAGGCCCGAGGGCATGGGTGATGCGGCCGGCAACTACCATCGATCTCGCGCGCCGCTATCGATGAGATGCGGATTTTCGGACCCTCTTCGCACCAGATGGGACCGTCGCCGTCCCACACGGCGATCGGCGTGCAAATGAAGATGGCGGCCGCAATAATCGACATGGTCTTCTTCTACCGCAGTCCGATCGAATTGGCGCGCTCTTTCAATGGGGGTGATGCCGAGACTCGCAGCTACCTGGGGAGGCAGTCCCAATGGTCGACGGCGGCGGCGGCGGACTGTGAGGAGAACCCGCTCAAACCTGGATTCTTACGATTGGGCTTCGTGAGTTGCAGAGCGGTCTTCTGCGACATCACGAGGAATGTGTCGGCTCGTCTATCTATGCCCGCTGGCGTCATTCCCAGTCGCACGAGAATGTAGAACAGATTGGGGGTAGGAGCCTTCGGCTTGACGCACCACCGGCCCGATCGGCCCTTGCCTTTCACATCGACGATGAAGTTCTTCCCTTGTGGAGAGCGAACAACGAGATCGGCTAAAGGCGCATTAGGACCAAGCGTCAAAGCTACGCTGTAGCCCCTGCGCGATAGTTCGGCGGCAGCCAGAAAGACCGCTGACCACTCGTTCTGATTGCGGGTATCAGCCATTCGACATGGAATAAGGCGCTTCGTTTAAGGAAAAGTTCGTCACATCGACCAAGCCGAAGCTGGTAACCATATGTCAGCAAGCGGCCCTTACGGTGGCGCAATGAAGAAGGATCATTCCCCCCACCTTATAGGTTCCGTTCTTGCGTGCGCTCTCATGCATCCCACGGTCGCCAATGCGCAGGTGGCCACTGAAGGTGAACTGCAGATCGCTACGCTGGAGATTGTCGGCCACGTCCCTAGTGACGCTTTCGACAGAGGTCCGGTCGCTGACTTTTCCGGCCGAACCTTCGCGATCGACGTTCCTGTCGAGGAAGTTTCCTTTGAAAGCCTCAGTTGCCGCCCGCACTGGACGTACAGCCAGAGGGACAACTCCCTTAAGGTGACCATGCCTTATGGGGTCGCAAGCACCTACACGATGCTGCGCGGCCCTGGCGCCGATCTCAATGGCGCGGCCAACAGCGCGTACCATTTTCGCCCGTTCTCCTGCGCCCTACCGCCGACCACGGAATCCGAGGGTGTAAACGGCTTTGGTGCGCGCGTGACCATCACTCATCGCAAGAAGCTGGTCATCGGGTTCAGCGCTCCTGCTGACCCTGAATACCTCCGCTGGTCGCAGGCAGTGACACCCGACGAGGGGCGTGCGCTTTCGCAGGCGCTGGTCGTGCGGTACTCAGGTTCGATAGAGAGCTGGGGGCTTGGAGGCAGCATCGGTTGTGTGCGAGAGCATGGAAAGGCGACATTCACATCTCCGACCGAAACCGACGAAACTCTGTGCGTCGTGAAGGCGTCCAATCTCCGTGTCGACCTGATCGATACACGAACGGGGCGGGCACTTCCGTGGGATCCCAGCGAGAACGACGGCAAGCGTCGCCGTCGCCGGTAATGAAATCCCGGCGCTGACGCGGTATCCCGACAGACCATGCCCCTGATGTTCAACATGTTGCTTGAGGACGCCGATATCAGCTCAAGCGATGTCCGGCTTCTTCGCCATCAGACCGGCAAGGTGCCCGGACGATCACCTTATACGCTCTGGCGCGACGATGTGACGGCTTTCGAACAATATCAAAGCACACAGGATCCAGCGAAGCGAGCGCGTTTCGACGCCCGCTATTGGGCGAGCTTCGTTTCCCCACCAGGAGGTGGCACCCTGTTCGTTGGGCTCTACGAGATCACGCATGTCGGTGCCGTTGCCGATGACGCCATCGACCCCCTTACCGGCCTCGCACCCGGTGCCGACAAAGGCGGCAGCAACTACGATCAGTATCGTTGCGATCGGTCCGACCTGCTTAGAGATTACATCGGCCGCCTTCACATTTCGTGGGGTGTCGGCAGTTCGCACAGAGCTTGGGTCCAGCGCGCCGATCGCCAGAACAAGGAGATTGTCGAGCTTACCCGCGAATTTCGCGAGGAGGCGTTCCCGGGTTTCACCGCCTTCTCCCTTCCGCTGTCCGATTTGCCCGGGGTGCCGATCGGTTGGCGAGCGGCGCTGGGAGCCGCACGCGGGGTTTACCTTTTGGCCTGTCCGCGCACTCGCGAGCATTATGTCGGCTCGGCCGACGGCGCCGATGGCTTCTTCGGCCGCTGGATGGACTATGTCACAACCGGCCACGGCGGAAATGCCGGTATGCGCATCAGAGACCCAAGTGATTACTTGGTCAGCGTCCTAGAAGTCGCAGGGTCTACGGCGGGCCGGTCCGACATTCTCGCGATGGAAGAGGCTTGGAAACGGAAGCTCATGAGCAGGTCCATCGGACTGAACAAAAACTAACAGACAGCGGCTGCGGTGAGCTAAAGATCAGTTCACCGAGCTTCTCTCCAGGTTCTTCGCCAAGAGCATTTCGAGTAAATCGTCGTCTGCAATATCGCCGGCAACCTCGTAGGCTGCGGCGACGGCTTCATCGAGTGTGCGATGTGCCAAGACAAGCCATTCGGGTCGTTCGTTATACAGGGCGGTCATCGTGCGTCGTCTGAGAAGATCGGCGGCTGCTTGATCCGCAGGAGCGCGACGTGCGGGAAAATCGCCCGTGGTTTCGCCAATCTCAGTCCAACTTCCTTCGGGCCACAGCCAACCGGTGCGCAATCGATCGAGCTCGCGTGCCGCTTCACTGATCGCTGCCGCTCCTGGCGCCTGAAGCGCCACATCGACCGACAGGTCGGGCGACATTCCGTCTGGAAACGGGAACGTCGCGAACGTGCTTGTGTGGGTGTAGCGCGGCCGATCTTGCAAATCCGACCCTTTTCGAAGCGACCAGAGTTCGTGGAAACGACTTTGGAGAAGGCCGAACATCAGATCATCTTCGCGGGCGATCACGATAAGATTTTTGTCGGGCAAAGTCGGATAGCGCAGCCAGCTGAACACCCGGTATTGCGCGGTTTCCGGCGTGACAATGTAACGCTCCAGTCGCTCTATCTTCTCCCGCATGTCGGGCCTCCGCCGCCACGGCTCCCACCACGGGTATGTCTCCGAAGCGCTTCCGCTGGCATCGCGCAGCTCATCGATCATCTTGCCATCCTCGTCCGGCGTCGAGGCAATATGGTGAAACGGGGCGGCGAACTGCGCGGCTGCAGCCTCCGACAGGCCCGGCGGCAAGTCGATCAACCAGACATCGCGGGGTCGGCTCGTTACATCATCTCCATTCCAATATGGCTTGAGCACCGACGCATTTCCCCGCCCGTTCGGATTAGCGGGCTGTGCCATCCATTCCCGCGCGAGGCCGCCGGCGACGTCGAACGGCCCGCTCTTTTGGATACCCAGCATCGCGACCCCGGCATTCTCTGCCAGTGGTCTCGCGAGGGTTAAATTGAGACCGGCTGTCAAATCGGCATGGATTTCAGTGACCGGGGCGCCGTCGAGATAGGCAGCCGGATCGGGATGTTCGCCGAAGCATACAAGCGACACGTCTACAGCGGCGCCATCAATGTCCCAGCGCTGCTCTGGCCACGCGGCGAATATTCGAGTGCCGTCGAGGATACGGTGCATGACATTGAGATTCGTGTTCTTCCGGATCGAATTCGTGCCGACCAATCCAGCACGTTTCGCCCGGCCCTCCTCGATCATGACCCGAGCATTTTCGAACCAGAAGCAGACCAGGTCCGTGAAGGCCGGCAAACGCCCCTTGTAGACACCCCTGATACGGGCAGTTTCCTCCGCTCCCAACCGGCGCTTCATGAATTTTGCGCCCATGTACGGCGGGTTCCCGACGATCACATCGGCATCGGGCCAGAAAGCCGCGTTTCCGTCAGCGTCGACAAGGGCGTTCTTGTTCTCAATCGTGTCGAGGGGTTTCAAGACCGGCGCACGATTGAGATCGAAACCATTGCGCAGCATCCACTGAATTTCACCAATCCAGACAGAAACTCGCGCAAGCTCGGCCGCGTAGGGGTTGAGTTCGATACCCAAGACCGCTTCCGGTCCGATCGATGGAAAAGCGCGTTCAAATCCCAGAGCTTCTCCCTCGACCATGATCCGCCATTCGAGCGTCTTGAGCTCGTCGAGCGCGAGATAGAGAAAATTGCCGGATCCGCAGGCGGGGTCGAGCACGCGCAACGCGCGAAGACTTTCCAGAAACGTTTTATAGGAGGCCTCGCCCTCTTCGAGCGCCTGGCGATAAGCACGGTCGGCGCCGCGAAGGCCGCGGCGGACCTGATCCAGTTGGCGATGCTTTCGCAGCTTGGGAAGTTCGTCGAATAGAGCCAGCTGCGGCCCGCCGGTCAGGCTGCTTCGCACCTCGCGAATTTCTTCCGCCAATTCGGGGTACTGGCTCGCCGCTTCGAGTTCGGCCGACAGCGCCTTTGCCGCTGGTTCGATAAGAGCCTCGATCTCGGATTTGGTCTTGGCCCAATCGGCGAGCACCGGATCGCTCAGCACGGGACGGATGATCGTCATGATCGTCTCCCGGCTAGTGTATTCGGCACCAAGTTCCTCGCGCTTCGACGGATCGAGTCCGCGGACGAACAACGTACCGAGGATCGATGGGTCGATCTGACTCCAATCCAAGCTCGCGGCGGCAAGGCACCGCTGCACCTGGTCGCTTGATAGGGGCAGCGCCCTTGCGTCTCGATCCGCAAACAAACCCCCGTTGAAGTGGGGGACCTTCTCCAAGCCGAGACGGCCCCCGGCGTGCATCTTCGAGAAGAGATCGCTCGCCAACTCTTCGAAGCTATCGGACCCCGAAAGGGCAGTCTCCAGGACACGGGTGAACATCTTGTCTTTCAGGAGGTTCGCGTCTTCGGCGAACATGCAAAAGACCATCTGGTTGATGAAGTGAGCGACCACGAGCGGTTCGTGACCATTTCTGCGCAGTTCGTCGGCAAGCTCGGCGAACGAGCCCGCGACGTCCTGCGTCACCGCCTCGCGTGTGACAGTCGGTTTATACCGCTCAGGCTCGACAAACAGCCATCGCAGCTTTTGTAGTGTCTCGGGGATAGCAATGTCAGCCAGTTCGAATGTGTGAACCTCGCTGACGGTGTTGGTCCAGTTCGTCCGGACCACGATTCTCCGCGTATCGGAAACGACCAGAAGCGGTGGATTGCCAAGGGCCGGCGCATACTGCTGGAGCTGCGCATATGCGGCGTCCAGATCGCGTCCCGGACCTTTGTACTCCCATGCGAAAGCGCCTTGCTTCCAGACATCGGCGTAGCCGCTTCGCCCGGTTGTTTTCTGAGCGCCTTTCTCGAAGGCATACGTTTCACCGCTGGTATCAGCGTCCGCAGGACCCTCGACTTCCAGCAACCTACACAGGTCGAGGAAATGCGACTGCGCTGCCTGGCGCTCGCCAAGGGTGCTCTCGCTCCATTTGGTAATGAATTCGCGCGGACTCAAACTCAAAGAGCTCCCAGGTTCAGGGAACCTCTACCAAATGACAACGCCCCTACCTCCATGCCTACTATGCGTATCATGCTGCGAATGCCAGACTGATAAGATGACAAACGACGATACTGGAACGGCAGACTCCGTAATGGCGCCGCCCTCGCTTGCCACGAAGGACCAACCACACCGAGGATTCCTACAATCTGCGGCTGCCATAGTGATTTACACCGCGTTGATGGTTCTGCTCCTCGCCAGCTGATATCTGCTATTTTGGATTGTTGGCTTATCATTCGTTGCTCGGACGGTTGATGGAGCTGTTGTCTTCAATCGCCCATTCGGAGCCATGTTGTTATCGATACCCCTTCTTCTAGCGGCTCTTTTCTCATGGTTGGCCGGCGCTTTCGCGCGCGCACGATTCAACACGATTGATGGAGGAACACTGGCCATTCTCGGGATATTCTATGTGGTAGTGTTTACCTCGCTAGGAGCCTTTTCCGGCAGAGCGCTCCGTTCATTCGACATTGATCGGGGAGATAACGGCGCACTCGCGATCCTATTAGCTATCTGGCTTCTGCTTTTTGGCTACGCCATTAAGGCATTTTACGATGAAGGACGTGACCGAATGTCCAGATGGCTCGACCGACACCTACAACGCTTCAAGCTATAATACGAAGATACCGACCCCCCGCAAGTTTGAAGGGTTCATACAAGGCTCTCGATATTACTCCCAAGATCTACTCAGAATACGGTCGGCCATTGCCATCGCTTCATCAAATTCCTGGATGACGTCGTCATCGCGGACTTTTTCAATCCTTCTTACTTTGAACGTCCTCTTGTCTAACGCCCAGGATTGAAGGCCTCGTTCGGCAGGATGAGCTGCGCACAGCTTGTCGAGTTGGCGAACGACGACCGTCGTGCCCGACTGAGAAAGTTCCCAACCACGCCTGATATGTGATCGTCGCAAAGTATCCAGCGCCGCCAATGCCCCCGCAATAGCAGGTGCTCGTGAGTTCTTCGACAGCTTGCTCAACGCAACCTCTGCCGCCCCGAGACGATCTGCAATGGTCCGCACCCGCTCATGAACGGAGCGTGCCGTCATTCCCCACGTTTTCAGCACAGCATCGCGCGAAAGGGCGCGATCTATGCGAAGGGCTTTCCGTGTAACCATCCCCGGCAGAGGCGGCTGTGCCGGCAAGGTAATCAAGGCGAGATTGATCGCCCATACCCCACGACGCTCAGCTGACTGTGCAGGCCGCGCAGATGCAAAGCGCGGGTCTTCGCGAAGATTCGTTACCGCAGTCACGAGGTTGTCGACCGGTGGAGCCGCAATCAGCTGCACTCCGGCCCCTTTGAGCGCGTTCCCTGCATCGACGAGCATTTCACGCTCTGCCGAGGTAAAATGGCTGTCGTCAGTTCCCCGCGCTCTTTGCAATCGCAGTGCGGACTGACGCAGCGGGCCGTCTCTGGAGGCCAGATAAGCTAGGACTGAGCCTACGCGAGGATCCTCAGTGAGAAGGACGTGGTCCGAATGCCGCCACCCCGAGAATAAGGGACCCGTGTCTCCCGGCCCTGCGTCTCTAATGAAGGCTTTCCACGCCATATCGACCAAGGCGAGATCAACCGCCGCCCTGACTGAACCGGAAAGCAGCGGCATTCGACCGTGCAGTGAGCCAGCGATCCAGAATAGGTCGAAATCTTCCATCGCATCATTCTATGCCAGCGATCCTCCAATCACTAGCACAGAAAAATGGGCAATCGAGGCGATTTGCTATAATTGCGGTTTATAGCAAGTGCGGTCTTGCGGGGCGGGGCACGTTTTTGCGATAGCAGTCCAGCAATCAAGAGAAATCCGCACCAATGCCCGAGCGTCCCGCTTCCGAAATCATCGTCCACGACCAGTCGCGCAAGGTGCCGCAGCCGCGCGGCAAGGATCAGAAGATCGACCGCGAGCTGCAGGCGGAGCTGCGGATCGCGCAGGCTCTGGCTGCCGGCGCCGATGGAACCCTAGAGGATATCAGCCAGGACCGCTTCGAAGCCGAGTTCAAGGCGATGGCATTGAACAGCAAGATCGCGGCCGCGGCCGACCTAGACTGCTATGTCGACTGGTGCATCGCCGAGCGCCGTGCGGCGTTTCCGGCCGACCCGGTGACGCTGGTGCGCTACATCGAGTCGAAGGTGAAGGCCAAGGCGAAGCCCGCAACGATCGTGCGGCAGAATCTCCAGCATCGCCAAGGCGCACCATATGCTTGGACTCGAACCGATCGGCCCGCGCGATCGCATGGTCCGACAGACCCTGGTCGCGATCGGCAAGAAGAAGAAGCAGCGGCAGGCTGCCGCAATCCGCGTCGGAGAAAGCCGTACCGGCACCAGCTCGCCGATCACCATCGAGGCGCTGCTCCAGTGCTGCGACAGCACGCTTCCGGGCTTGCGCGATGCGGCCCTGCTCTCGGTCGGCTACTACGGCGGCCTGCGCGTCAGCGAGCTGACAGCGGCCGAAGTCGAGCATCTCGCGGTCGATGCCGACGGAACCGGCACGTTGACCGTGCCCTTCTCCAAGACCGATCAGGAAGGGGAAGGCGCGGAAGTATGGATGCCGGCCGATGCGGTCCGGCGTCTGCGGGCGTGGTTGGAGGCGGCGGAGATCGATGAAGGGGTGATGTTCAGGCGGATCCATGTCACACGCAAGAAGGCCAAGGGTGCGATCGCCCCTCAGGCGTGGGACAGCATCCCCGGGCACACGCGGCACTATCAGGAGCGGCTTGTCGGCCAGGCTGCGACGCCGGCGATCACCGTCTACACGGTCGGCCCCAATCCGCTGACGACGCAGGGCGTCAACGCGATCTACAAGCGCCTGGTCGAGCGCGCATGGGCCGATGGTCTGATCGAGATCGAGAAGGACGACATCGTCAAGGCGTTGAAGACGATATCTTCCCACTCGTTACGGGTTGGCCTGACCCACGATCTCATCGCGCTCGGCGCCGACGGGGTGGCGATCACCAATGCCATGCGCTGGACATCTCCAGGAACCATCTTACGCTACGGGAAGAAGCTGCGCGCGAAATCGAGCGCGACGGCCCGCTTTCTGAGCAGCGAGCCAGAATAGAACAGGGGCTAGGAATCGAACAAGAAGTCTCGACACTGACATCTTTTTAAGCAAGGTTCTTCGATAGAAAGTTCCAAGGGGGCGCATTCCGTGGAGCATTATGCCGATCTGCAGAGGCTGCTCCATGCGGTCCACAAGTATCGCCAGGAAGGCAAACTTCCTGACGATCCAGCAGAGCTGGACGAGGTCTGCGCCCGCGTTCTGAACTACGATCGTTTCGATGAAACGGCGATCGAGTGGAAGCGGATCGCGGACTACGAAAAGGAACTGGCTGGCGGCGAGTGGCCCGACCGCGGCTGATCCATCCCCCCTTAAGTTAGCATGATTGTCGAAAGGCCCTCTCAACTGGCAAGACTATACGGCAGTAATGGGGTGATGGGGTGGACGCCCCCCGACGGCATCGATGTGCCATAGTGGAGGTGTTTACACACCACTAGTGAAGGAGGCGTCCATGTCGGAAGTTAGCATAATTGGTCTCGATATCGCAAAGTCTGTTTTTCAGGTGCACGGCGCGGATGCATCGGGGCGCGCGGTGCTCCGCAAGAAGGTCAGCAGAGCCAGGCTGCTGGAGTTCTTCGCCTCGCAGCCGCCCTGCCAAGTAGTGCTGGAGGCCTGCGGCGGCGCGCATCACTGGGCTCGCGAGCTGAGCAAGCTGGGCCACGATGTCCGTTTGATCGCGCCGGCTTACGTAAAGCCGTTCGTGAAGCGTCAGAAGAACGATGCGGCGGATGCCGAAGCTATCTGCGAGGCGGCACAGCGGCCGAGCATGCGGTTTGTGCCGGTGAAGACGGAGGCGCAGCAGGCAGCCGCGCTGGTGTTCCGGGCGCGCGACCTGCTGGTCAAGCAGCGCACGCAAATCAGCAACGCCGTTCGCGGCCACATGACCGAGCATGGCTGGATCGCGCCGCAGGGTCTGGCGCATATGAAGAAGCTGGCCGCGCTGCTGGAGGATCCAGATGCAGTTCCGCAGGCTGCAAGGCCAGTGCTGAGAACCTTGCTGGACCAGATGGCAGTGCTGAGCGACCGCATTACCGAACTGGATAAGGAGATCGCTCGGCGTGCTCGCGAGGACGAGACCGCGCGCCGGCTCATGACGATTCCGGGCATCGGGCCGATCACTGCTACCGCGATCACCGCGCTGGCGCCGCCGCCGGGCACCTTTGCCAAGGGCCGCGACTTTGCCGCATGGGTCGGGCTTACTCCCAGGCAGCACTCGACTGGCGGCAAACAGAAGCTGGGCGCGATCTCAAAGATGGGCGAGCGCACATTGCGAAGGCTGCTGATCATCGGCAGCAGCGCAGTCGTGCTCCAGGCCAGCAGACGCGGTGCGCCCAAAGGATCGTGGCTGGAACAGATGCTGGCGCGCAAACCGCGCATGCTGGTAACGGTCGCGCTGGCCAACAAGACGGCGCGGATCGTTTGGGCAGTGATGACCAGGAACGAGGATTACAGAGCTCCGGTCGCGGTCGCGGCGTAAGCCGAGGCGGACCAGAGGTCGTCGGAAGGACGTAGGCGGACGAAGGAGAGTATGGCAAAACAGTCGGCGAGACGGGATCGGAAGAACCAGGGCTTTCCACCGTGCTTCATCAGCACGCTAAGGGTGATGTGGTTCCGGTCCGCGAACTCCCATACGGGCCCGCAGCACAAAAAGCTGCACCAGGAGGCCGGACAGATGGCAGCATCCGACTACGTGCCAAAACTCTCAAAAATCCGCTTGCATCCTGCGGGGCGTCCACAGATGGAAAGCTGACGACGAACTGTCCTTTCAGCTCTTCTCACATTTTGAGCTGAAGCGATCAATTCCGTGAAGAACATCTGAGGTTTCCGAGCGCAGAATGTCATTCGGCGGACCATCGCTGATCATCTGGTAGATCCACCTGCCATCCCGAAGAAGATATGGCTGCTTCGGCGTGATGCTGTTTAAGTCTCGACTTACCGCGGCAACTTCTGGACCGAGAAAATAGAGGTCACCATGGCGAACAATGTCTGAGATACGCCTGGCATCAGCCTCACCAAAACGCTCGCGCAGCGGCTCATAATCCTCCCGCCTCTTCGGCGAGGCGGCCTTGAGGGCGTCAAAATATCCTTCAGAGAATTTTGCAGCGATCACCATATTCTTCTTGGGGAGTAATGTGCCAGAATCGATCGTGTAGAATTGGCCGGTGAAGACATGAAAAATGTAGCTGACGACGCGACCCTCGTGCAGGAAAACGGAGCGGAGTTCAGTATGCTCAGAGGTTATGCCAGCAAGCTTCTCATTCAAGCACTGCGCTATCGCAATGCGGGAATCTGTGCCACTATCCGATGATCTTTCTTCGGAACACGAGACGACAAGAATCCCCGCAAGTAGCGCGATGATCAAGGGCTTCATTGGCACTCTCGGTCAGTCTTTTGAGCCGGATCGAAGCAGATAGCCAAGTTCACCCGCTTCCCGCACCGACCGGACTTGGTTGCCTTCGAACGAGATGAGCCAAATACACGAAAGCTCAACAAAGCTCCCATGGTTCTCGAACCAAGCCGAACGACTTCCAGCTACTAGGTATGTTGGTCGAGATTGCGCCCTTGGTTCGCCAAGAAGCTTTATACGCGCAACCTCGACTGGTCTTTCATCGCGCCGACCCTGACGCTCGTAAAGACTATCATCCGAGGTGCATCCGAAGCTTTGAAATCGGGCGCGTGCATTCCCTTCCCAAGCATCATCGAAAAACTGCTCGATAAGCTCAGGCCCCCGTTCGTAGTCATGCAATTTCTGGACAGCCCAAATGCTTTCTGCGGCAACATGGCTTGGCCATATTGAAAGGCAAGTTACGCCCATAGCCGCGAGCGCTGCTTTCGTTCTGCGCAATGCTGTGCTCCAACTCAATCCGACTGGTTCCAGCTCTGAAACATGGATAAGAAAAACTGGCGCAGGGCCGGTAGTTTATTCAAGCTCTCTCGATCCAGGAATATTGACGCCTCGAATTTCCCTCTATGGATGAGGGCGTTGCAAATGTCATGTTCGTTGCAATAATAGACAAGATTCTCAGTCCTGTAGAAGCTTCCGCCGCGCTGAGAATGACTGCGTGCCATCACTCTCCATGTGTGCTGATTGCCAAACTTCTCATTATAAAGAACCTTAGCATAGAGGTCGTCTTCCACTGCCGAAACAAGCTCGAAATCATCGATAGCTGCCGATGGTTTTGGATAGATCGCAATTGCGACAGCCTCTTCTCGAACCCCTAGATCGGCCCCAGCGCGCATCAAGAATTCCGTCGGAAGCGCTCTCTGGCTAGTGGCATATGTAGGTATCGAGAATCGTTTGATATCGGCAGCGGGAATGCAAATTTCTGGAACCGGACACCAGTCAGCAACACCCACATCGTGGTCCGTCATCGATAGTGACGTACGCCAACCAAATGCTGCAACAATCAGGACGGCAGCGAAAAGCGCAAACTTCTTCATTTCGGGCGGCAAGCTCTCACAAAGTAACGTCTAGCTCAAATTCACGGACCGACCAATGTCCGCAATTAGGGTCGGAAGCTGCCATCACAGATAATTGGATGAAACCGCCGTTGCTGATATAATCCGACAATGGAACAGGGAGTCGACCAGCTATACAGGTCCGCTGTCGAGAAGATGGCGAAAAGCGCGGATTCCGACATTGAGAAACTCCGCCGATCGGTGATTAAGGACCCGGGTTCGCTTGGCGCACCCAATCCAGGGGGTATCGCCGAAGCAAGCGGCCGGGATGCCTCTTGGGGAAGCTATGCCTTCGACAGCCTGCGGTCGCACGGCTTCATTCAAAGCGACCTGATGCGGTTCAAATGGTTCCAGCCTACGTCGCCGTATATCGACGATGAAATGGCCGCCCTTGCAGGCGTCGAAGCCACCGCGATCATCCGCCTCGCGTCGCTGGATTGCGCAGCCGCGCGTGCCGAGCTCCGCAAGAGAGAGAAGACCTTCGAACAGACTGCTCGCGCCGGTAAACCCCTTGCATCGTCATTGGCGCATCAAAAGCTGATGCTGTCCGTGGTCGCTGCAACGGGCGAAGTGCATCTCCTCGAAGAATACGCAAAACGAGCAACCGTGGCCCTCGCCTATGTTCAAGCGCGTCGCCTTGATGGCGACGCATTGAAGGGTATGGTAAGATCGGCCGCAAGCATGATCCGCACGATTTGCTCCATGCCTCCTCGCGATTGCGCAGCTGCTGCGACGGCAATGCGCCTCCACCCCCAGGACGCCGGTCGAAGCCTGAGCTAACGACACTCAGAGGGCGAACGCCAGTTTCCCTGCATCGGAGATCGGCCGAAGGATTGGCGTCGAAGAGCGACTGCTTCCGGCATAGGTTGGCACGCCGCTGATTTGCAGCTCGATCGTCTGGAAACCGTCGGTTTTCTCGTTCGCCGGAAACGAACCCCCCGCCATATTGTCGATCAGTGTGTAGAGCGACGGCGCAGTCCCATCGAAGAAAAATCGGACCGACTGTCTGATCCCCTCCAGATCGCCTGACCTTGCGGCGCTGAGAAACCGGTCTCCGGCCTCGACCAGGAATCCGGTTCTGTCGGCATAGGAGTCAGCAATCCAAAGAAGTCGGAAAAACGCCTGCGGGATGAACTGCTCGACGAGCTGCGAGAGAGTGCTGCGCGGGCCGCCAAGCACGAAGGTGGTTAGCGCCATCGCGCCTATGAAGAAGCGCTCGTTTCGCACGTCGATGCCGCGTACATGCGCATTGAGAAACGCCGCGGTTTCATCGATCTTTTCGGCCCCCGTCAGCGCAAGCTTCAGCGCCCCAATTTCGACGATGGCGCACAGCGCCAGGCGCCATTCCTCGACCTGTTCCTTGGTAAACGTCGACACGACGTAGGACCGTCCAGACTTCTTCAGATATCCGCCAGCACCCAACGAGAGCAATAATTGGCGAGCCATGGAGAGCGACACGCCGGTGTACCGCATGATATCCTCGGCGTACATTGGCGCACCTGCTGCCAGTTCGCCAAAGAGAATGCGCTCCCGAAGCTCGATATAAGTCGCATCGATCTTGGAAAGACTTTCGTTCACGAGGTTTGCCTTACCCTTCTCTTCGGTTGGCATTTGTCAGAAACTATCATTTGGCATCATCTGTCAGCAAGCAATCCGTAGCGTCTTACCCCATCTGATTTTGAACGAAGCATTCGGTCAGCCGTTGAAAGTTATGACCGAAAATGCTACGCTCAAAATAGGAGATGGAAGTGGAAAACTACGATCCGTATCGATTTGACGACCCAATCAGCTATGCCGTGAAAACTGGAGATATTTCTCATGGAGCTTCGCCACGAGATGTCTCAATGTCCTATGACGATAACGCTGAAGGGCCTGTTTTTGATAGTCGGACTGGCCTTAGCCGGCGAGCCAACGCGTACCTTGGCTTAGCGTTGGCAATGATTTTCCTGATCGTCGCAATCCTAGGCATGTAACTATTCCTTATCTCCACGTAGTCGGCGCTGGAGCGGGCTGCGACGTCTTTCATCGCGGTCGTAGAAGCGCTCATTGAAGCGGTCGTCGGCACCACCAAGACCATCTCTACCCTGCTCGAACTCCTGACGCCGCTGACCATAGCGTTGGCCATTAGCCTCGTAGCGTTCGCCTATCGAACTTCCACCTTCATCAATCCTGTCGCCCACTGAATTATCCGAGGTACCGCTTACATGGTTGCGGGGACCACCATGGGATGGCCGCGGGGTTGAACCGCGAAGGTCCGCTTCGGTGAAATTGCCAGGTCCCGAAACATTTCCGACGACGCTGCCGCTTTGCGGGATGAGATCGCGATAGGGTGCCACTCGCTGGTCGTAGTAATCCGAGATAATCTCTCGGGCGACGAGATCGTAAGCGGCCTGCTCTTGAGGAGAGTAATCCGTCCGAGCGAGGCTGGGGGCGGTTATGCCCATCTCCGCCGCCTTCTCTTGATACCTGCTGGCGACGATCTGGCTCATATCGAAGCTCACGTTCGCCCCGACGCCATCGCGCGTCGAAGTATTGTTGCTGAGAGACAGTGCGGTCTCGTCGATCGCTGCGATACGTTCGTCGATCCTGCGGATCTGCTCCAGTGCCCGCTCGCGGGAATACGAATTGTCGGTGTAGGCCTCGCTTCTGTTGAAGCTCCCACTCTGAGAATATGTCCCACTGTCTTGGGTGACGTTCGATCCATTCGAACGATTATCCGATGTGGACGAGTCAAAGCCTTGCGTTTCGTCCCGCCTGCTTCCGCGATCCACACTATCCAGTCGCGTGCGACCGCCTGACATCCCAGCTTGCGCGCCGCCGGTGAGCCCCGCGCCAGAGCCCCGCCCTGGCCGCCCGCCCGTATTACCCCTGCCGGCAGATCCTCCGACGCCGATATTTCCACCTCTCGTCGTCTCAAGACGATCCGTGTTGACCTGCTGATCACCTTGACTGCGGGTAATGCGCTCGCTTTCGCTTACGCCATCGCGGGCGTCCATCGACTGGTTGTCGAACCGCTGCGTATTCTCTCCGGAGCGATAACCGGCCGAGCTTTCCGAACCACTCGCGTTCCGAACCCCGCTCGTCTGCCTGGTGGACGTCCGGTCGAGAAACGAGACAGCCCTCGAGCGCTCTTCGGTGAGGGTGTTGCGTGCCGTCTCGAGTTCGGAAAGCGTCTGCTGCCTCTCGGCGTTGTTGAACGAGGACAGGGACGATCCGAATGCCAAACGGCTCATGCCTGGCGAGGTGTCGAAGACGGTCGAGCCGTCCGCTGTGGTCTTCGTCAGAGTCCCGTTCGGATTGACAGTGGACATGACCGCGGCACCGCCCGTGAACGACGGTGCGGTATTCCATTGATTGGATTGCCGATTGAAGCTCGACAGGTTCATGTAGCTCTCGTTCCCGTAGGAATAATTGCCCGTCGTCCGCTCGACCGCCGCAGCTTCGGCCGCGCCCTGCGCTGGCGCAAGCATCGAGGTCGCTTGGGAGGATACAGCCATTGCTCCGCGCGCCATGCCGGCGGCGAGGAACGGGATCGACATCATAAGGAAGCCGGCGATCGTGGCGGTATCGGCATTGACTGCATCGATGCCCGCCATGCCCGCCATCGTGATTCCGCCCGGCGCTGTCGCATTCAACGAGTCCGAGGCGCGGTCCATGATGAACATATGCAGCACCGCATAGAGCGGCCCCCATGCCGCGAGATAGAAGAACCCGGTGAAGTATCCTTTCAGGGCGGTCACCCCGGTGCGCGGAACCAAAAAGAGCGGGAAGATGACCGGGAACATCGCGTAGAAGACCACCGTCAGCACGATGTTGAGAAGCGGAACCCACGTCATCGCTTGCTGTGTGATCGAGGTGTAGGTGTTGCGTGCCTGCTCCTCTGCCCGGAGCATCGCAAAGGTGTCGCCGTCCGCCGCGCCGAGGTTGGCGCGAGCTTCGAGGAAGGCACTCACCAGCGAGCGTTGATGGAAGATCTGCTGAGCTGTCTGGCTGCTGCCGTGGAACTGGTTCGCGATCACGGGGAGATCGGCGATCAACTTCGCGCGTGCCGCCGCTGGGGTCAGACCGGGGAACAGCTTTCGGCCCTCCTCTTCGAGCTGGGTATCGGTATAGGTGACAATACCGCTCTGGAGGCTGTTATAGCCGGCTTGGCATGTCACGATCGACGGGGAACCGCTGGCGGGTATCCACTTCATCCCGCGCGCCGGCGAACCGGGACCCATCTCTGTTAGAATGTCATTGGAGTTCGCGATCGCATCGAATGACTCATGGCCAAGCAGGATGTCATAGAACAGGCACTGCTTGAAATACTCCTCAAGGTTGGCGCTGATGCGAGGATCGCGGATCGAGAAATCCCGCGTGCGGTCCCATAGCCGCGCCCCATAGATCATGCCGTTGTTGGACATCTGGAGCGCGTTCGGCATAGTGAAGACCGTTTCGGACGTTCTCGTCAGCCAATCACCGGCGGTCGAGCTGACAGAGGCGATTAGAGCCAGTCCGACGGGCACGTTGGCGACAGTCGCAGGGGCCAAGCTAGGATTGAGGCGATCCGTAACCTTCACGGTCGTGGTCGGAACGATCAATGCGCCGTACATCAGCGTGGCGCCGAGGAACCAGTTGAGCCAAGCGCGCCAGTTGAGGCTGAAGGCGACGATCAGCAGCGAGTAGATGAGACCCATGACCATGACGACGCGGAGGAGGGATCGGAAGCCCCCTCCCCCCGTCCATGCGCTGACCGCATTGAGGACGTTGACGATGTACTCGCCGCCACCGATCGTGAATATCTCCATCATCGCTCGTGACCCTTACTGGATGCCTTGGTTCGACAGCGACGTGCTGAAGGACAGCGCTGCCGACATTTGCGGAGAGAGACTGTTGCGCAGGGTGCTCTCCAAGAAGACCGCGCGCTGAACGACGTGGTGCGTCCGATCCAGGCGCTGGTTCATGCCCTTGGAATAGGTATCGAGGACCGCGCGCACGGAGGTAATCTGCTCTCGCCACTGCGACAGCGCCTCCTCGTTTGCGTTCTGGAAGGTGCCGACCCCCCTCGAGGCGTAGCCGTAATATTGCTGTGCGAGAGCATCGAGCAAATCCATCGAAACGATCTCGGCCAGATCGTTCATCTCGTTATCGGTCATTCCGCCGAGCGTCGCTGCCGCGTTGACCGAGATGATCTTGTAGAGCGGGATGGTGGTGGCGCCGAGCAGGCCGATCTCGTCCGTCGTGAGAGCGGCGTTCGACCGCACCTTGTCGTTCATGCTCTCGATCATCGCGCGGACGCGCGGTTTGAGAGCCTCAGCCTGGCTTACACTTAGCGTCTGCGTCACCGGCTCGAGACATTTGTCATCACCGCGGCAGTCGAGCATCGTGACCGAGTTCGTTCCGTCGAGGAGAGCTGTAAGCAAGGCGCGATCACCGGACCCGACGAACTGGTAGCCGCGCTTGCCGCTTGGATCGCCGTCCTGGTAGTAGATGACCGTGCCCACGAACGTCATGAGATATTCGCGGAACTCATCTGAGAAGCTGGGGTAGCTTTGCTTCAGCATCTCCCACGTGAAGTTGTAGCTTTCGGACGGGATGGTCGGGTCGCTGTTCGCGGCGATCGTCGACTCCCGCTGTCCGCCGGTCCCGCATTCGTGCCGGCCCTTCGCCCAATCGGAGAAGAGCCCCTGGCTGTTGCCGATCGACTTGCAGATCTCCGACGACATGCGGTCCGATTTCCCCCACAGACCACCGACGAGGTTCTGCGCGGTCTCGCAGCTGTTCATGTTGAACTGGTTCATCTGCTGGGCCTTCTGCGCCATCTCCTCGATGGTCGACGCGATCTGCGGGCTGATCGACTTGATCGCGAGCTGGAAGGCGAAGCCGAGCGCGTTGTTGGCCGTCGCCTTCAACATCGCGACGATCTCATCCGTGTTGATGAAGGAGAAGCTGCCCGAGAAGACATCGATGCCCCCGCAACCCGCCTTGATCGACGGCAGCTGCAGGTTGACCGGATTCACGCTCTTCTGCGGGAACCGCGTCCAGATGTTGCCCCCCGAATAATAGCCCGCCGACTGGCCCTGATAGGCCGTGGGTCCCGTCGCGTTCGCCGAGGCGCCCATGTCGTTGAAGAAATCGTTGAGCTCCGCGCCCACCTGAGCGTTCACCGGCGCTGCGGCCATCCCCGCCGCTGCCAGGGCGCACAGCGCGACGCCGGCGCGTTTTGCGAAACGGGCGGCGATGCCGCCTCTCGTCCGAATAGACATCAGTAATCGCTCCCTGGCTCGATTTGGGTGAGGTAGAAGATGCGCTGCATGACTTCGTCGGCCGCCATGACGCCGTAGCCGATCGGGATCGGCTGCTTGGTCTGGGTGTCGAAGAGGACGATCGCCGGCACGGTGCCTCCCTGAAGGCCCATCCGCTGATACTGCCCGCTGTCGACGACATAGTTCGAGAAGACCTCGTTCGGTCCGCCATCCATCGACACCGCCAGGACCTCGAGACCGTAATTGTCCGAAAGGGCACGCATGACGGGCGAGAACGTGCGACACGCCGAGCAGCTCGAGGAGTAGAAGTAGAAGACCCCGTATCGCTGGGTCAGCGCCTGCATCGAGCCCTCGCGCTGGTCGCGCCGGTCCGTGAGCCAGGTCTGCTTGGCCAGGGTCCCGACTGGTCGTTCGAGCGTGTAATCGAGCTCGGGGTTCTGCCAGATCGACCGGCTCCACGTATCGGCGAAGGTCGACGCCCGATCGAGCTGCTCGCGCTGGAAGCGGATGTAGTTGACGATGTTGTCGGACGTCGGTTCGAGGATCGCCAGCGCCTTGAGCTCGTCGAGCTGCTTGGTGATCGCCGCCATCCGCTCGACAGCGGGAACGGCCGGGGCGGCCTGGGCGGGCTGTTGCTGCCGCTCTCTCGCCTCGCGCTTCACCTTTTCCGAATTGCAGTAGAACCACGACCCGAGCTTACGCTCGTCGCAGTAGAAGGAATCGCGCTGCGACGCCGGATCGGCGGTCTGCGCGAAACCGGGGGCCGTAGCCGCGGCGACGAGGGCCGCAAGGCTGAGCAAAGCGAGCTTGTTCATGAGCATTTCCCTTTGTCGAGTTCGAGCATTTGGAGGAGGAAGGCGGTCTTGAAGTGGCCGCGACCGCGATCGATCATGCGGATCATCCCGCCCGAAAGCGTCGTGGCGCCATCGACGCCGGCATTGGTGAGGCAGAAGTCGAAATCACCTTCGCTTCCGCTTCTGCGCGAGATCCAGCCACGCTCCAGGAGACGTCCGATCGAAGCCATGAATTCAGGACGCGACGCCGGACGCAGAAACCAGTCCTGGATGCGCGAGAGCATTTCCTCTTCGCTGGCAGCGAGATCGCGTCCGATCGCGACGCTTATCGCAAGATCGAGCACTTCGGCTGCGGGGAATGGATCCCCTTTTTGAAAAGCGATGACTTCGGCACCCGCCACGTCATGTCCCCCCGTTCGTGTTGTAGTAGTTCTCGATCCTGGTCTGGATCTGGATCGACATCTCGATCTCGTCCGGCAGCTTTGCAGCGTCCACGAATTCGGCGTAGACCTCGCGGAAATCCATCCGGCTGAGATCGAGCTGCTGAAACTGAGCAATGAGGAAACCTTCGCAGTCGGGTTCCTTTGGCTTACCCCACTGCATTCCGAGCTGCGCCTTGCCCTGTTCGTTGAGGATGCGGACCAGCTTGCTCCCGTAGCAGCAGTATGACTGCTTGCGGGTGACGCAGACCCCGAGGATCTTGTCCGAGCAATAGGTGCCGACGTAGTGGCACAGGCCCGCGTCATCCTTCTTGTCGACGTCCCGATCCTGGCTGTTGCAGAGCCACGGCGTCAGGAGAGGAACACCCTTCCCGCTGCAGCAGTTCGACAGGCCGAACACCTTCTTCGTGCATTTGAGATTCTCGCCGCTGAAGATCTTCAACTGGTTGGGATCAAACCCATCCTTGAGCTCGCCCATGACGTTCATGGCGACCATCGCATCCTTGAACTCGGTTGACGCCTCGCGCGTGACGCTCGTGCATTCCCCATCGATGCAGTAGAGATCGCCGGCGCATACATAGGCCGGCGGGGGCGGTGTGCCGGTATCCGGCGTCGTGCATTGGAACCAGCGATCGTAGACATTGCAGGTCGTGCCGTCGGTATCGTAGCTCAGGCATTCGTCGTGACTGAACGAACATTCCGGGCGGGCTTCGAGCGCAGCGCAATCGTTGGCGGGCAGCAATCCCTGGCACTGATAGGTGCGGCTCCACTCCCAGCACGGGCGCGTCACAGACAATCCGTTGATGACTCGCGTCTCGTTCGGCGCGGTGCAGGTTTCGTTCTGGAGAGAGCATGACGCCGTGCCGATCGTGGCCTGACACTGCGCTTCGTCGACAGCCTCGCTGACGATCCGTACTGAATTGCGTTCGACGCCGCCCGGAATACTGAGCTGGGAAGGACAGCTGTAGGTTTCACGGTAGACGGGATCGCCTGGCTCGGTGCACCACCGCCCATCCCTGCCGCCCCACTGAAGGCAGGTTTCACCGATACGCTCCCGATCGATGAGACGGCAGCTTCCCGCATCGAGATCAGGCTGGATAATGTCGCAGTACGGCCCGCTAGTCTGGTATTTGATAAAGCCGGTCGAGCATTGATACTCCCAATACCGTGTGCCTTGGGTCTGGACCACGAGAGGCGCCCTGCAGGTCCTCGCTTCGTCGAACGGCTGCGAACCCTGGTTGCAGCTTTCGAGATAGGTTGTGGAGCCCCCTCCCCCAGGCGGTAGCGGGTTACACGAACCGGTGGACCCGCCAAGAGCGCCGCCGGGCCCGAGGTAGGTGTCCGGATCCGCCTCGATCGCCGATGCCGCCGAAAGGTCGATCGTCGCCGGATCAACCACCTTGCGGTAGGGATCGACCACGACCTGATAGTCCTGTTGATAGCGCTGCGCCTCCCCCGCCGTCGTCAGCCCAACCGCATCGTCGGCATAATCCAGCGATGGAAAGCTCGTCCCGCCAAATGTCGGCACATCAGCTTCGGCGCCGTTGGCAAGGATCGAACCGTTGGTCGCGTCGCGTACACCTTCACCGAGCGCCTCGCCCTCTGCCCGCGCATCGGAAGAGGTCATCTGCGCGTGCGCAAGCTGACCCGTCGCCACGAGCGCGGCACATGCAAGGGCGAGTCCGCGCAGATTCACCGCGCCGACCGGTAGTTGGCAAGCGCGACGCGCGAGACAGGGGCACCCGGGCCATTGGCATTCGAAAAGGTCTCGAGGACATAACCGACGCTGACATTGCCCGCGATCCGATCATGCGGAGGCGGGGCAGTCACGCAATCGAGCTGGTCGCAAGGCTCGAAATCGCTGGAGAGCGCGACGTAGGTCGGCACCCGGTCGACGCGGAACGAGCGGAACAGTCGCGGATCGATAGCGACGTTGCTCGCACCCGCCTGATCGACGACGTTGCGAATGCCGGTGATGAACGCCTGGGGGTTTCCGGCCGAGAAACCACGGAACACCACCACGCCGCCCGCCTTCGTCGTATCCTCGATCATCTTCGCCAGCGCCTCTTCCGGCATCGAAAGGCTTGCGAACGCGATGAACAGGGGCGCGCCTTCCGGATTGGCCATGCCCGCCTTGGCGCCGGCGACCATTTCGTCGAAGTCGAACGGGCCGTCCCCGCCAGCGATATCGGACACGTCGAGCCCTTCGATCGACGCATATCCGTCCTGCACGACCGTCTGAGCTTCTTCCTGGTGCTTCTCGCCGTTCGCGGTGACGTAATCGAACAGGGCCTGGGCATCCTCCTGGAACTCCCCGGCGCGTGCCTCGATGGCCTGCGGATCGAAGCCATCGGTGGTCTGGGCGAAGACGGCCGTGACGCAGCCCAAGAGGCTGAAACCGGCGAGGGAGAAGGCGATCTTGCGGTTCACGGGCGGTCCTTCCGACTACAGCACGCAGCAATTGCGCTTGCGCCAAAGGAGGAACCCCACGTCCTCTCCCTTGACCGGGTAAACCTGGCCGGACTTCGGCAGGATGGTGGTGGCGCCGATCGGAGAGCAGCTCTCGCGTCCGCTGACCATGGGGGTGGGATTGACCTGCTGAAGGCGATATTGGCTCTTCTTCAGAATCGGCATGATGTACTTCGAGCAGAGCGCTTTCGAACCGCTGGTTCCCCACGCGAGACCTTGGCGATGCATCTTGTAGATCATGCGCTCGGCCGCGAGCCTAGCCGACTGCTTGATGCCGACGTTCGCTCCGATATTGCCGTTCATAGGGTACATCGGCCCTTGGCAACCCGAGCACCAGAATAGCTCATCCAAGGGCAGCTTGGCGCTGGATGCGATGCAGTCGGCCGAGCAGGCGGCTTGAGCGATCGGCGAGGTGAACAGCGCAGCTTCGGGATTGAGCAGGGTCGTGAGCTCATCATCCTGCCACAGCGGATCGATCTCGCTCATGTATGCGACGTCGAACGAGCTGGCTTCCAGGCACAGGAAGTCAGTTACGACTTCGAGCCAATAGAGCAGCGGATAGATGTAGTAGTGAACGTGATACTTCGCGGTGTTCTGCGACTGGCCGCCTATCTGGGAGGAGTTGGACGCGTAACCGTTTCCGATAGAGAACCCCGGGTCGAGCTTGATGCCGCCGAGATTGGGAAAGCACCACGGCTTGGTCGAGACATCGACAAGGCGAACCGGCTCCCAGAAGCCCATTGCCAGCCCCACGCGGGGGACAGGGGTTCCGCAAGCGCAGATCGGGAGATCAGGGTTCTTGGTATCCGCGCGGGACGATGGCCAGATCTTCAGCGATCCGAGCGAGAGGGGAAACATGCAGCCCCAGCACACATCCGTGATGGGATTGACGAACGATCCGGAACACCGCCCCGGCCCGGAAGGCAACCCTTGCGCGGACGCCGGCACGGCAAGCGCGAAGGCGGCGAGGGTGGTGATCGCGGCAAGCCACCTACGCCACATCGTCCGTCTCCCGGAACAGCCAGGCGTCGTCGGCGGCATTCTTCAGCTTGGCCCACGCCCAGCCCTGGACAACGGTGAAGGTGAACGCCGCGACCAGAATGGGGAGAGCGGCGGTGCCGAGCAGCTGGCGGAGCTGGCCAAAGAAGAGCAGCGCAATCGCGACCACGACGCAGGACGCAATGACGCGCACCCGGGCGGAGCGCAGCTCCCTCGTTTCGGGAGCAGCAAGAGGAACCGGGATAAGATCGCGCCAGGAGTTCACGATTGCCTCCGCGGAAGAGCGGTCTCGGTGACGACCAGGACATCTCCCTTCGCCTCGACGAGAGCGGGGGTGTGCCGGATACCGAAATGGCTGGTGAGCTTGCCTTCCTGATCGAAGTAGAAGCGTCGCTGGTGGGTCTTCATGGACTCGAACGGAGATCCATCGACGAAGATAATCTTCGCCCGCTCGTCCGATCCGTGCCTGAGCGCCCACTCGATCTCGGCGGGATTGTCGCCATCGACGAAGACCAGCTTCTTCGACAGACCCGAGGTAGCAAGCGGATTGACCCTCTGGCCGCGCGCCGCGATCAGGTTGCCCTGATGGTCGCGGATGTCGTTTTCGACCACGATGGCGGGATCGAATTCCCACGATCGCGTCTGTTCCGCACGGGACATGCCCGAGACGGGAACCGGGCGCATGACGCGGTCCTTCACCTTCGCGGCGAATTGCTGGTTCATCTCTTCGAGCTTGCCGGTCTCTCGCGCATGATCGAGCCGCGCTTTGATGACGGATAGCAAGTCGGGTTCGATGACTGGCCAGGTCTGCCCCATCTGACCGTGATCCTGCGCCTGCGCGGTCAGCATCGAGGGCGCTGATACGGCAGCGCCAACGGCAATGCAGGAGACGATGGCGAGACGGTACCTCACAGGATCGCCACTCCGGTTCCAACGAGGCGGTCGCGGCATACGAAGCCGATATGCGAATACCGGCTGTCGAAACCGTCCTTGTGGTGGGTGGCCGCGAACACGCAACCGTCGGGCACGACCCCCAAGGGCCCTTCGGTGAGGGCGTCGCCCTTCTTCGTGAGCGGTTTGGTAGAGACGATCCGTTCGCCGTTGACCAGCACGTCGCGGCCTTCCCGCGTCACGACATCGCCAGGGAGGCCAAAAGCGATCTTGGCAAATGCTCCGGGTTCTTCGCCGAAATACTTCTGCGTGACCGGATCGTGGCCCGGGTGGAAGATCACGTAGTCGCCGCGATCGGGAAACCGGCCACTCTCGACCAGAAAGGCCCAGTTCGGAAGTGAATCCGTCGCGTTAATCATGAAGGCGTGGCTTTCGCTCCAGTGCTGCAGCGACGTAACCGCGGTGCCGACGCCGAACAGGGCTGCGATCGCGAGGAGCTTGCTCTTGGTCGACAGGCGCCTGGTTTCAGTTCTGGACACCGCCCTGCCCTCCCCCGTTGGCAGCCATGAACGCCTGCATCTCCTGTTCGACACGCGCGCCCTGGCTCTGCTGAACATCGAGCGAGGCCTGTGCGATCTGCGGGCGCGGCACCTTCGCGTAGACGGCCGTCTTGACGCTCTGCGTGACGTCCGGCACCTCGCCGCCGATCACCGCCTCGTGGACGAGAACCACCTTCCCGCTTTTCGAAAGCCCGGCGACCGTTTGGTCCAGCGCGGCCATGAACACCGCCGTCTCCTGAGCTGCCGTCTGTTCATCGGAACTCGAGCGAGCCTGCGCCTGGAGATATTCGCCGATGATGCCCTGCAGCTGGAGCTGCACGAACTCCTGCCGCCCTCCATCCTGCAAAACGAGGTTCTTAGTGACCCAGGCTCCCCACATGAAAATGGCGAGGGCAGCGGCGAGCAGGATGATCTCTCGCGGCGAGAGACCGGCGAAACCACGCTTCGCGACGGCCGCCTTCGGCTTGCGCGCCGAATCATCAGGCGCGCGGAAGGACTGGGTTTCGAACAGATCAGTCATTGTCACCTCCAGCGACGTCGAATGCCGAGCGAAGGCTCGCGCGGCGGAAGAAAGCGATGAGAACGAAGGCGCCGCCGAGAACCGTGAAGACGATCGTCTGGAACTGCGCCTGCCGCGCCGCGTCGGCCGCGAGGAACCGCGCCGCGAGATTGTCGAGCTGCAACATGGTTCCTGACAGGGTGAAGCTGCCAAGGAGAATGAAGAACAGCGTCGCGACGCCCAGGGTCGCAAGCACGGTCGTGGCGATCCAACCTGTCAGCCGGAGGGCAACGACCATTGCGTCCTGACCTCGTTCGACCGGCGCGCGGGTCAGCGCCCGGTGTGCGAGAAGTTGAGCGTTCATTCCGCCGCCTCCAGCATCTGATGGGTTTCGGGAAAGGCCACCGCCTCGATGGCATCGTGCATGGGGAAGCCCCGGTGGACGTAGTCCTCGATGTCGGCAAAGACGTCCGGGCTCGAAGAGTAGAGAGTGGCCGAGTAGCGATCGAGGACGAGCCGCCCGATGCTTTCCGTGTCCGGCCCGCGGATGAAGACATCCGAATAGTCCACTCCGTTGCGCTTGAGCGATCGAAGGAGTGCCTCGGTCATGTTGTCCATCTCGAAGCGATCCGAATTGCGGAAGTCCGAGATCGTCTCGCCCTTCTGCTGGAGGATCAGGAACCAGTCCGAGTTTTCGAGCGCGGCGCGCGAACCTTCGGACTTGTAGTAATCGTGGATGGATTGCGTGGCGGTGATGAGCGAGCCGCCATACTTGCGGCAGGTGCGCGAATAGGTCTCAACGAAGTCGGCCATCGCCCCGCCCTTCAGCATCTGCCAAGCCTCGTCGATGATGAGCGGCTTGGGGATCGCACGGTCCATCCTGCGCATCACCTGCGAAGCGATGAACATGACCGATGTCAGGACCACGCCGCGCAGCTCCTCGCGTGTCGCGAGATCGGAAAGCTCGAAGACCGTGAGGTCGGCCGAAAGATCGAGATTGGCATCGCCGAGGAAGAACCGCCCGAAGGTGCCGGTCGATGCGAACGGCAGGAGCGAGGTCGCCAGATCGTAGGCGAACGGGTGCTCGGGCTGCTTGAGTGCCTCGATAATGTGATCGACCGTTCCGTCGCGACCCTGTGCCTCCCACACGGCATTCACCGCCTGGTCGATGAGGCCGCGCTCGGTATCGTTAAGCCGCGTCTCGTTGCGCGCCATCTGCGAGATAATTGACTTCAGCATCGCGAGGCAGTCGACCAGATAGTCGTCGTCGCCTTCGGCCAGCTCCTCGTCGATCATCCGGAACGGGTTGATCGAGATACCGGACGAGAGCTTGAACTCGGTGAAGGTGCCGCCAAGCGCCTTCGCCATGTGCTCGAAGCTGCGACCATCGTCGATGACGATCGTCTTGGCGCCGACGCCAGCGAAACTGGCGGTGAGGTCCTGCAAAAGCACCGACTTGCCCGACCCCGACTTGCCGGCGATCGCGACGTTGTGGTTGCCGGCGCCGTTCTGGAACGGCGACCAGAACTGCGGTTGTCCGCGCCGCCCGACGAACAGGAGGTGCGGGATGTTCCCGCCGACATATTCACCCTGAATGGGAGCGATCGCCGCGACATTCGCGGAGCGCATCGTGCGCAGACGCTTCATCCGCTTGTAATCGGAATCCAAGCCGTCGGCGAGCATCAGCGGGAAGTGGGCCATGAAAGCGGGTAGCTGGATGTGGGTCTCGTCGATCAGATCCCATCCGCTCGCCTTGTAGAGCGCCTTGAGGGTCCGCTCGCACGGTTCTCCACGGCCCTTCGGAGCGAGGATCGAGACGGCATAATAGCAGGAGACCAGCTTCTCCCCCTGCTTCACACGGTCTTGGATGAACTGCCACTCGGCCGCCTCGGTACGAAGCTTCGGAACGAGCTTCACGCCCTTCCCTTCCGCAAGCGAGCTGGTGCGCGCGAACTTGTAGCCCGCCTTGCTTTCCGAGGACTCCTGGCCGGGGATGATCCCGCAGACCGTCTGGAGCACCGGGCATGGCAGGTTCAGCTTCGGATTGAAGATATCGCCGATGATCTTCTGAGTATCCCAGGGAGCCCAGCGGTCGGGGAAGTTGCGCACCGCCATCGTCCGAATATCGAAACGCTCCGGAACGAAGTCCTTCATCTCAGGCACGCCCTCGACGGAGGTGCCGGTCGGGCGCAGCGACTGCGCATGGAGGATAAGTCGATCCTTCTCGACATGAGTGACGAGATCGCGCCGCACGCACTGCTCGTTGATCGGATCGAAGCGGTTGTAGCCAGGCACTTCGTCGCCGGCACCGGTGGACGGCGCCAATATCTCATCGAAGAAACGGATCAGGTCGGTCGGCTCGAACTGCCTGATCGGCACGTCGATCGATTCCAGCGCGGAAATTATGCCGTCACGCATCGTCACCAGATCGTCGGTGGAGAGGCCGGATCCTTGGCTGATGCCGACCGACATGACGACGCGGTAATTGCGGACGAAGAACGGACCGTCGCTCGCGAGGGTCGACCATGCGCCGTTGCGCAGCTTGTCGAGACGGTGCTTGGCGAGCGTCTGGAAGACGCCCGAAGCTTTGAAGCGCGGCAGAGCCCAGTCCTGCAGCTTCTCTGCGACGCGCGGAGAGGAATAGTTCGTCACGCTGAACTTGGTTCCGGGCAGGAGAATGTCCGAGAACAGCGAGCTGATGATGTCGTTCACCCGGTCGTTCGCACCGACGAGGGGCGCGAGCTCGAGAATGAAGCCTTTCGACCGCACCTGATGGAAAATGCGCTTGCCTTCGTCGTAGGAACGATAGCCGAGGTAATGCGCGAGCATGGGAACCTGCGGTGGGGCAGACTTGTGCTCAGGCTTGCGGCTGTCGCCGACTACCAGGTCCACGATGTTGCTGAATGCTTTCATCATAGCGGCTCACTCCACCACGCCGGGGAACGAAGCGGCCTGACGCCGCGGCTTCGTCTCACGCGCCGCCAGTCGTTCCGACACCTGTGCTTCGATCGCGGCGATGGGATCGGGTCCTGCCGCTACCGCGACCTCCCTCGGCTGCGCGGCCTGACCCGGCGAAGCGCCGACAATGTCCGGCGCGATGGCGAGAAACGGAGGCGCGCTCTCCGCAGCCGCCAGGAGACCCTGATTGCGGGTCGGATGGCGGCCGCGCATAGCCATCGCGTCCATCGCATCGCCGCGACCGGGCAAGACGGCTTCGGTGCGGACCGTGCGCCGCGCGTGACTCATGCCCGTGGCATCGGTGTAGCCCGGGAATACGACCGCGAGCTCGTAGCTTGGAGCACTCCTCGCCGTCATCGGTGCAGCTGCGAGGACGGTGTTGTGAACCGGCGCGTCGATCCCGTCATCCATCTGGTACGGGCCGGCCGGATTGAGCAGGTCGGAGGAACTCGTCTCCTCGATCCGGGAGATCGCGCTGTCGTCGATCACCGTGGAAGGCGCGCACACCCCGTCGGGGGCGTCGCAGCGAAAGCTGCCGCTCACATTGGTGCCGAGGGTGGTACAGCCGGAGACTAGGCTTCCGAAGACCGCGATGGCGAGGATGGCTTTGCTGTTCACGACGCACTCCCTTGAATCCAGCTTTCGAGGAATTCGCGCGGACGGAAGCCGTGGACGACGGCGCCATCCTCGCGGACGATTACGGGGGTTCCGTTGAAGCCGTGCTTGCGAGCGAAAGCCTCGTTCGCGTCGAGACCGGAGGTGTCGCAATCCGATCCGGTCGTGATCGACCCGCCGTCATAGGCCTGGTTGACGGCCCGGCGCTTGTCCGGCGAACAGATGACCGCTTCGGAGATGGGGCGGGTGCCGAGCACCGAGATCGGCCGCTCCACGACCTTCACGTTCAACGTCTCGAGGGTTTCGTGGAGACGCTTGCAGTAGCCGCAGCGGAAATCGCTGAAGACGGTGAGAGTCCTCGCGCCGCGGCCCATGACGACCGCACCGTTTTGCGGCAGTGCAGCGAGTGCTCGCGGATCGATCTGATCGTCGATCGAGGCGGTGTCTGCGCCTTGCTGCCCCGGCGCTTGGGCGGGATCGGACGATGACGTGTCCCCCCTCCCCCAATGAGCATATCGGGGTTCATCTCCAGCAGCCGCGCCGCTGTCAGATCCTGCTTCGTCTCCATGTCGTACACGCGGCCGATGATGAGATAGCGGGCGCCGTGATCGATGTAGAACAGGTTCTGACGGGCCTGGACCTCACACACCCCCTTGATCTTCTCGCAGTCGATCGCTGTGATCTCGGTCTTTGGAAGTCGTTCTGCGAGGGCCTTCTCGACCGACGGGCCCGAACTCTGTGCCAGCGCGGCAGCGCCCATTGCGATCCCGCCGCCAGTGGCCAGGATGAGCAGTCCCTGAAGGACCCGTTTGACACCGCTCCTGTAGCTGTCGCCGCCGGAGGCCGGAAGAATGCGTTGGTTGTTCATGAGGCTCAGTTCCTGATGAAAGTGCCGTCAAGGAACACGACCTCGACGCTGGCGCCGGTGGGCATCTCGACGACTGGCTGATATTGCTCGGCGCGCTCGATGAGATATTCGGAGAGCATCTTTCCGGAATTTTCAGCGCCCCCTCCAAAACCACGGAGGGCAATGTCACCCGCGCTCGGGCTCGGAAGGCGTGAATCGCCATCGCGATCTTGCCCGACCGCCGCTATGGGAACACTGAAGGCGCTGTTCACCGCATTCCCGGCGCCACTAACGAGACCGGCAAGGAAGGCTTGCGTCGTGAGCGAACCTTCACGGCTAATGACGCGGCCGCGAATGCCGACCTTGCCGCCGAACGCGATGAAGCCCTGAACCTCGGACACCGCAAAGCGCCCACCGGGCTGAGCGCACGTCATGCGCTGTAGCTTCACGTAGACCTTCTCGGAGGAGAGGTCGCCATACGCCGCGCCGTTCACCATGCATCCCTGCACACGCGTGGCGAGAAGGCGCCCCTCGCTGTAAACCGAGCGCGCGGGCCCGGTGATGCGCAGAAGCACCGGCAGCGGATCGCTCTGGCTACGGGTGTTCGTGGTCGCATCCACCCCCACCACCACGGTCGCTTTCGCGATCGAGTTGGGCGGGAGATAGTTCGGCGAATCCGTGTAGACCGCGGGCGACTTGGACGCGTCGATGCGCGACCCGGTGCCGCCATTCGCGCTGAACGACACCATCTGGACGTCGTTGCTGCGTCGGGGCGGCTGAGGTGCCGCCGCGGCAGGCGATGAGGAGGGGGCAACCCCCAGCGCCTGCGCGGCGGCCACCGGCCCGGGAGCACTGGGGCGTGCATTGCCACGGCTCGCCTGCTGACGGAGCTGCTCGTTCTCGCGCTCGTATGCCTCGAGAACCCGCTGGCCATCGCGGGCCATAGCGGCGTTCTCGTTGCGCAGGCTGTCGACCTGCGACTGAAGCTCCATCATCTGCCCGGCTTGCGCTTCGACGCCCTTAAGCCGCTGGCCTTGGGAATTGATCTCGCCCTCGTACATGGCGACCCATTCCTGGTCGACGCGCTGCCGGTTCATGAGAGCATCGGTCGAGACCGTGGTCTCGGTTCCGTCGTCCATCGCCTGCTCGATCGTGTCGTCGGTATCGAGGACATACATCGACCCGGCGATCGCGATCACGCCGACCAGCCCATACATGAGCATCTTCTGACGCTTCTGCGTCTGATCGTTTTCCGCGATCAAGCCACTCTCGTCGAGCTCATCGTGCTCGTCCTGTTCCGCAGCGTCGAGATCCTTGGGTTTGCGCTTCAGGAAATCCATCTCAGTTACCTTCCTGTGGGGACGACGACATAGGCGGCAGTCGCCTGCCCGCTCGCGAGGTCGCGGTTTGAAATGCTGACGGCGATCGCACCGTCGCCGGCGATGAGCTCTTCCTGCAGCGTCATGGGCGCCGCGCCGGTGTTCTCGATCCGGAGGACCTTGCCGGTCATGGTGGGGCTGCGATATTCGCTGACCAGCTGCACCTTGATGTCGCCGACATTGACCGGGGCTCGTGCTGCGTCGCTGATCTCGAAGCCGGTTACGGGACGCTGTTCGAACATCGCACGGACGAGACCTACCGCGCGATCGTCGAGTGACGCGGCCTGCAGCGTCTCTGCCTGCGGTTGCGGGTTCTCGATATCCGCATTGGCCACGAAAACCTGCAGCGCACCGTCGCCGGACACCTGACAGTCGAACTTGTAGACGTAGCCCTTCTGCGTCGTGCCGAAGAACGAGATGTTCGGCTTCGTGTACCCTTCGGGAACCGAGAGATAGATGTCGCCGCGGGTCGGCTCGTGAACGATCGCGAAGTCTTCCGCCTCGATCCCGGTTTGCACACGGGATACGGCGACGAACTGGTCGTCCTTGAGCGCGATCCGGGTGAGGTCGGACTTGGAGGCCTGGCAGCGCACCTCCCCGTTATCGACGGCGAGGATGTGTTCCTGTGCGAGCGCGGGGACGGCAGACATCACGAATGCGCCGGCAATGAGAGCGGCCCCGCCCAGGCGCGTCAGGTAGCAATCGAGACGCGAGGCGAGAAGGCCGCCCGACACGATCATGAGCGAGGAAATGGCCGGGTTCATTCTTCCTCTCCTTCTTTCACGACGACGCCGAAACCCTTCAGGCGGAGCGAGACGCCGGTGTATTTCCAGTGGAACTCGAAGACCTTGTGTTCGCGGCGCACATCGCGCGAACCCACGATCGTATGGAGGACGCCGCCGACTTGGCTGGTGAGCTCGTCGGGGTTCGTCCTGATCCAGTCGATGGTGACGAACTGGGTGACCTGCGAGCCTTCCTGCTCCGCCATGATCTCCATCAGCTTCGCCTTGAGCGCGCCGCGCGATTCCGGTGCGGCGATGGCGACGATGCCATCAAGCCAGTATTGGAGCGTTTCGGGCGAGCGGTTGAGCGCGAGCTGCGCAGTGTCACGGGTCACCGCCTCGAGATATTCGGGCGTGACCGATGAGGAGCTCAGCGTCATTTCGTTGGAAAGGATCGGCTGCAGCACCACTTCCCGATCGCGGGTCGATGCGGCCGTGAACATCACCACGACGAGGATGCCGAGAACGATGCAGATGAGCGCAAGAAGGTTGCGCTGTTTCAGCGTCCGTTGTGACGCCTCGTGAGCAAGAGATAGTTCCATGTCAGCCCGCCATCACACGAAGATGAGAAGGCGGAGCGACCTTCAGACCAAAGAAACCGCCCGGCAGATGCCAATAGGCAAAGTGCAGGACCCAATACATCGAACGCCCGGCTTTAAGTTTGCGATAGAAAAACCATGCAGCGACACTGAGGAGAAGTCCGATAACGATGTGCTGCGCGAGAATTCCCCAACCGAACGGAATCAGCATTATGAGGAATTCATCCAGCGTCCAGAACCCGATGAGCTCGGGGTCGTCGAGATGTCTTGGGATGGAATATTGGTCCAAAGGTCGTCTCCGCCAGTCAGGGGGCGGCTGCGTCTCGCTGGCGATCAGCAGCCCGCGCCCCCGTGGAGAGGGTCCGATCGAGCGATCAGACCGTGCCGGTGATCGTTGAGGTGACGATCGGCACGCCGGTGCCGGCACCGACGCCCACCCCGACCGGGATTGCCACTTGGCCGAGCGAGAAGCGTCCGGAGGCAAGCGCCACGATGCCGCCGGCGAGCGACAGCACGGTGATGATCTTACCGCCTGAGCCTTCGAGGAAGTCGGTGAACTGCGTTAGCGCGGTGTCGAACGTGGTGTCGGTACCGGCCATCGCGGCGTCGATCCCGAACACGCTCATCCCGGCCACTGCAGCCAGGGCGACGGCGAGGTTCGCGCCACCCTTTTTGAGATCGAGTGCTTTCATTGTCTTTCCCTTCTGGTTTGACGAACAGCGCGATGCGCCAAGACCAGAAGGGAAGAACGGGAACCTTTTCTCAACCAATTCGTCGCAAGGACTGACCTTTCAAGGTGCGAATCGCGCTTTGTCGATCCGACTGGTCAAAAAGACTGCACCACTAGGGATTAAATAATAAACCGGGTGGCATTCCGTTTGGGATCTATTGGCACGGAATCAGGACCACCCCGGAATGAACGCGGGTATGGCTGGCCTGTATGCAGCGCCGACTCTCAAGGCTAGACACAAAGCTGATTCAACGACGGTTCGACTCGCAGACTGATCGCACCCGAAAGAGAATCCAGGGGGCGAGGAAGCGTCATGTCGAGCGACAGCGAGGTTGTGCACGAGTTGCTGCTGGGCGAGCAGCCATTTGCAATTATTGCGGAAGCGATCCGCGTGCTAACCGTCGAACGGTTGAAATTTCAGCGGCTTAGAGACGTGATTCTTGAGGCGATCAAAGATCCCCCGAAGCCAATGGATGAACAGGTTGCGTTGTTCAAGAACCAGTTCCCACTCGATGGCCACGTAAGAATTTATCTTCGCTTGTCCCGATCGCTCAATTCCGAACTGGAAGCGCTCAAAATGGACCTATGCCAAAAACTGGATGAGAACTGCGGTGTACGTGAGACGGTTATCTTCTGTGCATTGTCGATCGCCCAGAGGAAAGATTCCACTTGCCACGGTTAAGGGCTTTTGCGCAGTATGCATTTGCATAGGTCGCGTTTAGGGAGGGATCATGCGCGAGGGATCGAACACCGTGGTTGTCGGACGCTGTGATCAGCTCCAGCGGGAATACGCTGTTCTCATCCGACGACAAATGGAGAAGCGCGGATTGAGCGTGCGGAAACTCGCAGAACGAGGTGTCATTCGTCAAAGCCATCGCAATCGCTTTTTTGACCGCATTGCCCAGGGCACATTGCCGCTTGCGGAATTCCATGCGGTGACCTCGCATTTGGAGATCGATCCTATCCGTGCGGCAATCACCGTACAGTGTTTTACCGATGCAACATCCTACGAGGACCCATGCTGCGAAACCTCAGCCATGGTGGCAGTTGCCATGGCGACGCACCTTCCTGAGGAACTGGCTGCCTGCGAAGGTAATTTCGAAACCATCCGGAGCGAACTTTGCGACGGTATAGCGAAGAACACTTCCTCGGCCATTGCCAAGTATCATCGCAAGCTGGAGGAAAGGCGCAATGGCGCCGACTTCGATTTCGCCTACGGCTGAGCATTTCGACCAGCGAAATCAGAGATCAGTTGCGGGAGGGGTTCTTCGGTGAACGAGTCTGCCCTGATAGCTTGGACATCGCTCTACATCGCGGTCGGCATAATGGCCATCCTCTGCGCACTACTAGCTTCAATCGTCACCGCTTGCGACTGGCGTAGCGGTAACTGGAAGCCGTCCATCACCACCAAGTTCGACAAGCTCTTGCTGTTGCCGAAAATCTGGTTCCGCTGGCAGCTCAATTATCTCAAAGGCGCACCGGCGATTCTGCTCATTGCGCTCTACTACGCTTGGTCGATCGGATTTTCAGTCTTCTGGGATTTCTGATGGGCGGACAAACCTCGCCAGCCGTACCTTCCGAAAGGGGTTGCCCGGGGGCATTGCTGAGGCTGCGCGGTGCACGGTGTTACCTTGCTGGACAGAGCGCATTATTGTGGACACGTAAGCGCGGGTCTCGCGAAAGGGTGGAATCCCGTTATACTGCTCCACTCGCCCAGGTCCCGCATTATATGCGGCCAACGCCAATTCCCATTTGCCGAACCGATCGAGTTGCATACGGAGATAGCGCGCACCGCCCGCAAGGTTTTGCTGCAGATCCCACGGATCGACAACGCCCAGATCGTCGGCCGTGCCCGGCATCAATTGCGTCAGTCCCATCGCTCCGGCATGGCTTCGCGCATACGGACGGTAGCGGCTTTCCTGGGCCACCAGGGCATCGAACAGTCTGACGGGAACGCCGGCGGCACAAGCTGCTGAAACAATCTCCTGAAAATATAGCCGACGTCGATATTGCGCCTCGCTGCCGATGCCGTGCAGCGGGAAATAATCGACTTCGCCGCACCCGGGTGTCGCTTGACCGGCTCTTCGTATTTCCGGGCTAGGATCGAAGGTTGGAAGCCCCACCCTCATCCAATTGGGTACGTGCAGCGCAGCTTTAGCCGGAACAAATGGGGTCGATGGGCTGGCAGCAGAAGGCTCGCCAAACTCGACATTACGTCCGTCTTGCTCAAGCCCTTGCGAATGTGGCCTTTCCCGACCAATTGAAGTTGCCACCTCGGACCGAACCGTCGGGACAAGTATCTCGAACGCTTGCTGTCGAGACGACGTAAAACTTTCGATATGAACCTGTTGCGCGGAAGCTGGGCCGGACAGGGCCAAAACGGCAAAAAGAAGTTTTTTCATGACCATACCTTTCGGCATGGTTTCCTATCGCAATCTCATCATAGAGGGGTTCTGCCAGACCGCAATGTCTAGCTCTGGTTTTCTTTCTCGAGAATGTCTGGTGCGTCAGATGGAAAAGGCAAAGACTGGGCCGATTGTTGACCGTCCTCTTTTGGTGAGAAATCGGCTAAAGCTACCGTCAAGCAGCTGACTCTTAATCAGCGGGTCCTAGGTTCAAGCCCTAGTGCATCCACCATATTTCCCTTACACGTCAATCAGATACTAAGCTTGCGAGATCGGGCTATTGAGAGCATTTTTGGGCTAGGTAACTCTAGGTAGCAGCGCGCTAATCCGGCGCTGCAGTGCAGTGTGCGGTTCATGGCCGGCGCTCTGTCGAACTGAGCTTGAGCGGGTAGTCGGCTCACCTTTCCGCCAGCGGCGCGCGCTGGGATGGCAGCTTGGAAACTCAGGCAGCGCGGTGTCGTGCTGACGGCTAGGCCGCCCGAGCTTCGATCCAGAGCGCCCGATGGACAAGAAAGACGCCCTTGGCTGGATTCCCTGCCGGCTCGGATACGCCCCATGGACGGTAAGAACGGTCAAATGGTTATTCGTGGAGGCTAAGAGCAGATTGGGGCCAGGGGCGCGATAGGCTTGGTTTTCGAACCGTCAGTCGCCCAGCACCCGCTCGATAGCGGTATCGACACTGGTCCGATCACCGCACCGCTGAGCGCCTACCGCCGATCCGGTTTGCGCTCTGTTCCTTCGAGCAATACTATCGTCATCTGACGCTAAAGCATCTCGAGTGGACGGCGGTCGCGTGGCCGGGGAAATGCCGCGTCGAGTGTCGCAAGGTCGGCATCGGAGAGGACGATATCTGCGGCTGCGCGGTTCTCCCGCACATGTGCGATCGAACTCGCTTTCGGGATGGCGATGAGACCATCGTGCCGCAACGTCCACGAAAGTGCGACCTGCACAGGGGTTGCGCCAACCTGGGCCGCTACTTTGTCGAGGGCGGGATGGCTTGTGAGGCGTCCCTGCTCGACTGGACTATACGCCATAACCGGTATGTTATGCTCGGCGAGCCACGGCAGCAGATCCAATTCGGGCCCTCGCCGGACCAGATTGTAAAGGATCTGATCGGTCACGCAGCCATTCCCGCTGGCAGCGACAAGCTCGTCCATATCGTCGGTATCGAGGTTGCTGACCCCCCAATGCCGAATCTTCCCTGCCGATTTCAGCGCCTTCATTGCCTCCACGGTCTCAGCGAGCGGCACCGATCCCCGCCAGTGGAGAAGGTAGAGGTCCAGCCGGTCGGTGCCGAGCCGCTTCAGGCTCGCCTCGCACGCACCGGTAAGGCGGGAGCGCGATGCGTTCTGCGGATATGCCTTGCTGACGAGGAACAACTGGTCGCGAACGCTGCCCAGCGCCTCGGATATCAGCGTTTCCGCCGCACCATCGCCATACATTTCGGCGGTATCGATGAGCGTCATGCCCAGTTCGACACCGGCGCGTAGCGCGGCGATCTCATCGGATCGGCGCTCGGCACGTTCGCCCATCTTCCAGGTGCCTTGACCCAGTGAAGGAACCACTTCCCCGCCGGGCAATGTCACGTGTTTCATGTGCTTTCCTCCTATGAGATGAGTTCGACTGTTCGGTCGCGGGAGGCGGATTGGCAGATAACCACCTCTTAACGATCATATCGCGGCCGGCCATCGATCAAGTGCCATTTTAGCGATGGAGAGCAGTTCGTTGATCGTAGCGCCATCGCGCGCCTGAACGGACATGCCTTCCATAACCGTATTGATGAATTTGCCTAGCACGGCCGGATCGGCGTTGGCCGCAAGCTCGCCCTGCGCGGCGCCGCGTTGCAGACGCTCGATCAGGAGGGCCTCCGCCGCGAGACGCTTGTCTCGCAGCAGGCATTCGATGGCCGCGGACGCCGGCGAAACGGCTGCCGCAGCCGAATACATGAAGCAGCCGGCCGGCGTTCCAGGTTCCGAGAATGATGACGCCGCTCGTTCCAGCAGGCCTTTGACGGCCTCGTAGGTGGACAACGCCGGATCGTTAATGGGTGCATAGAGGTGGACGCTGAACGTCGCGGCGTAGCGCTCGATCACCGCCGCAAACAGCCCCGCCTTGTTGCCAAACGCCGCATAGAGACTGGCGGCGGCGACGCCAGTCTCCGCCACCAGATCGGCCATCGATGTCGCCTCGTAGCCGCGCTGCCAGAACAGCCGCACCGCCTTGTCGAGCGCAGCGTCAGTGTCGAACACACGAGGGCGACCTGCGCGGCGACGGGCTTTCGTCTCTGTCATCTCTGGTGCACGATATGGAACGATCGATAAATAATATCTTGAAACTGGTGGTTCGCCCCCTTACAGAACGATCATTCAATAATCAAGGAGTTTCCAATGAGCCGCATTGTCCGTATCCACGAATATGGCGACGCCAGCGTCCTCAGGATTGAAGATGTGGAAGTCCCCGCGCCCGCGGCCGACGAAGTGCAGATCGCGGTGAAGGCGATAGGCATAAACCGCGCCGAGGTGATGTTCCGCAACCATGCCTACCTTCAGGAAGCCGAGTTCCCGAGCCGCCTTGGCTATGAGGCTGCCGGCACCGTCGTTACGGTCGGCGCGGACGTGACCGGGATTGCGGAAGGCGAAGCCGTCAGTGTCATCCCCCCGCTCGATATCGCGCGCTGGGGCACTTATGGCGAGGTCGCCAACGTGCCCGCCCGCGTCGTCGTCAAGCATCCGGCGGCGCTGTCGTTCGAGGAAGCGGCGGCCGTGTGGATGCAGTATGTCACCGCCTGGGGTGCGCTGGTGGAGCAGGCGAAACTCGGCGAGGGCGATTTCGTCATCGTCACTGCTGCCTCCAGCAGCGTCGGCCTTGCTGCCTTCCAGATTGCGCGGATGGTCGGCGCGACGGTGATCGCGACGACGCGTACCGGCGCCAAGCGCCAGGACCTGATCGATGCCGGCGCACATCATGTCGTCGCGACCGAGGAAGAGGATCTGGTAGCGAGGGTTATGGAGATAACCGATGGTCAGGGTGCGCGCGTGGTGCTCGATCCGGTCGGCGGCCCGTTGCTCGAACTTCTGGCGGCGAGCATGGCGCGCGGCGGCATCCTGCTCCAATATGGCGCGCTCAGCGACAAGCCGACGCCGTTCCCGTTGTTCTCAGTGCTGGGCAAGAGCCTCACGCTCAAGGGTTATATCTACAGCGAGATCGTCTCGGACGACGCTGCCCTCGATCGCGCCAAGGCGTTCATCGTGGCGGGTCTGGAATCGGGCGCGCTCAAGCCGCGGATCGCGCGCACCTTCCCGCTCGACGCCATCCAGGACGCGCACCGCTTCCTCGAATCGAACGAACAGATCGGCAAGGTCGTCGTTACGGTCTGACCGGCATACCGGGGGGAGTGAGCGATCGCTCCCCCCTTCCCCGACAGAGGATCGGACCCTCGGCGCCCATGCCAAAGCTGCTCGTGGCGCAGGCTTGAGCATGGAACCTCACCCGATCAGAAAAACGCCCGGCTCTGTGCAGGATTGAAACTCCCCCCTGTATAGTATGCTGGAGCGATTTCTCGGGGAGACGCGATGCCACATTCATCAGAAGACAAGAAGCGCGCCATCACACGCTTGCGGCGTATCAAGGGTCAGGCGGACGCTCTGGAACGCGCGATCGAAGCGGGGGCCGATTGCGCTCCCCTGCTGCAGCAAATCGTCGCCATGCGTGGTGCGACAAATGGACTGATGGCAGAAGTGATGGAGAGTCATCTCAGGGAAACATTCGGCGCGGGCGCAGATCGGGCCGTCGGAGGCGCAGGTGGCGATCTCGATGACGGCGTGGAGGGCGTCATGAAGATTTTGCGGACTTATCTTAAATGACAATTTCAGGCTCATTTTCCTGCCCGTGTTCTCCCGCACCTGGAAGCCAGCCCCTGCTGCGGTCTCTAGTTTGAGATCCTCGTCAGGACACCTCTTGCATACTGGCAGGGAGTATGACAAGATACTCCCTGCCAGTATGAGAATGTCGTCAAATTTGCGCTGACGCAACGGCCTCGCACCAGCAATCAGTTTAACTCAACGAGGGTATCCCAACATGAAATCTCGCGCCGCTGTAGCCTTCGAGGCGGGCAAGCCACTCGAAATCGTCGAGATCGATGTCGCCCCACCCCGGAAAGGCGAAGTCCTCATCCGGGTGACGCACACCGGTGTGTGCCACACCGACGCGTACACGCTGGAGGGGAGCGATCCGGAGGGTGTTTTCCCGGTGGTTCTGGGCCACGAGGGCGCGGGCATCGTTGTCGAGGTCGGTGAAGGCGTCACCAGCGTCGTGCCGGGCGATCACGTGATTCCGCTCTACACCGCCGAGTGCGGCAAGTGCGACTTCTGCCTGTCGGGCAAGACCAACCTGTGCGTCGCTGTCCGCGAAACGCAGGGCAAGGGCTTGATGCCCGATGGGACCACCCGCTTTTCGTACAATGGTCAGCCCCTCTACCATTACATGGGCTGTTCGACCTTCAGTGAATATACTGTCGTCGCCGAAGTCTCGCTCGCCAAGATCAATCCCGAGGCGAACCCCGAACACGTCTGTCTGCTCGGCTGCGGCGTCACAACCGGAATCGGCGCAGTCCACAATACCGCCAAGGTCCAGCCCGGAGACTCGGTCGCCGTGTTCGGCCTCGGCGGCATCGGCCTCGCGGCCATTCAGGGTGCGCGCCAGGCGAAGGCGGGTCGCATCATCGCCATCGATACCAATCCCTCCAAGTTCGAGCTGGCGCGCCAGTTCGGTGCGACCGAGTGCATCAACCCCAACGACCATGACAAGCCCATCCAGCAAGTGCTGATCGAGATGACGGGCTGGGGCATCGATCATACCTTCGAGTGCATCGGCAACGTCCACGTCATGCGCGCCGCGCTTGAATCAGCGCACCGTGGCTGGGGTCAGTCGATTGTGATTGGCGTTGCCGGCGCGGGCGAGGAAATCTCCACCCGCCCATTCCAGCTCGTCACGGGCCGCGTATGGAAGGGGTCCGCTTTCGGTGGCGTCAAGGGACGCACAGAGCTCCCCGGCATGGTCGAGGACGCGATGAAAGGCGATATCGATCTGGCCCCGTTCGTAACCCACACGATGGGTTTGGAGGAGATCAACGAGGCCTTCGAACTGATGCACGAAGGCAAGTCGATCCGCTCGGTCATTCACTACTGACCTGCCGATCCGAAGCGGCGCGAGGCGCTCTGATCGACAACTCGACCGTCATCATGGCCCGACCCCGGCCATGATGAAGCGCGCTCCGGCAAATGGGCCACGCGTCGAAATGCATTCATCTGTTACCCGACTGTGATGAACCACGGGCCGCACGGGCGTATAGCGCAGGAAGACTGAATTGAAGAACAAGGATACTAAGGCGACGACGCCGGCCACCGTTGCTGGGCATGCGGGGCCGCCCGATTGCGTGCAGGTTCGCGGAGCGCGCCAGAATAATCTCAAGAATATAGACGTCGATGTACCGCGCGACGCCTTCGTGGTGTTCACCGGTATATCGGGGTCGGGCAAGTCATCGCTCGCGTTCGGCACCCTCTATGCCGAAGCCCAGCGGCGTTATCTGGAATCGGTTGCACCCTATGCCCGTCGGCTGATCGACCAGGCCGGCGTGCCGGAGGTCGACGCGATCGACGGTTTGCCGCCTGCGGTCGCGTTGCAGCAGCAACGCGGCTCGGCCAACGCGCGATCCTCGGTCGGCAGCGTGACGACGCTCTCCAGCCTAGTGCGGATGCTCTATTCCCGCGTCGGAGAATATCCGCGCCATCAGCCGATGCTCTTTGCGGAGGATTTCTCCCCCAACACGGTCGCCGGCGCCTGCCCGACCTGCCACGGCATCGGGCGCGTCTATGACGCGACCGAAGAAACGATGGTTCCTGACGACAGCCTCACCATTCGCGACCGGGCGATCGCCGCCTGGCCGACCGCCTGGCATGGGCAGAACCTGCGCGATATCCTCGTTTCGCTCGGCTATGACGTCGATAAGCCGTGGCGCGACCTGCCGAAAAAGGATCGCGACTGGATCCTCTTCACTGAAGAGTCGCCGACGGTGCCGGTCTATGCGGGCCTGACGCCCGAACAGACACGGACGGCCCTCAAGCGCGGCATGGAGCCGAGCTACCAGGGCACCTTCACCGGCGCGCGCCGCTATGTACTGGAAACCTTCGCCAACACGAAAAGCGCGCTGATGAAGAAGCGCGTCTCGCAATATATCATCGGCCGCGATTGCCCGACCTGCGACGGCAAGCGCCTGAAGCGCGAAGCCCTGTCCGTGAAGTTCGCGGGCCTCGACATCGCCGAGTTCGGCGACCTGACGGTGTTGAAACTCCGGGACTTGCTCACGCCCGTCGCGCATGGCGAATACGGGGGCGCCGCGGCGGTCCCGAAGGGCCATGTCCTCGGCAAGGCGGCCCGCGATGCGGCGGTCGAACGGCGAGTCGCGGCAGGTGGTTCGGCGCACAAGGCTGCGCCCGACGTGCGCCGCACGCCCAATCTTTCCGATGAAAAGCGGGTCGCCGCACAGCGTCTCGCCTGCGAATTGATCGAGCGGCTGGACCCACTGATCGATCTTGGCCTTGGCTACATTTCGCTCGACCGCAGCACGCCGACGCTCTCCTCCGGAGAGCTGCAGCGCTTGCGGCTTGCCACGCAATTGTCGTCACAGCTTTTCGGCGTGGTCTATGTGCTTGACGAGCCTTCGGCAGGGTTGCACCCGGCAGATGGCGAAGCCTTGCTCACCATTCTCGAGCGTCTCAAGGCGGCGGGCAACTCCCTGTTCGTCGTCGAACATGATCTCGACGTGATCCGCCGCGCGGAATGGCTCGTCGATGTCGGGCCGGGAGCCGGGGAAAAGGGTGGTGAAGTCCTCTACAGCGGGCCGATAGAAGGGCTTGCCGACGTCGAGACTTCGATCACCCGCCGCTACCTGTTCGCAGAGCCGCTGCGCAGTGAGCGCACACCGCGCGACCCCAAGGCATGGCTACGCCTGGAAGGGATCAGGCGGAACAATCTCCATGGGCTCGACGTCGAGTTTCCCATCGGCTGCTTGACCGCTGTCACCGGCGTTTCGGGATCGGGCAAATCCAGTCTTGTCAGTCAGGCGCTGCCCGAACTCGTCACGGAACACCTCGGCGGCTCCCCCGTGGCCGAGGAGGAGGATATCGATCCGCTGCTCGATGTTGCGCAGAACGACACTGAAGGGCGCATTGTCGCAGGCATGGAGCATGTTCGCAGGCTGGTGCAGGTCGATCAGAAACCAATCGGCCGCACGCCGCGCTCGAACCTAGCCACCTACAGCGGCATGTTCGACCATGTGCGACGGATCTTCGCTGATACGCCGCTCGCCCGCCGGCGGCACTACAGCCCGGGAAGGTTCTCGTTCAACGTCCCGCAAGGCCGCTGCCCTGTGTGCGAGGGCGAGGGATACGTCATGGTGGAGCTGCTGTTCCTGCCGAGCGTTTTTGCCCCGTGCTCGACCTGTCATGGCTCTCGCTACAACCCGCAAACGCTCGAAGTCGAGTGGAACGGGCGCAATATCGCCCAGGTGCTCGAACTGACGGTCGACGATGCGTGCGATTTCTTCGCTGGCGAGCCATCTGTGATGCGCTCCCTCGACGTGTTGCGGGAGATCGGTCTTGGCTATCTGAGGCTCGGTCAGCCCGCGACCGAACTGTCTGGCGGGGAGGCGCAGCGCATCAAGCTGGCGACTGAACTGCAACGCGCTCAACGCGGCAACACGATCTACATCCTCGACGAGCCAACTTCGGGGCTTCACCCCTCCGATGGCGACCGGCTGATGCAACACCTGCAGGGCCTCGTAAACGCCGGCAATACCGTCGTAGTCGTTGAACATGACATGCGCGCCATCGCGCAGGTGGACTGGATCATCGACCTGGGACCGGGGGCCGGGGAAGACGGGGGCCGTATCGTTGCCAGCGGCGTCCCTGGCGTCGTTGCGGAAGCGGAAGGCAGTCTGACCGGCCGCTATCTCAAGGCGGCGATGTAGGTCGTAAATCTGGCCGAACGCACGTTCGATCAGGTGCATCTCAACCGCACGTTGAAATGGGTCGAATCTGGAAGAGGGAGCCGGCGATATGTCATCGCGGTTGACGCGGCTCAGGGTTTGAGTGTCCGTCAGGTTCGCCGCGTTCGTGTGATACGCGGCATGGCGGACGGCCAATCGCTGGCCATCCGCCACGCTTGCTCTGTGAGGACCTTATCCATGGAGATCGCCCTCACATGGTTCGTAGAAACGCCCCGTCTTAATTCCCTGCTGCGATTTCCTCGACGAGTTTGGCACAGAAGGCGGGCAAATCATCGGGATCGCGGCTGGTAACAAGGCCGTTGTCGACCACGACCTCCTCATCGGTCCATGTACCGCCGGCGTTCTCGATATCGACCTTCAGCGTCGGGTAGGACGTCAAGGTGCGACCCTTGAGCACGTCCGCCTCGATCAAAGTCCAGGGTGCATGGCATATGGCCGCGACAGGTTTTTTCTGATCGAAGAAAGCCCGGATGAAATCGATTGCCTCGTCGCTGCCGCGCAGCTTGTCGGCACCGACAGTTCCTCCGGGCACAACAAGTCCGTCGAAATCGTCGGCTTTGACCTCGGAAAACGTCTTGTCGATAGTATAGCTGCCGCCCTCGTCGAGATCGCCATTGACTGTGCGCGCCTTGCCCGATTCAAAACTGACCACGGTCACTTTGCCACCAGCGTCCTCGACAGCTTGCTTGGGCTTCGAGAATTCTGGTTCTTCCGTCCCGCGGGGTGCGATCAGAATCGCAACTGATTTGCCTTCTGAAGTCATAATATATTTCCTATTCCGTCGAAGACTAAGGTCACATGCCCGGCTTGAGCACGACCTTCGTCCAACCATCATCGCGTTCGTCGAAATGCTTGAAGGCTTCTGGTGCCTGATCAAGCGGCAGTCGGTGCGAGATGATTTGGGCAGGATTGGCCCGGTCTTGCTCGATAAGTTTCATCAGTCGCCGGTTGTAGTGCTTTACGTTGCACTGGCCGGTGCCGATCTTCTGGCCCTTGAACCAGAAGTTGCCGAAGTCGAATGCCATCTTGCCTTCCTTCTGGAGATCGTCGGGCGCGTTCGGGTCTTCCGGAACGAACACGCCGACCACGCCGATTCCGCCGGTGGCCTTCGTGCTTTTGACGAGGCAGTTCATCGTGTAATTGCTGCGCTCCTTGCCGTGGAGATCGCAACACTGATACCCGACCGCCTCGACCCCCCGGTCGGTCCCGAGGCCGCCGGTCGCGTCAAGAATCTGCTGGGCAGGATCGCCCTTGCGCATGTCGATCGGAATAGCGCCCATCGCCTCGGCCAGTTTCAGGCGGTCATCGTGAGTATCGACCACGAAAATCTGAGAAGCACCGCGGATTTCGGCTGAGTGCGCGGCCATCAAACCGACCGGACCGGCGCCGTAAATCGCGATGCTTTCGCCAGGGAGGAAACCTGACAGTTCGACACCATGCCAACCCGTCGGGAAGATATCGGAGAGCATGACATAGTCATCCTCCTTCTCCTCAGCGTCCTCAGGCAGCTTCAGACAATTGAAGTCCGCATAAGGAACGCGCATCAACTCGGCCTGACCACCTTGCCATGGACCCATCTCGGCAAAGCCATACGCCGCGCCGGCGGTTCCAGGGTTCGTCGTGAGGCAAAAACCCGTCAAACCGCGTTCGCAATTTTCGCAGAAACCGCAACCGACGTTGAACGGCAAGCACACGCGATCACCCTTCTTGATACGATCCACGGCAGCGCCGACTTCGACGACCTCGCCAAGGTTTTCGTGACCGAAGACCCTGCCCTTTTCAAAGCTGGTACGGCCCTCATACATGTGAAGGTCCGATCCGCAGATGTTGGTCGAGGTCAGCCGGATGATAACATCGGTCTGCTTTTCGATCTTGGGATCATCGATGGTATTGACAGAAACATCTTTGGGTCCGTTGTACACGACAGCTTTCACAGATCTTTTCCTTTCGTAGCTCTTCTCAATGCGTCATCAAATCGAGAGCTTGGTGATGAGCCGGTCCATCGCAACGGCGGAGGACATCGCACCCATTCCCTGTGATCTCAGTTTCCTGAACCTTCTCCTACCTGAGAGGTTCCTTCCCGGAGGGCCATCCTTGGATCGATTCACGGCTGTTTTCTGAATGATGGGGCCAGAACGGCCGAATATCGCGCCAAATTGATGTACTCAAAAAACTCCCAGGAACCAATGGTGCCATTACGTCGCGACACATCAACGGCGCGTTGTCAGTAAATTCAGAGGTATGATAAGCGTAGAAGACAAAGCCATCCACTATCGCGGATGGCCCGTCGTATCAATTTATTCATTTTTCGATTCGGCCGGCCCATCCATTCCGGATGAAAACACTAGCCTTACCATGCAGCCAAACGGCAGCTTAGGGTGCCAAACGCTCCGCTATTTCGCGGCCAGCAGGGTGAACTTGTGAATCTGCGGCGGTTCGGAAAACAGTTCGTCTGCCTTGCCCATCAGTGCGGCGGCAACCTTGCCGTCGAGATGGGCTTGGCGATCCTCCTCTGTCTCGAACGTATCGAAGATCGCGTACGCACCGGGACCTTCCTCGATCGCGTACCAGGTCTGAGTGCCCGGCTCAGCTTGAACGAGCGGCAATGCCGAGGTCAGGAAATCGGCGACATCGCGCTCTTTTCCGGGCTTGGCCTTCAGCGGTACATACAGGGCAAGTTTGGGCATAAGTGACTCCTCAAGTGAAACGGACAGATATTGTTCGGCAAACTAACGGACGAGCGGGCCGGCACGTTCCCTAAGAGGCGGAGCACACCCGGCCCCGCCTCCTCGTCGAAATCAGAACTCCTGTGCGGTCGGCCGGATGACGATCGCGTTGATGTCGACGTCATCAGGTTGTTCGACAGCGAACGCAATAGCACGCGCCACCGATGCCGTCGGGATGGCCTGCTTGTAGAAGTCCAGCACCGTCTCGGCAGCCGTGCCGGATGTCGTGAACTTCAAATCGCTTTCGACAGCTCCAGGCTCGATTGACGTGACCCGGACCTTTTCCCCCACCTCGTGGCGCAAGCCCTCGCTGATCGCGCTGACGGCAAACTTTGTGCCAGAGTAGACCGTGCCGCCCGGTGCGAAGACCTTGATGCCCGCAACCGAGCTCAAGTTGATGATGTGGCCGCTGCCCTGCTCGAGAAAACCGGGAAGGGCCGCCGCGATGCCGTAGAGCGTACCCTTCAGATTGACGTCGATCATCTGGTCCCACTCGTCGGTGTTGACCTCGGCCATCGGACGGATCGGCATCAGCCCGGCATTGTTGATCAGCACGTCGAGGCGGCCGAAGTCAGCGATGATTGCGGCGACGACGGACTGGACCGCCGATTTGTCGGTCACGTCCAGCGCGTAGCTACGTGCCGTGCCACCGTTTGCGGCGATGTCCGCGACGACCTCGTCGAGCCTGTCCTTGCGCCGCGCGGCGATGGCCACCTTCGCGCCGCGTGCCGCGAGAAGACGCGCTGTTTCCGCGCCGATGCCGCTGCTGCCGCCGGTAATGAGAACGACCTTGCCTTCGATACCCTTTGTCATGTCTGTATTCCTTCAAGTCAGTTGTTGATTTTTCGCCGGATCGCGGCCCCGCGCGGGCCTGCCCGGCCTGATGGGGTCACCGCGAGCGCAACAGGACGGGAGCGCTGCCCACCTTGATGCGGAGCAGCTCGTAGGGCTTGCGGCGCAAGTCCCGCCCGCCGTGGAAGCCGGGTTGGCGGTGGAGCTGGTTGGCAGTGAAGTAGAGATAGCCATCGGTGCCGATCGACAGCGTGTCGGGCCAGCTGATGCGGGGGTCGCTGACCACCGTCGTCCAGCGGCCCTGGTCGAGCACGCGGATCGCGTTGTTCTCGTAATCGCCGGCGAACACGCGGCCCCGGTCGTCTTCGGCAATCCCGTCCGAAGCGCCTTTGCGCCCCAGGCTGCGTACCGCGCGGGCCAGTTCCTCCTCGGTCACCGCAGGATCGCGCAGCATGGCCGTGGGGACCGCGTACAGCGTGCGGCCGGATAGTGGCCCGTAGTATAGCAAGCTGCCGTCGGCGCTAAGCCCGATTGCGTCGCTTGCAATTGTTACCGGCGTCGCGGGTCCGTCGGCCGGGCGGTTCATCAGCACCGCGCCGTCGACAACCGGGGTGAACCCGGGCTCCGGATTGGTCGTCGCATGGCCCGAAAGGCGGCGGATCGCACGCCCGCTGGCGATATCGACAACGATGATGCCGCCGATCCCCTCGTTGCTGCTGTCGGTGATGTAGGCGACGCCCTCGGCGCCCTGACGCAGATCGAAGCGCACGTCGTTGAGGTAGGTCGTGGGCAGCACCACGCTGGGCGGCAGGACGATCGTCTTCACCACCCGGTCGGTCGCGAGGTCGATTGCCACCAGCTTTGCACCGCCGGCCTGTGGTTGAGAGAATTTGGGCGCCGCCGTGTCGAGCACCCACAGGCGATTGGCGCCGTCGGCCACCACGCTCTGCACCGAGATGAAATGCCCCGCCGGGTCGGCCGGATCGGGCCGGTTGGTCGCGGCGTCGGGATACGGCACCGCCTTGCCGTCGACCAGCTCGGCAACCGTGAACGGCGCGTTGTCGCCCCATTGCGGGAAGTTGACGAAGATGCGCCCGTTGGGGGCGACGGTTACGCCAGTCGGCATCGCGCCGTTGAAGGTCGCGACCTGTTCGATCTGGGGCGTGGATACACCCTCGCGGGTCGTCGAGCAGGCGGCAAGCGAGAGGGCAGCGCCAGCGGCAAGAAGCAGTTTGACGGAGATTTTCATAGGATCATTTCCTTAAGAATGCGGCCCGCTTCGTGGGGCTCGGACCGGAGATATTGCGGGGGCGCCTTTACCGATGCGCCAAGCGTGGTGGCGGCGTGCCAGGGCCAGCGCGGATCCCACAGCGCAGCGCGGGCTATCGCTATGGCGTCGGCATGCCCGTCTTCGAGGATGCGCTCCGCCTGGTGCGGATCGGTGATCATGCCGACCGCCACGACAGGCATGGCGACCGCGTCCTTGACCGTCCGCGCCAGCGGCACCTGATAGCCGGGACCGACAGGGACCTGCTGGCGCGGGTCGAGCCCCCCGCTGGAAACGTGGATCGCCGCGCAACCGCGCCGCTCCAGCTCCTGTGCAAACAATGCGGTTTCCTCCGCTGTCCAGCCGCCTTCGACCCAGTCGGTCCCGGAAACGCGAACGGTCACCGGGCGGTCGGCCGGAAACGCTTCGCGCACGGCATCGAACACTTCGAGCGGGAACCGCATCCGGTTGTCGAGGCTGCCGCCGTAGTCGTCGCCGCGCCGGTTGGAGATCGGCGAAAGAAACTCGTGGAGCAGATAGCCATGCGCGGCGTGGATCTGGATGGCTTCGATGCCCAGCCTGCCGGCGCGCCGGGCGGCATCCGCGAACGCCTCCCGGATGCGGGCAAGCCTTGACTCGTCCAGTTCGACAGGGGGATTTTCGTCCGGAGCGAAGGCAATGGCGCTGGGTGCCACGGTCTGCCAGCCATTCTCCGCATCGGGGGCGATCTGCGTTCCGCCGTGCCACGGCTTGGCGCAGCTCGCCTTGCGGCCGGCATGGGCCAGCTGGATGATCAGCGGCATGTCCGACCAACGGCGCACACTTTCGAGCACGCTTCGCATCGCCGCTTCGGTACGGTCATCGTACAGGCCGACGTCACCGTAGGTGATGCGCCCTTCCGGGCTGACCGCGGTCGCCTCTATCGTCAGCGCGCCCGCGCCCGAGAGCGCCAACTGGCCGAGATGCATCTGGTGCCAGTCGGTCATCGCGCCGTCGACTGCCGAATACTGGCACATCGGCGCGATGACGATGCGGTTGGCGAGCCGCAGCCCGCCAACCTCGATCGGTTCGAACAATTTCGCCATCACCATTCGCCCGTGTTGGGCATGGAGGCCCAGGGTTCGGCCGGAGGCTTGTGTTCGCCCTTCTGCAGCAGTTCGATCGAGATCCCGTCCGGCGAGCGGACGAACGCCATGTAGCCGTCACGCGGGGGGCGATTGATCGTCACGCCGCCCGCCTGCAGCCGCGCGCACGTTTCGTAGATGTCGTCGACCCCGTAGGCGAGATGGCCGAAGTTTCGGCCGCCCATGTATTTCTCGGCAGCGCTGCCATCCTCGGGCGGCCAGTTGTACGTCAACTCGACCTTGGCATCGCCTTGCTCGCCGTCGCCGCGGAAATCCTCGTCGGCGGCAAGGTAGATCAGCGTATAACGCCCGGCCTGGTTCTCCATGCGCCGGGTCTCCTTGAGATCCGGCAGCGTGAAGAAACGGATCGCGGCCTCGGGATCGGCGACGCGTATCATGGTGTGGAGATAGCGCATGATCAGGCGACCTTGTTCTTGAGGGCTTCCACCACGAGCTCCGCGGTGCAGGTAGCGCTGGCGGGGTTCTGGCCGGTCACCAGATTGCCGTCGCGCAGGGCGAAGGGGGCAAAATCGGGGCCGCCCTCATGCTTGCCGCCGAGTTCCTTGAGACGCGTTTCGAGCAGGAACGGCACCGCCTGATCGAAACCGACCGCGCGTTCCTCGCTGTCCGTGAAGCCCGCGACACGGCGGTCGGCGACGAAAGGCGTGCCATCGGCCTTCTTCGCCGAGACCAGCCCCGCCGGTCCATGGCAGACGGCGGCGACGATCTTGCCTTCGCGGTCGAAGCGTTCGACCAGGCGCGCCAGTTCGTCGCTGCCGGGGTAATCGAACATGGTGCCGTGGCCGCCGGGCAGGAACAGCGCGTCGTAGCCGGCGGGATCGATGCTTGTGAATACAGGGGTGCCGGCAACCTCGGCCTTCAGGGCCTCGTCCTTCAGATAGCGTTCGACCGAAGCGTCGTTCTCGCCGTCGGCGTTGACGCTGCGCTGGTCAACGGGGATGGCGCCGCCCTCGATCGAGGCCAGCGTCACCTCGGCGCCCGCATCGCGGAAGGCATAATACGGGGTGGTAAGTTCCTCGAGCCAGACACCCGTCGGTTCGGTGCCGGGAGTCATGCGGTCGGCGGAGGTGGCCACCATGAGAATGCGGGTCATCGTCAATTGTCCTTGTCCATTGATGTCGGGGACACGAGCAAACGCACCCGGCGCAGCCGCACCCGCCACAAAGACAGCGGTGATAGCTTTCAGCAGTTGGCGGCGATTATGCATTCGATCATTCCTTTAGGCGGCTTAGATACGCAGGGAACGGCATCATGAAATCCAGCGGGAATGGCGGACGGCCATAAATCCGCTTATGGAACCGCAATGTCCCTCCTGCAGTTGCGCACCTTCGTCGAAGTCTACCGCCGTCGTTCACTGAGCGAGGCGGCCCGGGCAATCGGCATCACCCAACCGGCTGCGTCGCAGCACATCGCTTCGCTCGAGGCGCAACTGGGCCGTCCCTTGTTTGATCGCCATTCGCGGGGTGTTCGACCGACAGCGATTGCCGACGATCTCGCTGCTTCGATCGGAAGCAGCCTCGACACGGCGGAATCGGCACTGGCCAGCGCGCGGGCCCGATCGTCGCGCATCTCGGGCACGGTCCACATCGCCGCGCCGTCGGACCTGCTGGGCGAAATGATCACGCCTCGACTGGCTCCGCTGCTGGAAGCAGGGCTGGACCTGCGCCTGCATATCGGCGGGCGCGCGGCGCTTTATGCCATGCTCCTCGAAGACAAGGTGCATCTGGCTGTCACCGCCTCGCAACCTGAAGATCCGCGGTTGGCCTTCCATGCGCTGGGCGAGGAACACCTGCGCGCCATAGCCTCGCCCGCCGTGGCGAGCCGGATTGCCGAATTGCCGCTTGCCGACGGGCTCGACCGGACGGCCCACCTCGCCTACGACCTCGACCGGCCGCTGCTGCGAACCTGGCTCCATGCAAACCAGATCGAGCTGGCCCGCCAGCCCGCCTTGACCGCGCCCGATCTGAGGGTGTTGCGATCCGGATTGTGCGCGGGCCTCGGCTGGACGGTACTGCCCGGCTATCTCACCCGCAGCGAACGCTCTGCCTGCACGCTGATCGAGATACCCGCGCCGATCACGGTGCCGCTCAACGCATTCTACCTTGTGTGGGCACGCTCATCGCTGCGACACCCGCGCGTGGCCATGGCTCGGGACGCCCTGATTGCTGCACTCCGAATGTAATTGTGGCCACGTCTGCTGGGCCGTCAGCGCAATTTCGGGTCTGAACCAGTTGAGCGCTGGCGGAACTAATGGCGGCTTTCGGGATCGTCGGCGACA
>NZ_CP142675.1:2892500-3191301 GCF_036365825.1 Qipengyuania sp. HL-TH1
CGCTGGCGATCCTTGTCTCGGGCGCGATCGGCCTGTTTCACGCCGGGGTCGAATATGGCTGGTGGGAGGGGATCACCTCCTGCGCCGCGATCACGTCGGGCAGCAGCGGCAATGCGCTCGAAGACATCATGAACACCCCGCTGGTGCGCTGCGACGAACCCGCCTGGACGCTGCTCGGGATCAGCCTCGCAGGCTTCAATTTCCTGATTTCGACCGCCACGGGGCTGGCAATCTTCGCGCTGTTGGTGAAGGATCGCCGGGCATGACCAAGGTACCCGATCATATCGCGCGGATGATCCGCGTCGACCAGGCAGGCGAATTCGGTGCGACGCGGATCTATGCCGGCCAACTCGCGGTCATGGGTGACCGCGGCCCGCATTCGGCGGAAATCGCGGGCATGGCGGAGCAGGAAGCCGGCCACCGCGCCAAATTCGACGCCCTGATGGCGCGCCGCAGCGTGCGTCCGACCGCGCTGCAACCGTTCTGGGATCGTGCGGGGTTCGCGCTTGGCGCGGTGACCGCGCTGATCGGGCCCGAAGCGGCCATGGCCTGCACCGCCGCGGTCGAGACCGAGATCGACGATCACTATTCGCGCCAGCTCGACCAGTTGCAGGACAGTGGCGAGGATCCCGAACTCGCCGCGATGATCGAGGAATTCCGCGAGGACGAGCGCGAGCACCGCGACGCCGCGCTGGCCGCCGGGGCCGAGCGTGCGCCCGCCTATCCGCTGCTGTCGGGTGTCATTCGCCTGGGCTGCCGCGCGGCGATCCGTATTTCGGAGCGTGTGTGACGCGCGCCGGAAGGCCCGCCCACGCGCTTCAGCAAAAGTTCACCCCACGGGGCGCCTAGTGGCCCCGCATCCATTCGCCGAGAGGACCATCATGTCGAAACCGTTGCTTGCCATCGCCAGCCTGGCACTTGCCGTCCCCATGGGCGCGCAGGCGCAGGACAGCGTCGATACGGCCGAAGACAATTACAACATGGTGATCATCTATGGCGACGACGAATGCCCCGAAAGCACGGACGACCAGATCGTCGTCTGCGCCCGCAAGGCCGAGAACGAGCGCTATCGCATTCCCGAGAACCTGCGCTTTTCCGACAGCCCCGAAAACCAGTCATGGGCCGAACGCGTCGAACGCTTCGAGATGGCGGGCGCTTTCGGCAGCATGTCGTGCTCGCCCACCGGTTCAGGCGGCTTTACCGGCTGTACGCAGGAAATGATCAACGCTGCCTATGCCGACAAGGCCAATGACGCGGGCATCCGCTTCGGCGAGATCATCGCCGCCGAGCGCGCCAAGCGCCTCGCGACGATCGACGAGGACGCCGCCGCCGAGCAGGAGCGGGTCGAGATGATCGAGCGCGAATATATGGAACGGCTCGAGCGCGAACGCGCCGCCGAGGTCCCGGGTGAAGAGGCGCTGCCGCAGCCCGAAAGCGCTGCCGAACCGCGCTAAGCTCTGGCGCCGGTCGGCGATTTGTCGCTAGGCAGGCGGGTATGAGTTCGCGCCGCAAGATCCTCACCGTGTTCGGGACCCGTCCCGAAGCGATCAAGCTGTTCCCGCTGGTGCATGCGCTGGCGGAGGACGAGCGGTTCGACAGCCGCGTGTGTATCTCGGCGCAGCATCGCGAAATGCTCGACCAGGTGCTCGAGATTGCCGGCATCGTGCCCGATCACGATCTCGACCTGATGACTCCCGGGCAGACGCTCGATGCGCTGACTGCACGCGCGCTGGTCGAAGTCGGCAGGGTGCTGGACGCGGAACGGCCCGACTGGGTCGTGGTGCAGGGCGATACGACCACCGTGATGGCGGGGGCGATCGCCGCCTATTACCGCAAGATACCCGTGTGCCATGTCGAAGCCGGGCTGCGCAGCGGCGATATCCATCATCCCTGGCCCGAAGAGGTGAACCGCCGCGTCGTCGGCAGCTTCGCCGCGCTGCATTGCGCCCCGACGCAAACCGCGCGCGATGCGCTGCTGCGCGAGAATGTCGAAGCCGCAACCGTGCATGTCACCGGCAACACCGTGATCGATGCCCTGCGCTGGGTGACCCAGCGGGTAAGCGAGCAGCCGGCGCTGGCCGCTGGTCTGGCCGAGCTCGAAGCGCGCTTTGCAGGCAAGCGTATCATCGGCATGACCACCCACCGGCGCGAGAACTTCGGCGAGGGGATGGAGAATATCGCCGCCGCCGTGCAGCGGCTGGCCGCGCGCGACGATGTCGCGATCATCTTTCCGGTCCATCTCAACCCCAATGTCCGCGCGGTGATGAACGCGCGGCTTGCCGGGCTGGACAATGTCGCGCTGATCGAGCCGCTCGACTATCCGCATTTCGCCCGGCTGCTCGATATCAGCCATTTGATGCTCACTGACAGCGGCGGGGTACAGGAAGAGGCGCCCGCGCTGGGCAAGCCGGTGCTGGTCATGCGCGAGACGACCGAGCGCCCCGAAGGCATCGCGGCAGGCACTGCGAAGCTGGTCGGCACCGATCCCGATGCGATCGTGCGCGAAACCACTCGCCTGCTCGACGACGAGGCCGCCTATGCCGCAATGGCGCGCGCGCATAACCCGTTCGGCGATGGGCATTCGGCGGCGCGGATCGCCGATCTGCTCGCCGAGGCCTGATCCGTCCCGATGCCAGCGCGCGCTTTATCGTTACTGTAAAATTTACCGACCCCCGCTAGCTTCGTAGCCCAAAGGTTCAGGGAAACACATTCATGCGTGGTGACACCAAGCCCGACGTCTGCGTCATCGGTCTCGGCTATATCGGCTTGCCAACAGCCGCGATTATCGCGCGCGCGGGCTGCCCGGTGCATGGTGTCGATGTGGCGCAAAGCGTTGTTGACACGATCAATCGCGGCGAAATCCATATCGAGGAGGTCGATCTCGACGGGTTGGTGCAGGCAGTGGTCCAGCGCGGGCTGCTCAAGGCCTCGACGCAGGTCGCGCCCGCCGACGTCTTCGTGATTGCGGTGCCCACACCTTTCGCGAAGGACGGGCAGCATACGCCCGATACGTCCTATGTCATGGCCGCCGCCGAGCAGGTCGCCGACGTGCTCAAGAAGGGTGACACGGTCATCCTCGAATCGACCTCACCGGTCGGCACGACCGAGGCGATGCGCGATGCCATCGCCGCCAAGCGACCCGATCTCGCCATGCCGGGCCTGATCGAGGGACAGCCCGATGTGAGCATCGCCTATTGTCCCGAGCGCGTGCTGCCGGGGAAGATCCTTGAGGAACTGACGCATAACGACCGCTCGATCGGCGGCATCACCCCGCGCTGCGCGCGCAAGGCACTCGCCTTCTACAAGCGCTTCGTGAAGGGCGAATGCGTCACCACCGATGTACGCAGCGCCGAAATGACCAAGCTGGTCGAGAACGCCTTCCGCGACGTCAATATCGCCTTTGCCAACGAGCTTTCGATGATCGCCGACCGGCAGGGGCTCGATGTGTGGGAAGTGATCCGCCTCGCCAATCGTCACCCGCGCGTCAATATCCTCACCCCCGGCCCCGGTGTGGGCGGGCATTGCATCGCAGTCGACCCGTGGTTCATCGTCCACGGCGCGCCAGACGAGGCGAAGATCATCCGCCAGGCACGCGAGACGAACGATGCCAAGATGCACCATGTGCTTAGCCGCGCGAAGGCGCTGGCGCAGGCCAATCCGGGGGCTAAGATCGCCTGCCTCGGCCTCGCCTTCAAAGCGAATATCGACGATTTCCGCGAAAGCCCGGCACGCTATGTTGCTGCCTCGCTCGCGCGCGAGTTCGGCGAGCGCGTGCAGGTGGTAGAACCCTATGCGGGCGAACTGCCGCCCGAGTTTGAGGGCACGAGCGCCGAACTGGTCGATATCGACACTGCGCTGGAAGAATGCGGTGTGCTGGTCACGCTGGTCGATCACGATGTGTTCAAGGTCATCCCGCCCGAGGAACGCGCCGGCAAGGCGGTCTATGACACGCGCGGGATCTGGCCCGACGTCGCCTGATCAGGCTCTCTGGTCGGCCTCGCGACGAACCCCTGAAATCACCCCTTGTCGAGCGCGATGTCGGGGGCGTCTTCCTGCTTCATCCCGACCACGTGATAACCGCCGTCGACATGATGCGTCTCGCCGGTCACGCCCGATGACAGGTCGGACAGCAGATAGAGCCCCGAGCCGCCGACATCGTCGATGGTGATATTGCGTCGCAGCGGCGAATTGAGCTCGTTCCATTTGAGGATATAGCGGAAATCGCCGATCCCGCTCGCCGCGAGCGTCTTGACCGGACCCGCGCTGAGCGCGTTGACGCGGATGTTCTCGGGGCCGAGGTCGTTGGCGAGATATTTGACGCTGGTTTCCAGCGCCGCCTTGGCCACGCCCATCACGTTGTAATGCGGAATCACCTTCTCGGCGCCGTAATAGGTCAGTGTCAGGATCGAACCGCCCTCGGGCATCATCGCGCGTGCGCGCTTGGCCACCGCGACCAGCGAATAGGCGGAGATGTTCATCGTCATCAGGAAATTGTCGAGGCTGGTGTCGACATACTTCCCGCGCAGCTCGTTCTTGTCCGAGAAGCCGATCGCATGGACCACGAAGTCGATCGTCTCCCAGCGCGATTTGAGCGTGTCGAAGGCGCGGTCGAGCGCGTCCATGTCCGACACGTCGCATTCGATCAGGAAATCGCTGCCGAGCTGCTCCGCGAGCGGGCCGACCCGCTTCTTGAGCGCTTCGCCCTGATAGGAGAAGGCCAGTTCGGCCCCATGCGCGCCGAGTTGCTTGGCGATTCCCCAGGCCAGCGACTTGTCGTTGGCGAGGCCCATGATCAGCCCGCGTTTACCTGCCATCAACCCGCTCATGCAGCGTGCTCCTCTTCTGCCATTTCCCGCGCCAGCGCTGCCCGACGCGCATCGTCGGCCTCGCTCACCTGGCACAATTCCTCTTCGGGCGTTTCGGCCAGCGCCGCGTTCAGCTCTGCGCCGATAACCACCCCGAGCCCGACAAGCCAGAAGAAAGAACAACACGATCATCACGCCCGCAAGCCCGCCATAGGTGAGATCGTAGGAGAAGAAATTGCGCAGCACTGCCGGCATGATCGTGGTCACCGCGATCCACCACAGCGTCGTCAGCAATACGCCGGGCCATTTGGGATAGCGTTGGCGGCGGTATTTCGACGGGGTGAGCGAATAGAAGATCAGGTAGAGCGAGCCGAACAGGCCCAGCGCGGGGACGATCCGCGTCAGGCGCAGGTCGGATACGCGGTCGATCAGCTGCGGGAAATAGGCTTCGATAACCTCCTGGGCGGTGCCGATCAGGAATTGCGCGATCAGGCTGAGCAACAGCAGGAAAACCGCGGCGAGGATCACCCCCGACGACAGCAGGCGGTATTTCCAGAAGGCCTGCGTGGCATGCGTGCCATAGGCGCGGCGCAGGATGTCGCGGATGGTTTCGACCAGGCTGCCCACCGTCCATAGCCCGATCAGCGCACCGACCCACAGCAGCCAGCCGCTGCGCGCCTCGATCACATCGCGCGCGACGGGTTCGATGACATTGCCGACCATCGGGGGCAGCGCGTAGAGCACCGCATTGATCGTCGCCGCGCGTTCGGCCTCTTCGCCGATGGCGGAGAAAACCGCCGCGCCGAGGATGAAGAAGGGGAAGATCGCCAGCATCGACAGATAGGCAAGGTTGCCTGCGTGGATGAAGCCATCGTTATAAGTGCCGACAATGGTCCGCTTGGTGATTTCCCAGCCCCGTGTGCCGGGGCCCATGTGCCGCTGGATGCGGCCGCGCAGATCGCGCGCCTCCTTCCGCCGCTGTTCGGGGGAGAGCGAGTGAATCTCGCGTTCCTGGCCTTCCGGCATGGGTTGTGGCGACAAGGACTAAACCCCGAGCTTGCTCCGCGGATCGCTCTCGTCCTTCCACCCATCGAGCCGCTTGGCAAGCTCGTCGAGATCGTCGGGCAGCTGGATTTCAAGCGTCACCAATTGGTCGCCGCGGGTCCCGTTCTTGCGTGAAAAGCCCTTGCCTTTGAGCCGCAGGACGGTGCCGCCATGCGTGCCGGGCTTGATGGTCATCATCACCGGTCCGTCGACTGTGGGGACGCGAACCTTGCCGCCGTTCACCGCCTCGTCGAGCGTGATCGGCAGGTCGAAGCGCACATCGTCGCCTTCGCGGCGATAGAGCGCATGCCGGTCGATCGCGATGGTGACGAGCCCGTCGCCGGCGCCGCCAGGGCCCCGCTCGCCCTTGCCCTTGAGCCGCATCTGCGTCCCGTCCTCGACCCCCTTGGGCAGTTTGAGGTCGATCGTCTTGCCGTCGGACAGCGTGATTCGCTGGTCCTTGAGCGTGGCCGCATCGACAAAGGGAACGCGCAGCTTGTAGGCGATGTCCGCGCCTTTCTGGGGCGGGCGGCGATGCTGCGCACCGCCGAACGGGCTGCCGCCGGAGCGCGCCTGCGGCCCGCGGCCACCAAACAGGCCTTCGAAAATATCACCCAGATCGACTTCTTCGCCGCCGAAGCCCTGCATGTCCTCGGCGCGAAACCCGCGCTGGCCGCCATTGGGGCGGAAACCGCCGCCACCGCCCATGCCCGCAAAGGGATTGGCGGGATTGCCGTCGGCATCGATTTCGCCGCGGTCGAATTGGGCGCGCTTGTCCTTGTCGGACAGCAGGTGATAGGCATTGGTCGCCTGGCTGAAGCGCTCCGAAGCGTTGGGGTTGTCCTTGTTACGGTCGGGATGCAGTTCCTTGGCGAGCGTGCGATAGGCGCTCTTGATGTCCTTTTCGGACGCATTGCGCGGGACGCCAAGGATGGAATAGGGATCGGCCATGGCGTGTTAGCTAGGCACAACAGCGGCGTGGTGCAAGCGCGGGCGGTTTCCTACCGCGCGCATTGGCGATAGGGGACGGCTGATGAATGGCAATTCGGTCCTCCTTGCAGTCGTTTCCGGGCAAAAACGGGCCGCGCCGCGTTTTGCTCCTGAACCCTGTTCCATGTGTTCCAGATTGTAGGAAAGCCCCGATGGAAACCGACCAGAGCGCGATCCCGCCCAGCGATCCTTTCGCGCTGTTCGAAGTGTGGTTCGCCGAGGCGCGCGAGAGCGAGCCCAACGATGCCAATGCGATGGCGCTGGCGACGGCGTCGCCCGATGGCTTCCCGTCGGTCCGCATGGTGCTGCTCAAGGGCTACGGGGCGGACGGTTTCGTGTTCTACACCAACGCCGAAAGCCACAAGGGCGAGCAGATCCGCGCCAACATGCGCGCGGCGCTGCTGTTCCACTGGAAAAGCCTGCGCCGCCAGATCCGCATCGAAGGCCCGCTCGAAGAAGTCGGCGAGGAAGAGGCAGATGCCTATTTCCATTCGCGCCCGCGCGTGTCGCAGATCGGCTCGGCGGCAAGCGACCAGTCGCGTCCACTGCTCGACCGCCAGCTCTATGTCGACCGGGTCGCCGCGCTCGAGGAGCGCTATCCTGAAGGCGACATTCCGCGTCCGCCGCATTGGACGGGTTTTCGCCTGAGCCCGCGCCGGATCGAGTTCTGGCGCGACCGCGAATACCGCCTTCACGACCGCCGGCTGTTTGCGCGCGAGAGCGCTGAGGATGCGTGGTCGAACACGCTGCTCTACCCATGAGCGAGAGAAGCGCCCGGCTGGCCCGCTCGGCGGCGATGGCGTCGATTACGGTCGCGCTGGTGCTGGTCGCGCTCAAGAGCTGGGCGAGCTGGCGCACCGGTTCGACCGCTATGCTCGGCAGCCTTGCCGATTCGGCGCTCGACCTGATCGCCAGCCTCGCCACGCTGACCGGCGTGTGGATCGCGTCGATGCCCGCCGACGAGGACCACCGCTTCGGGCACGGCAAGGCAGAGGCGCTGGCGGCGATCTTCCAGATCATGCTCATCGTCCTGTCGGCTTTCGGCATCGCGGCGCGCGCGGTGACGCAGCTGGCGGGCGGTGGCGAGACTGCCGCTGCGGCGGAAGGCATCGGGGTGTCGCTTGTCGCTATCGTGCTGACCTTCGCGCTGCTCGGCTGGCAAAGCTACGTGATGCGCCGGACGCGCAGCCTCGCAATCCAGACCGATCACTTGCATTACAAATCCGACCTGTTGCTCAATCTGGCAGTGATCCTCGCGCTGGTGCTCGATCAATATGCGGGTATCGGCATGGCCGATCCGCTGTTCGGACTCGCCATTGCGGCCTGGCTCGGCTGGGGCGCATGGCGCGGGGCGAGTGACGCGGTCGACGACCTGATGGACCGCGAATGGCCCGAGGACAGGCGGCTGGCCTTCGTCGAGGCGGCCGCGCGCCATCCCGAGCTTTCCAACCTCCACGATCTGCGCACGCGCACCAGCGGCAATCGCGATTTCGTCCAGTTCCATGTCGACCTGCCGCCGTTGATGACGATCGAGGAAGCGCACGCGATCACCGATCGGGTCGAGGACGATTTGCGGCGCCAGTTCCCCGGAACCGAATTGCTGATCCACATCGACCCCGAAGGCCATGTCGACGAGCCCGACAATCCGCTGGTCGAGGACAATGAATTCGCCAAGCTCGACAAGGACGCATGAGCCGAGCGCTGCCCTATTGGCATGTCGATGCCTTCACCGACCGCGCCTTCGGCGGCAACCAGGCCGCGGTGGTCCCGCTCGACGACTGGTTCGAAGACGATCTGCTGCTCGCGATCGCGGGTGAGAACAATTTCGCCGAAACCGCCTTCTGCGTCCGCGATACCAGCGGCGAAGCCGACTGGGATCTGCGCTGGTTCACGCCGGTCGAGGAAGTAAGGTTATGCGGCCACGCAACGCTCGCCAGCGGACATGTGCTGCTGGGACGCGATGGCGGCGAACGGGTGCGCTTTCGCACGCGGCGGGCGGGCACGATCGAAGTGGCGCGGGCTGGGACGGGGTACGAGCTTGCTTTACCGCTGATCCGGACCGAGCCGGGCGAGTGGGCCGAAGCCGTCCAACTGCTCGGTGCGCAGCCGCAGGAGGTCTGGCTCCATCCCGATGGCTACGGGGTCTATCTGTTCGCCAGCGAGGATGCTGTACGTGCGCTCGATCCCGATCTGCGCGCGCTGGGGGCGCTTGGGAGCGACCAGTTCATCTGCACCGCACCCGGCAGCGATACCGATGTGGTCAGCCGCGTGTTCGTGCCCGGCGCGGGCGTCGATGAAGACAGCTTCACCGGCTCGGCGCATGCCGTGCTGACCCATTTCTGGACCGAGCGGCTCGGGCGCGACAGCTTCACCGCCTACCAGGCGTCGCGGCGCGGCGGGCAGGCGGTTTGCCGCCGCGATGGCGAGCGCGCGGTTTTGTCGGGCCACTGCGTGACCGTGGTCGAGGGCCGGTTCTTCCTGCCCTAGGTTTCGGGGTAAAGCTCGACCACGTCGGCCAGTTGCTGGAGCATGGCGCGGCGTTCGTCGGCATTCGAATGGCCCAGCCGGACCACGGTCAGCTTCTGTGTCGGCGAGACGAAGACATATTGGCCCATGTGTCCGATCATCGAGAACGCGCTCTCGGGTGCCCGGTCGGGAAACAGCGGGTGCTGCTCTTCCCCCGTGGGGCGGTTGAGCCAGGTCTGCAGTCCGTAATGCGGGCTCTGGGGGCTGGGTTCGACCATCTCTTCGACCCATGCGCGCGGAACCAGCTGTTCGCCGCGATAGGAGCCCTTGTTGCGCAGCAATTCGCCCAGCTTGGCCCAGTCGCGCGCCGTTGCGTGGATCAGGCTCCCGCCGATCAGCGTCCCCGCGCGGTCGAATTCGGGCACCACCGAGGTCATCCCGAGCGGCGCGAACAGGCGCGCATCGAGATAATCCGCCACCGCCTTGCGCCGGACATCGGGGTCGGTGCTGTCGGTCAGCGCCCGGGCGGCAATATCGGCGAGGATCACGGTGGTGTTGGAGGAATATTCGAACTGCGCGCCCGGCTCCGCCTCGAGCGGCTGCGCGGTGGCGTAATCGGCCATGTCGTCGCGCCCGTCGAGGAAAAGCATGCGGACCTCGCCGCTCTCATAGGGCGGGTCGCTCGCTTCGGAATGTTCGAGCCCGCTACGCATCTGCAGCAGGTGGCGCAGGGTGATCTCGGCGCGCGGATCGCCCGTCCGCTCCCAGCGCGGCACGGGGGCGGGCGCGTCGAGCCGCAATTGTCCGTCGGCGACAAGCATGCCGATCATCACCGCGGTAACCGTCTTGGCCATCGACCAGCTGACGAAGCGCGTGTCCTTGTCATAGCCGGGGGCATAGCGTTCCACCGCGAGGGCGCCGCCGTGATAGACAACCAGCGCGCGGGTCTCGCCCAGTCCGTCGAGCGTGAACAATTCGTCCGCTGCACGCGCCAGTGCCCGGGTCGGCGCGCCCGGGTCCTCGGTTACCGCGGCGAGCGCTTCCTCGCTCAGCGGAGGCTCCTCCGCCGGACCGGGGGAGCCGCAGGACGCAAGGCTTGAGGTGGCGAGGGCAAGCGCGATAAGGGAGGCGGGCCGCATGATCATGCGGCGTCACTCGCACGAAGGAATCCCGCTTGGCAACGGCCAAAACACGCTCCCGCTTTTCGCGCCGCTGGTTGTGGCTGGTCCCGCTGGTCGCCATCCTGCTCGGCGTCGCCTGGTTCGCCTGGGGCGATGGCCTGCGCAAGACCGGCGGCGTCGGCTCCGCCTATGCAGCGCGGGTCGGCTGTTCCTGTCGCTTCGTTGCCGGGCGCAGCCTCGAGGATTGCGCCAAGGACAAGCTGGAAGGGATGGAGCTCATCTCGCTCAGCGAGAATGTGGCGGCGAAAAGCGTAACCGCCTCGATTCCCTTCGTCGCGTCTGACACCGCCAGCTACCGCGAAGGCTATGGCTGCGTGCTGCAGGAGTGGGAAGGCTAGGCGGCAACCCGCTCGGTCGCTTCGATCCAGCCGCCGCCGACGACCCGTTCGCCGGCATAGATGACCGCCGCCTGTCCTGGCGCGACGCCGAACTCTGGCGCAGCGAAGCGGATCGTGGTCGTTGCCCCGTCACCCAGCGGCCCCTCGAGCGTGATCGGCACCGGCTTGGCAAGGCTGCGGACCTTGGCCGAAAGCGGTACGTCGGGCAGCGGGCCGATACGGTTCGTCTCGATGATCGTTGCGGCGGAAACGGCGAGCATCCGCTTGGGCCCCACGAGTACGCGCGCGCCGTCGGCATCGATGCCTACGACATAGAGCGGTTCGGGCTGCCCGCCGATATCGAGGCCGCGGCGCTGGCCCACGGTGAAGTGGATCACGCCCTTGTGCTCGCCGAGCGTTTCGCCGGTCGCCGCATGGACGATGGCCCCGGGCCGCGCACCTTCGGGGCGGAGCTTGCGTACGATGCCTGCGTAATCGCCATCGGGCACGAAGCAGATGTCCTGGCTGTCGGGCTTGGCGGCATTGCGCAGTCCCGCGCCTTCGGCAAGCACGCGGACATCGGCCTTGGGCATGCTCCCCAGCGGGAAGCGCAGGAAGTCGAGTTGGTCCTCGGTGGTGGCATATAGGAAATAGGACTGGTCGCGCGCGGGGTCGGCGGCGCGGTGCAGTTCCGCGCCCGCTGGCCCCACTACGCGGCGAACATAATGGCCGGTGGCAAGGCAATCCGCCCCCAGCTCGCGCGCCATGTCCAGCAGATCGGTGAACTTGGGACCCATGTTGCAGCGGATGCAGGGCACCGGCGTGCGCCCGGCGAGGTAATCGTCGGCGAAGGTTTCGACCACTTCCTCGCGAAACGCGCTTTCATGGTCGTGGACGTAATGCGCGATGCCGAGCCGTTCGGCGACCCCGCGCGCATCCTGGATATCGTCGCCGGCGCAGCACGCGCCCTTGCGTCCGGTGGCGGCACCATAATCATAGAGCTGCAGCGTGATGCCGATCACCTCGGCGCCCGTGTGTGCAGCGAGCGCGGCAACGACCGAGCTGTCGACGCCGCCCGACATGGCGACGACGATGCGGCATTCGGCTGCCGGTCGCGGCAGGTCGAACAATGCGGCAGCCTGGTCCGGCGAAAGGGTTTCGGTAGCAAGCATGGCGCGCCCCATACACGCCTTGGGGGCTGGCCACCAGTAGCCCGGCGAAGCGGCCGCAGGCGATGTTTCACCGAACGTTTACTATGGGCCGTTATCCACAGGCTCATGTTTGAGGGCCGCACCAACGAAAATCCCGTTCACCAACAGCGTGAAAGCACGGATCTGCACCAGTTTCGCTGGACCGATCTGGTCGCCAAGCTCGCCGCGACTCGCGATTTGCGAGACGAACTCGGCAAGGTCGAGGGCGGCTTCAACGCCTTTGGCGAAGCGCGCCGGGAAAACAGCGACGAAAGTAAACGGATCGTTAACCATGCTGCTTTAAGCGATGGCAAAGCCGCGCGTTTAAGTCGTGGGGACGCCGCAAACGACGCGGTGCATGGCGATAGAGAGAAAGAATGATCGAAAACCAGGATATCCGCCCTGCACAGGTGATCGGCCCCCTCGGGGAGCCGTTGACCATTGACGACCTGCCTTCGCCCAAAACGAAGCGCTGGGTGGTTCGCCGCAAGGCCGAGGTCGTGGCGGCGGTCAATGGCGGTCTGCTGACGATCGACGAAGTGCTCGAGCGCTATTCGCTGAGCCTCGAGGAGTTCGCCTCGTGGCAGCGCGCGGTCGACCGCTCGGGCATGCAGGGCCTGCGCGTCACGCGTATCCAGCACTATCGCGACCTCTACGAACGCCAGCTCAAATACTGATCCTGTCCCCGCCGCGGCGGGGCAATAATTTGACAAGCCTTACGCTCCAAGTTCATCCTCGACAGCAATTTCGGGGAACCGCTCGTCGCACTGGTCCGTTAGAAGACGCAATGTGAGAGTAAAGCAGGAGGAATTAGAATGGCTTGGATTATCGCTATTATCGTCGGCGGGATCATCGGCTGGCTCGCCAGCCTGGTCATGAACCGCGATGCCTCGATGGGCATCTTCTGGAATATCATTGTCGGCATCGTCGGCTCGTTCATCGGCAAGTTCATCGGTTCGCTGATCGGCGTCGGCTCGACGCTGACCGAATTCAGCGTCCCGGGTCTGCTGATGTCGCTGCTTGGCGCCATCGTGCTGCTCGGTATCGCCAACATGGTCCAGCGCGGCCGCGTTCGCTAAGCGACCGAACATCTGATTTCGTTGGGCGGGGCGTCGCAGGACGCTCCGCCCTTCGTTTGTCCGGGTTCCGGCCACCATACGGGCTGTGGTGTCAGGGCGACATTCGTCCACCCGTGGGTGCTCCCGGTCGAACCCTCAATTGCCCTAACGCGGGCCGCGGTCTATCGCCTCAGTTCGAAATTCTTGCGCTAAGTGATATAGCAATGTAACACACTGCTTGTTCGCAGCGCATCTGGGGCAGGGTACGACATGAATTACGAGACTAGAGTGACGGCCGAAAAGGGCGATCCGATCGCGGTCGGTTTCGACCCCGACGCGGAGGAGTACGAGTCCAAGCGCCGCTCGGACCGCCGCAAGGTGCTGATCATCGCCGGCCTTCTCGTGCTCGGTCTCGCCATCGCCGCTTTCTTCGTCATGCGCAGCAATGGCACCGCCACGCCCGCGGGGGACGAAAACGCCCAGGCGCCGACTGTCACTGTCATCACCCCCGGCCGGACCACGGTCGAGGGACAGATCACCGCCACCGGCACGTTGTCCGCGCGCCGCGAAATGCCCGTCGGCGTTGTCGGCGAGGGCGGCCGCGTCGTTTCGGTGCCGGTCGATGCGGGTGACTGGGTGCGTCAGGGCCAGGTGCTGGCGAGCATCGACCAGTCGGTCCAGTCGCAGCAGGTCCAGAGCGCCGGCGCGCAGATCCAGGTCGCCCAGGCCGATGCCGATCTGGCGCAGGCCAATCTCGATCGCGCGCTGCAGCTGGTCGAGCGCGGCTTTGTCTCCACTGCCGATGTCGATCGCCTGACCGCGACCCGCGATGCCGCCGTCGCCCGCGTCCGCGTGGCGCAGGCCCAGCTCGGCGAATTGCGCGCACGCAACGCCCGCCTCAATATCCTCGCCCCGGCATCGGGTTATGTGCTCGAGCGCAATGTCGAGCCCGGCCAGACGGTCAGTGCAGGGTCGCCGGCGCTGTTCCGCATTGCCCGCGGCGGCGAGATGGAACTGCTCGCGCGGCTCAATGAGGATTCGCTGAGTTCGATTTCGGTCGGAACCAGTGCAAAGATTCGTCCCGTCGGCACCGACAAGCTCTTTACCGGACAGGTCTGGCAAATCTCGCCGACCATCGACGAGCAGGACCGTCAAGGCACGGCGCGTATCGCGCTTTCCTATGCCGAGGGTCTGCGTCCGGGCGGTTTCGCCACCGCGACCATCGCCAGCGGCACGGTCGTTGCGCCGATCCTGCCCGAAAGCGCGGTGCTGTCGGATCGGGAAGGCGCCTATGTCCTGATCGTCAACGGCGAAGACAAGGCCGAGCGGCGACCGGTTGTTACGGGCACGGTCACCTCGCAGGGTATCGTCATCGCCGAGGGCCTGACCGGTTCGGAGCGCGTCGTACTGCGCGCCGGCGGCTTCCTCACCGAGGGTGAGACGGTCAAGACACAAATGGCCGAAGCCGACTAAGCAGGGGTAACTCGATGAACTTCCGCAACATCTCCGCCTGGTCGATACGCAACCCGGTCATCCCGCTGGTCGCGTTCACTGCGCTGCTGCTTGCGGGCCTGATCAGCTTCGCCCGGATGGACGTGGTCAACAATCCGGACATCGAGTTTCCCGCGGTCAACGTGTCGATCTCGCAGCCCGGCGCCGCGCCGACCGAGATCGAGAACCAGATTACCCAGCGCGTCGAATCTGCCGTGCGTTCGATCAATGGCGTCAATTCGATCAATTCGACCGCGCGCGAAGGCAGCTCGAACACCTTTATCGAATTCGAAATCGGTACCGATCCCAATGATGCGGTGGCCGAGGTCAAGAATGCGGTCGATACGGTCCGCGGATCGCTGCCCGACGGAATTCTCGAACCGCGTGTGACCAAGGAAGAAATCTCCGGCGGCTTCCTCGCGATCTACGCGGTCGAAGCCGACGACATGACGATCGAAGGACTCAGCTGGTTCATCGACGATTCGGTGGCCAAGCAATTGCTCGGCATTGAGGGCATGGCCGAGGTCAACCGGTTCGGCGGTGTCGATCGCGAGATCGAAGTCATCCTCGACCTTGCGCGAATGCAGGCGCTGGGTGTCACTGCCAGTCAGATCAACGGGCTGCTCCGCCAGAGCAATGTCGATGCTGCTGGCGGGATGGCGGAGGTTGGCGGGACGCGCCAGTCGGTCCGTGTCCTCGGCAATAGCGACGATGCCTATGCGCTCAGCCAGCGCCAGATCCAGCTCGGCGGCGGGCGTACGGTCAAGCTCGCCGATGTCGCCACGGTTCGCGACGGCTATTCGGAGCGCACTTCGATTAGCAAGGTGCGTGACAAGGAAGTCGTCAATTTCGCGATGAGCCGCGCCAAGGGCGCTTCCGACGTTACCGTCTTCGACGAGGCACTGGAAAAGATCAGCGAGATCGAAGCCGCAAACCCCGGGGTGAAGTTCATCCCGCTGTTCAACACGGTCAAATACACCGAAGACCAGTACGAAAGCGCCATGGCCGCGATGATCGAAGGCGCGATCCTCGCGGTGGTCGTGGTGTTCTTCTTCCTGCGTGACTGGCGTGCAACCGCGATTTCCGCGGTCGCCATCCCGCTATCGGCAATCCCGACCTTCTGGTTCATGGATCTGCTGGGCTTCAATTTGAACCAGCTTTCGCTGCTGGCGCTGGCGCTGGTTGCCGGGGTGCTGGTCGATGACGCGATCGTCGAGATCGAGAACATCGTCAGACACATGCGCATGGGCAAGACCGCCTATCAGGCGTCGATCGATGCAGCCGACGAGATCGGGCTGCCGGTGGTCGCGACCAGTTTCTGCATCGTCGCCGTGTTCTTCCCGGTCGGTGCCATGCCTGGCATTTCGGGGCAGTTCTTCAAGAATTTCGGTTTCACCGTGGTGGTCGCAGTGCTGATGTCGCTTGCGGTCGCGCGTATGATTACGCCGATGCTGGCGGCCTATTTCCTGAAAGCGAAGGGGCAGGCCGCGCATGGCGAAGGTCCGATGATGGACCGCTACATGAATGTGCTGCGCTGGTCGCTCGACCGCGGCAAGATGTACGCTGCGCGCGAGAATATCGAGGGGCCGCGCAGGCGTTGGCTCTATATCCTGTCGCTGCTGGTCGTCGTGCTCGCAGCGCTGGGCATTTCTGCAATGGCCACGTTCACGGCATCGGACTTGATCCAGAGTCTCGAGCTGACCGATCTGATAACCGGCGGCAATCCCGACGCGGGCGGCTTTACAAACTTCATCGCTACGCTTGTCGGGGTCGTCCAACTGGCCTTGGCGCTGGCAATCGGCCTGTTCGCGGCGCTCGCCTTCTTCCGCGTCACCGGTTTCATCCTCCGCCGTTTGGGCGGCCACCTGGGGCAGGCCTGGCAATATCTCTATGCCCGCTTCCTCGACCACCGTGTGTGGATGCTCGGTGTCGGCTATTTCGCACTGCTGCTGACAATCCTGTTGTTCGGTATCGTGCCGGCGCAGTTCCAGCCGAACATCGATGACGAGAACAGCCGTGTCGAAATCGAAATGGTCCCTGGCACGACGCTGGAGACCACCGAGCGGGTGACCGATCAGGTCGCCGATATTCTCTATTCGCAGCCCGAAGTCGAACTCGCTCTCGAGCGGGTCCGCGAAGGGCAGGCGACGCTCTATGTGACGCTCAAGCCCGATCGCGAACGCACGTCGATCGAATTCGAACGCGCTCTGGCGCCGACCTTCGCGCAGATTGCCGATGCGCGGGTACGGTTCGCCTCGCAATCGGGGGGCTTCGGTTCGGGCCGCGACATGACCGTGATGCTGGCCGGCTCGGATCCCGAACAGCTCAACCAGACCGCGGCTACGCTGGTCGAGCAGATGAAGGGGATCGACATGCTCGTCGCCCCGCGCATCAGCGCCGATATCAACCGGCCCGAGCTCATCATCGAACCGCGCGAAGACCTCGCCGCCGAACTCGGTGTCACCACCGTCGCGATCAGCCAGACCATCCGTATCGCGACGATGGGCGAGATCGAGCAGAACGCGGCCAAGTTCTCGCTGTCGGATCGCCAGATCCCGATCCGGGTCAAATTGCCCGAGCGTTCGCGCGAGGACCTCGAGACGATCAAGAGCCTTCCGGTCCAGACCGCCAATGGCGGCTCGGTGCCGCTGTCGCGGGTTGCCGATGTCTCCTTCGGTTCGGGTCCGACGACCATCCAGCGCTACAATCAGAACCGCCGCGTACTCGTCGGCGCCGACCTTGCGCAGGGTGTGATCAAGGGCGAAGCGCAGGCCGAAATCGACGCGCTCCCAGTCCTGCAGGACCTGCCGCAGGGCGTAATCCGCGATGTAGTGGGTGAAGAGGAATGGCAGCAGGAGCTGGTTACCAGCCTGATGATCGCCATCGTCTCGGGCGTGCTGCTGGTCTTCGCGGTGCTCGTGCTGCTCTACAAGCGGCTGATGAGCCCGCTGGTCAATATGACCAGTCTCGCGCTCGCGCCACTGGGCGGCATCCTGCTCGTCTGGCTTTTCGGCCAGCCGCAATCGATGCCCGTCTATATCGGCATCCTGCTGCTGCTGGGCATCGTCTCGAAGAACTCGATCCTGCTGATCGACTTCGCGATCGAGGAAATGGACAAGGGGACGCGCAAGCTTCATGCGATCATCGATGCGGGCCACAAGCGCGCGCAGCCGATTGTCATGACCACCGTCGCGATGACGGCGGGCATGGTCCCGACCGCGCTGTCGGGCGTACTTGGCTCGGGCGATGGTGCTTGGCGGGCGCCCATGGGCACGGTGGTGATCGGCGGCCTGCTGCTGTCGACTGTGCTGACGCTGCTGATCGTGCCCGCTGGCTTCAGTCTGGCCGACGGCTTCGAAAAGCGCGTGGGGCCGTGGATGCGCCGCCGCCTGCTGACCTATAATGAAGGCGACGACACGCGCGGTATCATCGGCGACGGTTCGCCCGAGCCGGGGGTCGAACCCGCGGAGTGAGCGACGCCGTGCCTGCGGGGCTGCGCAACGCCGGTCCCCCGATCCCGCCCGACCGCGCGCGCATGATGCGGCGGACGGCGACCGGGTTGATCGTGCTGATGGCGGCACTGTTCCTGTGGTCGGGGCGCTATCTCGAGTTTCATCCCGCCTGGGGCTATCTGCATGCCTTCGCCGAGGCGGCGATGGTCGGCGGGCTGGCCGATTGGTTCGCGGTCACCGCGCTGTTCCGCCATCCGCTCGGCCTGCCGATCCCGCACACGGCGATCATTCCCGAGAACAAGGACCGCATCGCCGACACGATGGCGGGCTTCCTGCGCGAGAATTTCCTCACCCCGGCAGTGGTCGGGCGGCGAATGGGCGCGATGAACCTCGCGCATGCGGTCGGCAGCTATCTAGCCGATCCCAAGGTGACCAAGGATTCGCGGATCCGCGCGGGCGCGGGCGAGCTGGCGATCGAAGTGCTCGAATCGCTCGATCCCGACCGGCTGGGCACGCAGGTGCGCAGCGGGATCAAGACCCAGCTGGGCAAGCTGGAAATCGCCCCGCTGCTCGGCGGCATGCTCGATGCGATGATCGCCGATAGCCGCCATAAGCCGCTGATCGACAAGATCATCCGCTGGGCGGGGCTGGTGCTCGAAGACAATGAAGCGATGGTGCGTGACATGGTCCACAAGCGCGCCAATGCGGTGCTGCGCTTTACGGGTCTCGACGAACGCCTCGCCAATTCGGTGCTCGACGGGCTGTACAAGCTGCTCGCCGAAGTGCTGGTCGACCCCGACCATCCGCTGCGGGCGAAGATCGAAGAGGGGCTGCAGGAGCTTGCCCTCGGCCTGCGCGAGGATCCCGAAATGCAGCAGCGGGTCGAGCGGATGAAGCGCGAGCTGCTCGACAATCCGGCGATTGGCGATTGGTGGCAGGGCGTCTGGGAACGGCTGCGCGCGAACCTCATCCAGTCGATCCGCAGCAACGACGGCGGCGGCACTGGTTATCTGGGTGAAACGCTTGCCGAACTCGGCTCCGCGCTACGCGACGACGCGCGGCTGCAACGCCAGGTCAACCGCTTCGCACGCCGCACGGCGGTGGGTGTTGCGACGCGCTATGGCGATCAGATCGTGCAGCTTGTTTCGGAAACCGTGCGCCGCTGGGATGCCCAGACGATTACCGACCGCGTCGAAAGCGCGGTGGGCCGCGACCTCCAGTTCATCCGCATCAACGGGACACTAGTGGGCGGATTGGTGGGGCTGACGATCCACGCGCTCGACATTTACGTGATCTAGCTGGCGGATATGCCGCGCGGCCAGCACGGCGACCCGGTAATGAAAAACCCTCCCGCCGATCGCTCGGCGAGAGGGTCAAACCTTGGGCTTAGCCAGGCAATCAGAGCTTTTCGGTCAGCTCCGGGACGATCTTGAACAGATCGCCGACGAGGCCGATGTCCGCGACCTGGAAGATCGGGGCGTCCTCGTCCTTGTTGATTGCGATGATGGTCTTGGAATCCTTCATGCCAGCAAGGTGCTGGATCGCGCCCGAGATGCCGATAGCAATATAGACTTCGGGTGCGACGATCTTGCCGGTCTGGCCGACCTGGTAGTCGTTGGGGACATAGCCCGCATCGACGGCTGCGCGGCTCGCGCCGATCCCGGCGCCGAGCTTGTCGGCGAGCGGGGTGATGACCTGTTCGAAGGTTTCCGAATCCTTCAGCGCCCGGCCGCCCGAGACGATGACCTTGGCGCTGGTCAGTTCGGGGCGATCGCTTTCGGCGATTTCCTCGCTGACGAAGGTCGAGATGCCTGCATCGGTCGGGCCCGAGACGTCCTCGATCTCGGCCGAGCCGCCTTCGGCAGCGGCCTTCTCGAAGGCCGTACCGCGCACGGTAACGACCAGCTTGGCGTCGGACGATTCGACCGTCGCAATCGCGTTGCCGGCATAGATCGGGCGAGTGAAGGTCTTGTCGCCTTCGACCGAGAGAATGTCCGAAATCTGCATCACGTCGAGCAGTGCGGCGACGCGCGGAGCGACGTTCTTGCCGGTCGTGGTGGAAGGCGCGACAAAGGCATCGTGATGGCCCATCAGATCGGCCACCAGCGGGGCCACGTTCTCGGCCAGCGCATGTTCGTACGCCGCGTCGTCCGCCAGGTGGACCTTGCCCACGCCGGCGATCTTGGCAGCTTCCTCGGCCACCGCGCGGCAACCCGCACCGGCAACCAGCAGGTGGACTTCGCCGAGCTTGCCCGCGGCGGTTACCGCGGCCAGCGTGGCGTCTGCGACATGGGCGTTATCGTGTTCGACCCAGACGAGAGTTTTCATGTGTCTATTCCTTTCGTGTCCGGGCGGGCTCAGGCGATCCCGAGGGCCTTGATCTTGGCGACGAGTGCATCGACGTCTTCGACCTTTTCGCCCGCCTGGCGGACCGGCGGTTCGGAAACATTGGTCGTGGTCAGGCGCGGCGCGGTATCGACGCCGTAATCCGCCGGGCTCTTGGTATCGAGCGGCTTCTTCTTCGCCTTCATGATGTTGGGCAGCGAGGCATAACGCGGCTCGTTGAGGCGCAGGTCGGTGGTGACGATCGCGGGCATGGTCAGCTTGACCGTCTGCAGACCGCCATCGACTTCACGCTTTACCGTGACGCTGTCGCCCTCGACCTCGACCGTATTGGCGAAGGTGCCCTGCGGACGGCCCATCAGCGCGGCGAGCATCTGGCCGGTCTGGTTCGAATCGTCGTCGATCGCCTGCTTGCCGAGCATCACGATGCCGGGTTCTTCTTCCTTGGCGATCGCCTGGAGGATCTTGGCGACGGCGAGCGGTTCGACCTCGTCATCGGTTTCGACCAGGATCGCGCGGTCGGCGCCCATGGCGAGCGCAGTGCGCAGCGTTTCCTGCGCCTTGGCAGGACCGACGCTGACGACCACGATTTCTTCGGCCTTGCCCGCTTCCTTGATGCGGATGGCTTCCTCGACGGCGATTTCGTCGAAGGGGTTCATGCTCATCTTGACGTTGGCGAGGTCGACGCCCGAGCCGTCGGCCTTGACGCGCGGCTTGACGTTGTAATCGATCACCCGTTTCACGGGGACGAGGATTTTCATGCGATACCTTCCTCTCGATAGAATCTGTGGCGCCCGCCTATCTCGCGTTTACGTAAACGTCAAGTAAGCGGGGTGCGGTGAATGCGACGCTTACCGTAATCCCTCGCGCTATGCGCGGTATGGGTCAAGCGGCGCCGGCCTTCATCTTTACTATGGGTGGCGGCGGGATTAGTTTCGCCGTTCTCGACGGGAGGAAGGCAATGCGCGTCTGGACGATTTTCGCGGCCGCGGCGGGGCTGGCCGCAGCACCCCTCGCCGCCGAGGAAACCCGGCTGGCCTCGGCGGACCATGTCCCTCCGCCAGCAGCAATCGAACAGCTCGACTGGCTGGTCGGTCACTGGTCGGGCGAGGGTATCGCCGGTGCCGTCGCGCATGAAAGTTGGCTGCCGCCGAGCGGTGGGACGATGGTGGGGACCTTCGTCCAGGAAACCGGCGAGGGCGAGGTCATGTTCACCGAGCACATGTACCTGGCAGAGGAGGACGGCTCGCTCGTCGTCAGGCTCAAGCATTTCAATCCCGACCTCACCGGATGGGAGGAAAAGGACGATATGCTGCGCTTCCGCCTGGTCGCAGTGGAGGATTGCGCCGCCTATTTCAGCGCGCTCACCTATCGCTGCGATGGCGACGACGGGTTGGTGGTCGCCGTCCGCATGAAGAGCGAGGGCGACGCGGTCGAAGAGCTGGTGTTCCGCTTCCGGCGCAACCGCTGACGCCGGAAATGCGAAGGGCGGACCCTGCCGGGCCCGCCCTCCTAAACCTTACGCGGCAGCGGTCGAAGCGATCAGGCCGCCTTCTTGACCTCGGCAACGATCTTCTTCGCGGCATCGCCCAGATCGTCGGCGCTGACGATCGGCAGGCCCGAATTCTCGAGGATGGACTTGCCTTCCGCGACATTGGTGCCTTCGAGGCGCACGACCAGCGGAACCGAGAGGTTCACGTCCTTCGCTGCCTGGACGATGCCATTGGCGATGACGTCGCACTTCATGATGCCGCCGAAGATGTTGACGAGGATGCCCTCGACCGCCGGGTCCTTGAGGATGATCTTGAACGCCGCGGTGACCTTCTCGGTGGTGGCGCCGCCGCCCACGTCGAGGAAGTTGGCGGGGAAGGCGCCGTTGAGCTTGATGATGTCCATCGTCGCCATGGCGAGGCCCGCGCCATTGACCATGCAGCCAATGTTGCCGTCGAGCTTGATGTAGGCGAGGTCGTATTCGCTCGCCTCGACTTCGGCAGGGTCTTCCTCGGTCTCGTCGCGCAGCGCTTCCACGTCCTTGTGCCGGAACAGCGCATTGCCGTCGAAGCTCATCTTGGTGTCGAGCACGAGGAGGTTGCCGTCCTTGGTCTCGACCAGCGGATTGATCTCGAGCATTTCGCAATCGAGATCCATGAAGGCGGTGTAAAGCTGCTTGGACAGCTTCTGCGCCTGCTTGTTGAGATCGCCCGTCAGCTTCAGCGCGAAGGCCACTGCGCGGCCGTGATGCGGCATGAAGCCCTGCGCCGGGTCGATGGTGATGGTGGTGATCTTCTCGGGCGTCGAATGCGCGACTTCCTCGATATCCATCCCGCCTTCGGTCGACACGATCATGGCAACGCGGCCAGTGGCGCGATCGACCAGCATCGAGAGATAGTATTCTTCGGCAATGTCGACGCCGTCGGTGACATAGAGGCGGTTGACCTGCTTGCCCGCATCACCGGTCTGCACGGTCACCAGCGTATTGCCGAGCATGTCCCTGGCGTTGGCTTCGACATCCTCGATGCTGGTCGACAGGCGGACACCGCCCTTGGCATCGGGGCCGAGTTCCTTGAACTTGCCCTTGCCGCGACCACCGGCATGGATCTGCGCCTTCACGACATAGAGCGGTCCGGGCAGCTGCTTGGCACCGGCGACCGCTTCCTCGACGGTCAGCGCGGCATGGCCGGCGGGGATGCCGATCCCGTATTTAGCGAGCAGTTCCTTGGCCTGGTATTCGTGAATGTTCATGGAGTGCGTCGTCCTTCGCGTGATGCGCGTGGGGTAATGGGAGTCGCAGCGGCCATAAGCATGTCTGGGCGCGCTTGAAAAGGCCCGCATTCGGGTGCAGGGCCGCGTCACACGCACATGATCGACAGCCAACGCCTCGAATCCATCGTCTCCGAAGCCGGGAGGATCGCCTACGACCTGTGGCCGGGAGCGGGCAACGCTCTGGATGCATGGGAGAAAAAGCCCGGCGATCCGGTATGCGAGGCCGATCTTGCGGTCGATGCCTTTCTCAAGCGCGAACTTGGCGCGCTGTTGCCGTCGGCGGGCTGGCTGTCGGAGGAAACGGCCGATGATCCGGCACGCCTCGAGCACGATCTGATCTGGCTGGTCGATCCGGTCGACGGGACGCGCGACTTCATCCGCGGACGCCCCGGCTGGGCGGTATCGGTCGCGCTTATCAGCGGCGGGCGCCCGCTGATCGGGACGCTCTGCGCCCCTGCACGCGGCGAGACCTGGCAGGCAGTCGCGGGGCAGGGCGCGTTCCGCAACGGGCAGCCGCTCTCGGCTTCGATGCGGCGCGAATTCGCGGGGTCGCGGGTTCCGGCGCATGCCTTGCCCAAGACCGACACCGATCTGGTCACCGTCGACCAGCCCAATTCTATCGCGCTGCGCATCGCCATGGTCGCTGCCGACGAGGCCGATCTGGTGGCAACGGTGCGCTGGGGATTCGAATGGGATATCGCCGCAGCGGGCATGATCGCGCGCGAAGCGGGCGCGGCGGTGAGCGATGCCTATGGCAACAAGCTCGATTACAACAAGCGCGATCCGCGCGCCTTCGGGGTGCTGGTCAGCGCGCCCGACATCCACACCGCAGCGGTCGCGCGGCTGGCACAGCGACTCGACACGCAGACATGAAAAAGGGGCCGGTCAGAAACCGGCCCCCAGTTCGTGCGATCTTCCAAAGGGCCCGGGGGCCTTACATCCCCTGGGACTGGGCGGCTTCGACGTCCTGCTGGTCGAAGGGGATGATCTTGATTTCAACGCGGCGGTTGAGCGGCTGGTTGACGTTGTCGGCGGTTGCCACCTTCAGCCGGGTTTCGCCAAAGCCCATCCAGCGCAGGCGCGAGGAGCTGACCCCGCGCGAGGTGAGGTAATTGGCGACGGCCTGCGCGCGCTGTTCGGACAGGCGCTGGTTCGATTCGGCCGAACCGACGGTATCGGTGTGACCGTAAACGTCGACCAGGCTGTTGGGATATTGCGTCAGGCTGCTGGCCACGCGGTCGAGCAGATCGCGGAAGCCCGGCGAGATGGTGTAGCTGCCGGTGGCGAAGGTCACGCCGTCGGGCAGGTTGACGAGGATCGCCTCGCCGCCATCGGTTTCGGTCACGTCGACACCCGAGCCGGCGGTCTGTTCCTTCAGTTCCTTGACCTGCTGGTCCATCTTGTAGCCGACCACGCCGCCGGCGACACCGCCCGCTGCTGCGCCGACAATGCGTCCGGTCTTGCCGCCGATGACGCCGCCGAGCAATCCGCCGACGACAGCACCGCCGGCCGTGCCGAGCACGGTGCGCGAGATTTTCTGCTCGCCGGTATTGGGATCGGTGACACAGGCCGACACGGTCATCAGGGACACGGCGGCCAGGCTGGCGGTAAGAATGCGCGATTTGTTCATGTAATTCTCCTCCTCTGAGGTGGCAGGTGGCCCTGTCCGGGATCGCTGCCGGGCGAGTGATACCGGACGCGCCCAACCCGCGTCACTGTTCATCCAACCTTCCAGCGACCCGCCAGTTCCATTCGCGCGGAAGATAAGTCATCCGAGGCTGGCAGCGCAGGGCTTTTGTGCTAGCGACGCGCGGGTGACACCTTTTCCCTGGACCGACCTGCTGATCATCGCGGGGCTGATCGTGCTCAATGGCGTTTTCGCCATGAGCGAACTCGCCATCGTCTCGGCGCGCACCGCGCGCCTGCGGTCCGCTGCGCATCAGGGCACTCGCGGAGCGCAGATCGCGCTCACGCTGGCGGCGGAGCCGGGCAAGTTCCTTTCGACCGTACAGATCGGGATTACGCTCATCGGGATCATTGCCGGTGCCTATTCGGGGGCCAGCCTTGGCGGGCCGGTGAGCGAGCGGCTGGTGCTGCTCGGCGTGCCCGCCAGTTGGGCGCCCCAGGCGGGGTTCGCGACCGTCATCGCCCTCACGACCTATCTCAGCCTGGTAGTCGGCGAGCTGGTGCCCAAGCAGGTCGCGCTACGCGCAGCTGTGCCGATCGCAATCTATATGGCGCGGCCGATGGCGGTGCTGGCCAAGGTCGCTGCGCCGCTTGTGTGGCTGCTCGATGCATCGTCGGGTCTGCTTATCCGCCTGCTTGGCGTGCGGCCCGCGGGCCAGAGCGCGGTTACCGCCGAAGAACTGCACATGCTGTTTGCCGAAGCCACGCGCAGCGGGGTGATCGAGCATGAACAGCACCAGATGCTGCAGGGCGTCGTGCGGCTGGCGCAACGCCCGGTGCGCGAGCTGATGACGCCGCGCACCGAGGTCGACTGGATCGATATCGCTGCGGACGAGGCGGCAGTGCGCGCGGTGCTCGACGCCAGCCCGCACTCGCTGCTGCCCGTGGCCGAAGGGTCGCCCGACCGGGTGCTGGGCGTGGTCAAGGTGCGCGATATCCTGTCGCGGCTCATCGCCAACCAGCCGGTCAATGTTGCCGATCTGATGATCAAGGCCGAGGTCGTGCCCGACCAGCTCGATGCAGTCGATGCCTTGCGCGTGTTGCAGCAGGCCGAAGTCGCGCTGGCGATGGTGCATGACGAATACGGCCATCTCGACGGGATCATAACGCCGGTCGATCTGCTCACCGCGCTGGTGGGCGATTTCGCCAGCGACCAGGACCCTGGCGATTCGCCAGGCATTACCGAACGCTCCGATGGAAGTCTGCTGGTGTCGGGCTCGCTTTCGGCCGATGTGCTCGCCGACCGGCTAGGCATCGAATATGGCGACGATCGCGAGTTCGGCACTGCGGCAGGCTATGCGCTGCACGTGCTCAAGCGGCTGCCGGGCGAAGGCGACTATTTCACCGACCAGAGCTGGCGTTTCGAAGTGATCGACATGGATGGCCGGCGGATCGACAAATTGCTGGTGAGCAGCGAAGCGAGCGAAGTTTAGTTTTTTTTGCTGTTCGCACCGACATCTCTCGGTGCGTCCTCGCTAGATGCGCAGCAAGCTGCGCCCGCTGCGGGCGGCCGGTCGGCCTTGCCGTCCGCTGGTCGCGGACGGGACTTACGCTATTCAGGCATGGTAGCGATGGGAACCGAGCCGAAGGCGAGGCAAGGGCGACCGCCCGCCCACAGGGGCCCGGAGCAAAGCGAAGGAATAGCCCCGAGGATGCACCGACGGATGTCGGTGCGAAACACAAAAACTAACCCGGGATAACCGCCGCGGCGCTGGCGCCGTCGCCTTCGGGCGCGGCGATGATGTCGCGGGTCACGCTGCCCTTGGCGACCGTTGCCGTGCCGGGATCGCCAACCGCACTGCGGATGCCCGGAGCGGCTGCTCCGGCGCGTTCGAGCATGCTGGTTTCGACGCTGCTACGCGCCTGCGGGCCACCGAACAGCGCTTCGAGCGTCTGCGATGCGGCGCTGCCTTCGGACGGGCGCGGGGCGCCGGGCTGCGGCGGCACGAGGTTGAAATCGGGCGGCACCACCAGCGGTGCCTGGCGCTGCACGGCAAACTCGTCGGGCCGGTCGCGGTTGAGCAGGCCGCCACCACCGCACGCTGCGGTCATGGCACCAAGGCCGGCGATCAGGGCGATACGGGCGAATTTACTCATCACTTGCTCTCCGCGGCGTCGGCCGCCTTGGTGTTCATGAGGCCATCGACCTCTTGGTCGTCCTTGTCGCGCATGAGGAAGGCGCGTGCAAGGACGATGACCACGCCGATGGTGATAGCCGCATCGGCGACATTGAAAATCAGGAAGGGGCGGAAATCGCCGAAATGCAGATCGGCGAAATCGACGACATAGCCCAGTTCGTAGCGGTCCTTGATATTGCCCAGCGCGCCGCCGAGGATCAGCGACAGCGCGAAGATATCGCCCAGCAGTTTCTCGCGTAGCATCCACGCGGTCACCACCAGCGCGATCACTGCGGTCACCAGCACCAGGCCCCAGCGCATTTCGGGCGAGGTCGCCTCGAACATGCCGAGCGAGACGCCGAAATTGCGCGTGAAACGCAGGTCGAAAATCGGCAGCAGTTCCATCGCCTCGCCAACCCGGTCGATGCCGAGCGTTTTGGTGACGAAATTCTTGCTCCACTGGTCGGAAGCGAAGATCAGCAGCGCGATCACACAGCCGATCAGGCGGTTCTTCAGCACCGGGGTCATTGCACGGCATCCAGCTCGGCGACCGCGCTTTCGCAGCGGTCGCACAAATCGCCGTCTTCCCCGACGCTGGGCAGCAGGCGCCAGCAGCGCCCGCACTTGTTTTCGTCTGTCCGCGTCACCGTCACCGCATCGCTATCGCCGCGCGTGACTGACGCGGTGATGAACAATTCGGCGAGGTCGGCATCGCTGAAGCCTTCGGGCACGGCCGCAGCGGGAACCACCACATCGGCTTCGAGGCCCGAGCGGATGACCTTGTCGCGCCCGCAGCGGCTCGATCGCTTCCATCACGTTCTCGCGCAGTTCGCGCAGCTTCTCCCAGCGTGCGCCTTCGGCGATCACACCCGGCACCTGCGGCCATTCGAGGAGGTGGACGCTGCCGCCGTCGGGGTAGCGCGTCGACCACACCTCCTCTGCCGTGAACACCAGCACCGGCGCGGCATAGCGGACCAGCGCGTGGAACAGCAGGTCGAGCACTGTGCGATAGGCGTTGCGCTTCACGCTGCCCGGCCCGTCGCAATAGAGCACGTCCTTGCGGATATCGAAGTAGAAGGCCGACAAATCCTCGTTACAGAAATCGACCAGCAACCGCGTATAGGCGTTGAAGTCGTAATTCTCTGCCGCGTGGCGCAGCTTGCCATCGAGATCGGCCAGCAGCGCGAGGATATAGACCTCGAGTTCGGGCACTTCGCCGACATCGCCCATATCGCCGACAAAGCCGTCGAGCGCGCCGAGCAGATAGCGGAAGGTATTGCGCAGTTTGCGGTACTGGTCGCCCGCGCCCTTGAGGATCTCGTCGCCGATGCGGTGGTCCTCGGTCGAATCGACGCTGAGCGCCCACAGCCGGATGATGTCCGCGCCGTATTGTTCCATGACCTTGAGCGGATCGATCGTGTTGCCGAGGCTCTTCGACATCTTGCGCCCGTCGCTGGCCATGGTGAAGCCGTGCGTCAGCACCTGGTCGTACGGCGCGCGGCCGCGCGTGGCGCAGCTCTCCAGCAGCGAGGACTGGAACCAGCCGCGATGCTGGTCGCTGCCCTCCAGATAAAGGTCGGCGGGCCATTTCAATGCCGGCCAGCGCCCGCTTTCGAGCGTGAAGGCATGCGTACAGCCCGAATCGAACCACACATCGAGAATGTCGGCGACCATTTCGTAATCGTCGGGATTGTAGGCCTCGCCGAGGAATTCGGCCTTGCGGCTCTCGTCCCAGGCATCGACGCCGTCTTCGCGCACTGCGGCGATGACGCGCGCGTTCACTTCGGGGTCCTGCAGATATTCGCCCGTGCCGTTCTTCACGAACAGCGTTATCGGCACGCCCCAGGCGCGCTGGCGCGACAGCACCCAGTCGGGACGGCCTTCGACCATCGAACCGATCCGGCGGCGGCCCTTTTCGGGGATGAAGCGGACGCGTTCGATCTCGGACATGGCACGGCTGCGCAGCGTGCCGCCGCCGCCCAGTTCCTTGTCCATCGGCACGAACCACTGCGGCGTGCAGCGATAGATCACCTTGGCTTTCGAGCGCCAGCTATGCGGATAGGAATGCTGGTAGTCGTCGCTGGCCGAGAGCAGCGCGCCCGCTTCGCGCAAATCGCTGCAGATCGGGCCTTCGGGCGAATTGAACGGCTTGTTGATGACGCTGCGGCGGCGTTCCTTGCCGTTCTCGTCCAGATCGCCAGCGCCGAGCCATTCCCAGTCATCGCGATAGCGCCCGTCGGCCATGACCGCGAAGACCGGCTCGAGCCCATTGGCGCGGCACAGCAGGAAGTCGTCCTCGCCATGGTCGGGCGACATGTGGACGAGCCCGGTGCCTGAATCGGTTGTGACGAAATCGCCTGAGAGCATGGGGCGCGGCGTCGCGTAAAATCCGCCGAGGTGATGCATCGGATGGCGAACCATGGTTCCGGCTAGGTCGGAGCCTTTGTAGATTGTTACGGTTTCCGCGGCGCTCTCAGGCGCGCCGGTACCATTCTCATTGGCGCCCGTGCGAAGAGAGAGCGCGTAGCAAAGATCTTCCGCGACAAGATAGCGCTTGTCCCCGTAGTGAACGACAACATACTCAACATCCGGCCCATAGGCCAAAGCCTGGTTGACCGGGATCGTCCACGGCGTGGTCGTCCAGATCACCGCATGTGCGCCGACCAGTTCCGGAATTGCTGATTCGGTGATCTCGAAGGCCACGTCGATCTGGGTCGAGGTGATGTCCTCATATTCGACCTCGGCCTCGGCCAGCGCGGTTTCTTCCACCGGGCTCCACATCACCGGCTTCGAGCCGCGATAGAGATTGCCCGCCTCGGCGAATTTCATCAGTTCGGCGACGATCGTCGCCTCGCTGTCGAACTGCATGGTCAGGTAGGGATTGTCCCAGTCGCCCATGATGCCGAGCCGCTTCAATTGCTCGCGCTGCACATCGACCCATTTCTTGGCGTAGGCGCGGCATTCGGCGCGGAATTCGGCCGGCGGGACCGCTTTCTTGTCGAGCTTCTTCTTGCGGTACTGTTCCTCGACCTTCCATTCGATCGGCAGGCCGTGGCAGTCCCAGCCGGGCACGTAGGGCGCGTCCTTGCCCATCAGGTTCTGCGTGCGGCAGACCATGTCCTTGAGCGTGTGATTGAGCGCGTGCCCGATATGCATGTCGCCATTGGCGTAGGGCGGGCCGTCGTGCAGCACGAAGGTCTCGCGGCCGGCGCGCGCCTCGCGCAGCTGGCGGTAGAGCCCCTCCTCTTCCCAGCGCGCGGCAATCTTCGGCTCCTTTGCAGGGAGGCCGGCCTTCATGGGGAAATCGGTCTTGGGCAGGAAGACCGTGTCTCTGTAATCGCGCTTTTCGGACATATAGGCGAGCCGTTAGGCCAAACCCGCCCCGCGATAAAGACTTTCGTCGCCCCTGCGCAGGCAGGGGCCCAGATAAGCTTGCGGAGTGCGTAAGGGTGAGATCAGCTGGACCCCTGCCTGCGCGGGGGTGACGGGCTACGCCAGCAGGCGCCTAGCCTCTTCGCAATCGTTATCTATCTGCGCGATCAGCGCATCGAGGCTGTCGAACTTGCCCTCGCCGCGCAGGAAATGGTGGAAGGCCACCTCGATCTCCTGCCCGTAGAGATCGCCGGAGAAGTCGAAGAAATAGGGCTCGAGCAATTCCTTGGGCGGGTCGAATTGCGGGCGCACGCCGATATTGGCCGCGCCCTTCAGTTCCTGACCGGTGGCGAGCACGCGGCCCGTTACCGCGTAGATACCGTATTTGGGGCGCAGATAGTGTTCGACCGGCAGGTTGGCGGTGGGATAGCCAATCTCGCGCCCGCGCTTGTCGCCATGCTGCACCACGCCGCGGATCGCGAAGGGGCGGGTCAGCAGCCGCGCGGCTTCCTGCGGGTCGCCATTGCGCAGGGCATCGCGCACGCGGCTTGAGGATACGGGCGTACCTTCGTCCATCACCGGGGGCACTGCGCGCGCTTCGATCCCGCTGTCCTTGCCAAGGCTGACGAGCTTGTCGAAATTGCCGCCGCGCGCCTTGCCGAAAGTGAAATCCTCGCCGGTGACCACGCCCGCTACGCCGAGATGCTCGCCGAGCAGCTTATGGACGAAATCCTCCGCCGTCGTGCCCGCCAGCGCGCCATCGAAATGGAACACCAGCATCGCGGTGGCGCCAGCGGCGAGATAGAGTTCCTGCCGCTGTTCGAGCGTGGTCAGGCGGAAGGGTTCGGCATCGGGCTTGAAATGGCGCACCGGATGCGGATCGAAGGTCGCGATGATCGAAGGGCGGCCTTCTTCGCGCGCCCAGCGAATCGCCTCGCCCGCCACCGCCTGGTGGCCGAGGTGGAAGCCGTCGAAATTGCCCAGTGCGACGATAGCGCCGCGCAGGCTTTCGGGCAGCTGCTCCCGATGGTCGAGAAACCTCATCCCGCACTCTCCAGTGGAACCAGCCCGGCGCGGATGACCCGCAGTGCATTGCCGCCCATTGCGGCGCGGATTTCATCTTCGCTAAAACCCTCGTCGAGCAGCGCCTGCGTCACCTGAAGCAAGTGCGCGGTGTCGAACCGCACTGTCGTGGCCCCGTCGTAATCGCTTCCCAGCGCGACATGCTCGATCCCGACGAGGTCACGGACATGCTTCATCGCCTGCGCCGCCGAGCGCGGACTGGTGTCACAGACCGCCCCGTCCCAATAGCCAATCCCCACCACGCCGCCGGTCTTCGCGACGCCGCGGAGCTCCGCATCGGTCAAATTGCGATTGACCTTGCAGGTCGCCTGCACCCCGCCATGGCTCGACACGACCGGGCGCTTTGCCATCGCCAGTACATCGGCAACGCATTCGTGGCTGCAATGCGCGATGTCGACGATCATCCCCATGCGCTCCATCCGGCCGACCACCTCGCGGCCCATCGGCGTGAGGCCGCCCTTGTCGAGCCCGTGCATCGATCCGGCGAGTTCGTTGTCGAAGAAATGGGTGAGGCCCGCCATGCGCATCCCCGCGGCATAGAGCTTGTCGAGATTGTCGGGATCGCCCTCGAGGCTTTGCAGCCCTTCGGCGCTGAACAGCGCGCCGACCGGCTTGCGTCCACTGGCACGGCGGTCGAGGAGCCTGCGGATGTCGTCCGGATTCCACACCTGGTAAATCTCGTCGCGGCCGGTCTCGATTGCCGTCTCCAGCTTCTGTGCATGCCAGAGCGAGCGTTCGAGCAGGCTTCCCCATGTGCGCACCGGCTGGAGCTGCGCGATGGCGAGCAGGGTGATGTTGTCGCTATCGGCACTATTGGCGTCGTAATTCTGGTCCTTGGGGGTCTTGGTCACGCTCGAGAAGACCTGCAGCGCGACATTGCCTTCGCGTAAACGAGGCACGTCGACATGCCCGCGCCCCGCACGTTCGAGCAGGTCGCGCTTCCACAGGAGGGTATCCGAATGCAGATCGACGATGTCTAGCGTTGCGTGGAGAGCCTTGGCCTCGTCCGACACTTCGATCAGCGGCTCGCCATCGACCTCGTTCATCCCCCGCTCGACCACGCCGGGGGCGAAGGTGAAGAAAGCTGCCAGTGCGAGGACAACCACGCCGGCCAGGCCGAGAAGCAGCTTGCGCTTCATGCCGCGCGTTCCAGCGTGACGAAGCTGTAGGCGGGGTGTCCGTCCGTGCCCCCGAAGTCCTCGCGGCCAACCATTTCCCATCCCGGGCCGGGCGCGGGCATGAAAGTGTCGCCTGCGAAATCGGCGTGGATTTCGGTCAATTCGATCCGGTCGGCATGCGCGGCAAACACATCGAAGATCGCTGCCCCGCCGATCACCGCGACGTCGTCGCTGTCCGCCAGCGCCAGCGCCTCCTCGACCGACCGCACGACCTCGGCGCCGGTCGAATCCCAGCGCTCGCGCCGGGTCAGCACGATATGGCGGCGCCCGGGCAGCAGGCCGGGCAGGCTTTCGAAGGTCTTGCGGCCCATGATCATCGGCTTGCCCATGGTCAGCGCCTTGAAGCGCTTGAGGTCGGCGGGCAGGTGCCACGGCAGCGCGCCGTCGCGGCCGATGCAGCCATTGGCGGCGCGGGCATAGATCAGGAACAGGCTCACCGTTCGAGCCGGGTCACATGGCCCATCTTGCGCCCGGCGCGCACCTGGGCCTTGCCATAATCGTGCAGGTGCGTGTCGGGGGTGTCCAGGTGGCCGTGTGCCCCCTTTATGTCCTTGCCCACGATATTGATCATGGTGACCGATTTCGCGGCCGTCGCAGTGTCGCCCAGCGGCAGTCCCGCGACCGCGCGGACATGGTTCTCGAACTGGCTGGTGATCGCGCCCTCGATCGTCCAGTGCCCCGAATTGTGGACCCGCGGGGCCATCTCGTTGAACACCGGTCCATTGCGCGTGGCGAAGAATTCGAGCGTCAGCACGCCGACATAGTCAAGCGCATCGGCAACCTGCCGGGCGAGGTCGCGCGCCGCCTCGACCTGCGCCTCGATCGGTTCGCCCGCGGGCAGCGTCGAGGTAGCGAGCACCCCGTTCTCGTGGCTGTTGCGCGGCGAATCCCAGAAGCGGATCGCGCCATCCTGCGCGCGCACGAGGATCACCGAGAACTCGGCTTCGAACTCGACGAAGGCCTCGTACACCAGCGGCGTCTCGGGCAGGCTCAGCCCCGCGACATCGCGGTCCGAACCGATCCGCCACTGGCCCTTGCCGTCATAGCCATCGCGCCGCGTCTTGAGGATGCCGGGCACCCCCAGCCGATCGACCGCGGCTTCGAGATCGGCGCGCGAATCGACCCGCGCATACGCCGCGGGCCGTCCGCCGAGATCCTCGACGAAGCGCTTTTCCGCCAACCGGTCCTGCGCGGTCTCGAGCGCGCGGGGATGGGGGAAGATACGGCCGGCGGGCATGGCCTGCGCGGTCGGGACGGGGACGTTCTCGAATTCCCAGGTCACCACATCGCATTGCGCGGCGAAGGCGGCGAGCGCCGCGTTGTCGTCCCACTTGTTGTGGAACACATCGTCGCACACCTGGCTCACCACATTGTCGCCTTCGGGAGCGTAAGCAATGCAGCGATAGCCCAACTGCGCCGCGCTCATGGCCATCATCCGGCCAAGCTGGCCGCCCCCGAGGATCCCGATCGTACCGCCGCGCCCCAGCATCAATCGACGGGACGCTCGGTCACGGCGGCACTGCGTGCAGCGCGCCAGTCCTGCAGTCGCTGCGCCAGCGCGGTATCGTGCGTGGCAAGGATCGCCGCGGCGAGCAGGCCGGCATTGGTCGCCCCCGCCTTGCCGATGGCTAGCGTGCCAACCGGCACCCCGGCGGGCATCTGGACGATCGACAGCAGGCTGTCCTCGCCCGACAGCGCCTTCGACTTCACCGGTACGCCGAGCACGGGCACATGCGTGAGCGCGGCAATCATGCCGGGGAGGTGCGCTGCACCGCCGGCCCCCGCGATGATCACCTCGAAGCCCGCGGCAGCCGCGCCCTTGGCGAAATCATACATCCGGTCGGGCGTGCGATGCGCGGAGACGATGCGCACATCGGCGGCGACCCCGAGCTCGCCGAGCACTTCGGCGGCGCAGGTCATGGTCTCCCAATCCGACTGGCTGCCCATCACGACCGCGACCTTGGCGTTTCCCGCAGCCGTCATCTCAGCTATCCTTCAGATAATAGCGTTCGCCCGCCACTTGCGTGCCGTCGAATTCGTAGATGATCGGCTGACCGGTGGGAATCTCGAGCCCGGTAATCTCGTCGTCCGAGATGTTCGACAGGTGCTTGACCAGCGCGCGCAGCGAATTGCCGTGCGCGGAAATGATCACCGTCTCGCCCTTGCCGAGCTGCGGCAGGATCGCTTCTTCCCAATAGGGCAGCACGCGTTCGATGGTGAGCTTGAGGCTTTCGGTACGCGGGACGTCGATCCCGGCGTAGCGCGGGTCGTCCGCCAGGTCGAAGGTACTCCCCGGCTCGAGCTCGGGCGGCGGCACGTCGAAGCTGCGGCGCCAGATATGCACCTGCTCGTCGCCATGACGCTCGCGCGTTTCCTGCTTGTTGAGGCCGGTCAGCCCGCCATAATGGCGCTCGTTGAGATGCCAGTCGCGCGTCACCGGGATCCACAGCCGGTCGCAGGCTTCGAGCGCGATATTGAGCGTCTTGATCGCGCGCTTCTGGACGCTGGTGAAAGCAAGTGTGGGCAGGACGCCCCTGGCCTTCATCAGTTCACCCGCTTCGCGCGCCTCGACCTCGCCCTTTTCGGTCAGATCGACATCCCACCAGCCGGTGAAGCGGTTGGCGAGGTTCCACTCGCTTTGCCCGTGACGGACGAGGATCAGCTTGGACACTGGGAGGCTCCCGTAATTCCCCTAGGAGCAAGGCGCGTTAGCTGCCCGCATCGTCCTTGGAAAGGGGGTGCGCGTCCGATTCGCGCATTTCGCGGCCCTGCGCTTTGCGGCGGCGCAGGTTCTCGCGAAGTTTCGCGGCAAGGCGCTCCTCGCGGGTCATTTCGTCTTTTTCAGCGGCCATGGCGCAACTCTTCGGCAAAACGCGCGCGATAAGCAACCTAAGGTTGACTTCTCCCGCGTCTCTGCCAATAGCGCGCGCCTCCACTCCGCGACGCCGTTCGCGGGCACCATGTGCTGCTGTAGCTCAGTGGTAGAGCGCACCCTTGGTAAGGGTGAGGCCGGGAGTTCAATCCTCCCCAGCAGCACCATTTTTCACAGAGAAATGGTTTCCCGGTTGCGGGCTGTTCGCCCCGCTTGGAAAGCGGGACGCGCTAGGTCGTGCGTTCGGACTTGTCCTGCGCATTGGTCCCCTTGATCATCTCGCGCATCGCGCTCCATTGCTCGTCGCCCATGTCCTTGAGTGCGCCGTAGAAACTGCCGCCGTGCGCCTTGTAGCCGGCACCGTCGATGGCAATCGTCTCGCCATTGATCCATTCCGCACCGGGCCCCATCAGGAACACCGCCAGATTGGCCAGCTCGTGCATTTCGCCATGGCGGCCCATCGGGTTCATATCGTCCTGCGAATTGCCGCCGCGACCACCGGGCGACAGCCGCGCGCTCATCCCGTCGGTGGGGAACAGCCCCGGCGCGATGGCATTGAAACGCAGGCCGTGACGGCCCCATTCGACCGCGAGGCTCTGCGTCATCACATTGAGCCCCGCCTTGCTCATCGCGCTCGGCACCACGAACGGGCCGCCATTCCATACCCAGGTGGTGAGGATGGAGAGGAAGTTCGCGCGGCGCCCCTCCTCGATCAGCCGCTTGCCGATATCGAGCGTGACATAGAAGCTGCCGCGAAAGACGATATCGCTGATCGCATTGAATCCGTTCACCGAGAGGTCTTCGGTCCGGCTGATGAAATTGCCTGCGGCATTGTTGACCACGCCGGTCAGCGGTCCGTGCTCCCAGATCGCATCGACCATGGCATGGATCGCGTCGGGATCGCGGATATCGCAGGCATGGCCGACCAGCGTGCCGGCGTGGCGCCCGGTCAGCTCCGCCGCGGTTTCATCGAGCTTGCCCTGGCGGCGTCCGCAGATGTGCACCTCGGCGCCCAGCTTGAGGAAGGCCTCGGCCATGACGCGGCCCAGCCCGGTCCCGCCCCCGGTGACGAGAATGCGCTCGCCCTCCATCAGCCCGTCGCGAAACATCAGTTGCGAAATATCCATTACCCTCTCCCTGTTGGCGTGAGGCATAGCGCAGGTCGGCGGCGAAACTAGATTGAATCGCGGCGCTGTATTGCCTAGCTATAACGGTATGGACCAATCCGACGACCTCACCCCGCTCGACCCGGCCTATAAATCGCTTCTGCGTGTCCAGCTGGCGATCGCAGCGCTGGTCTTGCTGGTTGCGGCGACGATTGCCGAGATCGCGATCCCGGGCTGGACCGGCGCCGTGTGGATCCCGGCGTTGGCAGTGATCGCCTATGCGCTGATCCGCGTGCCGCTGCGGCGTTACAATGCGCGCGGTTATTCGCTGGCCGGGGAACGGTTGCGGGTGGTGCGCGGAGTGTTCTTTCGTGCCGATACGGTGGTCCCCTTTGGCCGGGTGCAGCATATCGATGTCGGTCAGGGACCGCTCGAGCGGGCCTTCGGTCTCGCGACGCTCACGGTGCATACCGCAGGCACGCATAACGCCTCGGTGTCGCTGCCCGGGCTGAAGCATGCGGATGCCACCGCCATGCGCGAGGATATCCGCGCCGCCATCAGGCGCGATCCGCGGTGAGCGAGGAACCCGCCGCAACCCCGCTCCGGACCGACCCGCGCACTTTCGCAGTGCGTGCGGCCTCGCTGGTCGGTCAGCTGGTCCTCCCGATCATCGTCGGCGGGTTCGCGATTCTCGACAGGGGCGATTTCGACGATGTCATCGTCTACTTCCTCCCGCTGGTTATCGTCGCGATCGGACTCAACCTGCTGTTCGCCTATCTGCGCTGGAGCCGCCTGACCTATACTGTCGGAGCCGCGGATATTCGCGTCGATAGCGGCGTGCTCTCGCGCTCCGCCCGCTCGGTGCCCTATGAGCGGATCCAGGACGTGAGCCTCGAGCAGAAGCTCTTGCCGCGATTGTTCGGGCTGGTCGAGGTCAAGTTCGAAACCGGCGCGGGCGGCGGTGACGACCTCAAGCTGGCCTATGTGCCCGAGAGCGAGGGCGAACGACTGCGCGAGCTGGCGCGAAGCCGGCGCGAAGGAATTGGTGCCGCACCCGTCGATGGCGCGGCCACGCCTCTGCCGGAGGAGAGTGCCCGATTGCTCTTCGCCATGTCGCCCAGTCGCGTGGTCACCTTCGGCCTGTTCGAGTTTTCGCTCGCGGTCGTGGCGGTGGCTGCCGGCCTCGCGCAGCAGTTCGATTTCATCCTGCCGTTCGAGGTCTGGGACTGGCGCGCCTGGCGCGAACAACTGGCCGGACCGGGGCAGTGGCTGGCGGGACTGGGTTTCCTCGCCCAATTCGTCGGGGCCATCATTGCGGTCGGGTCGCTGGCGCTGATCGGTGTTCTGACCGGTGTGATCAGGACGGTCCTGCGCGAATGGAATTTCCGGCTCGAACGTACCGACAAGGGCCTTCGGCGCCGGCGCGGGCTGCTTACCCGGACCGACCTCGTCATGCCCGTGCACCGGGTTCAGGCGCTACGGATCAAGACCGGTTTCCTGCGCCGCCTGTTCGGCTGGCACACGCTCAAGGTCGTTAGCCTCGCAAGCGACAGCGGTTCCGCCAATCACGAGGCGGTGCCATTTGCGCAGATGGACGAGATCGCGCCGGTTGTCGGCGAAACCGGGTTCGCGCTGCCGGGCCCGGACGTCGCATGGACCCGCGCGGCACCGGCTTACCGGATCGACAACTTCCTCATGGGTTTTGTAGTCCTCCTCGTGATCGCGGGTGTCGCGGCGGCGCTGGGCCGCTGGGAACTGGCGCTGCTTCCGCCGGTCATCGGGGGCGTCTGGATCGGGTTGCACGAATATCTGTCCTGGCGCTGGAGCCGCCACGCGCTCGACGCACGCCAGCTGTACTCGCGGCGCGGCTGGTTTGCGCCAAGCCTCGCGATCGGCTCACGACGCAAGCTGCAATCGGTCGATATCGTTCGCCACCCGCTAGCGCGCCTGCGCGGCTATGCGGATCTTCATTTCGGACTGGCAGGTGGTCGCTTGTGCATGCGCGGACTGGCGCTGGCAGATGCCCGGCGCATCCGCGATAGTGTGCTCGACAGCATGGCCGAGCAGGACTTCTCCGAAATCGTCGACGGGGCGCCGCGCGAAGCCTAGGCGCGCAGATCTGCCCATTCGGGATGGCGATCGAATTGCGCCGCGACATAGGAACAGGTCGGGATGATCTTGAAGCCTTCGCTACGCGCATCCTCGATCAGCGCCTCGACCAGGCGGCCGGCAATGCCCTGGCCGCGCAGCGCGGGCGGAACAACCGTATGCTCGGCATCGCGCGCATCGTTGTGCAAGGTCCATGTCAGCCGGCCAGAAGCCGGATTGTCGCCGATACTAACCAAATATTCTCCGTGAGTTACCCGGTTGCGACGTTCGATTACAATTTCGTCCGTTTTCATTGTCGAAAGTTTCCTTTCTGGGCAACCAACGCACACATGGCTATGGCGTTCCGATGCAGTTTCTCTCCGATAATGCCGCCTCGGTCCACCCTGCCGTATGGGATGCGCTCAAGGCCGCAGATACCCCCGATACGCCTTATGATGGCGATGCACTGAGCGCCGCTCTGGACGACAGTTTCGCGCAAGTATTCCAGCGGCCTTGCGCAGTGCTGTGGGTCGCCACGGGCACCGCGGCAAACTGCCTCGCGCTGGCAGCGATGGTGCCGCCGCACGGCGGCGTGGTGTGCCACGAGGAAGCGCATATCGAGATGGACGAGGGCGGGGCCCCCGGTTTCTATCTCCACGGCGCCAAGCTCATGCTGGCTCAGGGCGAGGGTGCGAAACTCACGCCGCAAACCATCGCTGCGGTTCTCGATCCGATCCGCGACGATGTGCATCAGGTCCAGCCGCATGCGATCTCCATCACGCAGGCGAGCGAATATGGCTGCAGCTATCGCCCCGAGGAAATCGCCGCGATTGCCGAAATAGCCCAAGCGCGCGGGCTACGCCTCCACATGGACGGCGCGCGATTCGCCAATGCGGCGGCCTTCCTCGACTGCACTCCTACCGCGGCAGCGGGGCCGGTCGATGCGCTAAGCTTCGGCTTCATCAAGAACGGCGGCATGAGCGCGGAAGCGATCGTGTTTTTCGATCCGGCGCTGGCCGATGTCGCGCGCTACCGCCGCAAACGGGCGGGCCATCTCCAGTCGAAGGGCCGCTTTCTTGCCGCGCAGCTCCAGGCCATGCTCGAAGACGATATCTGGCTCGCCAATGCGCGTCATGCCAATGCCGCCGCGGCGGAGATCGGCACGGCCTGCGCCGGCCGCCTGATGCACCCCGTCGAAGCCAATGAGCTGTTCGTGCGCTGCACCCCGGCGGAGCGCGCAGCGCTGCGTGACCAGGGTTTCGGGTTCTACGATTGGGGCGATGATGCGGCGCGCTTCGTCACTGCATGGAATACCCGCGAACAAGACGCGACAGCGCTGGCCAAGGCCGTGGCCAGTCTATGAGCGCGGCACCCGAGGCGGAAAGCCTCCTCACCCCGCGCAATTTCGCTGCATTCCTCCTGGTCAGCCTGATCTGGGGCGGGACCTGGCTGGTCATCCGCGACCAGATCGCCAGCGTCCCCGCCAGCTGGTCGATCTCCTACCGCTTCATGATTGCCGCTTCCGCCATGTTCGCGCTCGCCGCCATGCGCCGCGAACCGCTCCGGCTGGTTGCGGGAGGCTTGCGCTGGGCGCTGCTGTTGGGCCTGTTCCAGTTCACGCTCAATTTCGGCTTCGTCTATAATGCCGAGAGCTACATCACCTCGGGCCTTGTGGCGGTGATGTTCGCACTGCTGGTGGTGCCCAATGCCATCTTCGGGCGCATCTTCCTCGGCCAGCCGATCACCGGGGCCTTCGTCCTCGGCTCGGCCATCGCGGCGCTCGGCGTCTCGCTACTGTTCGCGCATGAGTGGCGGTCCTCTCCGGCAACGCTGAGCGATGTTTTGCTGGGCGCGGCGCTGACGGTAGGCGGTATTCTTTCGGCGAGCGCGGCGAATATCACTCAGGCGATGGAGGGGGCCAAGCGGCAACCCTTCCTGGCGCTGCTTGCCTGGTCGATGACGGCGGGCGCGATCATCAACACCATCTATGCGCTGGTTGCCGACGGCCCGCCGCAATTCGATCCGCGCGCCTCCTATACGCTCGGGATTCTCTATCTTGGGCTTGCCGGATCGGTGGTCACCTTCCCGCTCTATTACGGGCTGGTGCGCAAGGTCGGGGCGGGGCGGGCGGCCTACAGCTCGGTCATCGTGCCGATCGTGGCGATGGTGCTGTCGACGCTGTTCGAAGGCTTCGAATGGGGCCTCTTGCCGGCCACCGGGGCGGTGATCACGCTGGTCGGGATGGTGGTCGCGATGCGCGGGCGCGCCAATGCCCCGCCGCGGCGCGCTACGCCCGAGCCCTGATCGCCGCCAGACCTTCGCGATAGGTGGCAAAGCGCGGCTGCCAGCCGAGCACACGCTTCGCCTTGCCGTTCGCGACCCTTCGGTTCTCGGCATAGAACCCGCGCGCCATGGGCGACAATCGGGCGGCGCCGATCGATTGCAGCGGGGGCGCCTCGCGGCCCAGCAGGCGGCAGGCTTCCTCGATCACGGTATTCTGGCTGGTCGGCAGATCGTCGGACAGATTATAGGCCCCCGCCGGCGCATCGGTTGCCATCGCAGCGACCACGCCAGCGACGATATCCGCGACATGCACACGGCTGAACACCTGGCCCGGCAAGTCGATGCGGTGCGCCTTGCGCGCTTCCACGCGGTCGAACGCGCTACGCCCCGGGCCGTAGATCCCGGGAAGCCGGAATACCCGCGCGCCCGCTTCGAGCCAGCGCGCATCGCATTCGGCGCGGGCCTGGCGTCGCCCGCTGCCGGTTGGCGACGCTTCATCGACCCAGGCCCCCGCCGCATCGCCATAGACGCCCGTCGACGAGAGATAGCCGAGCCATTTGCCGGACAGCGCGCTGCCGTACCGGTCGAGCACCGGATCGCTGTCCTCCACTGGCGGGACCGAACTCAGCACATGGGTTGCGCGCGCCAAGGCCCCGCGCACGGCCTCGTCATCGCCGAATGCGAGATTGCCCGCGCTGCCCGTGGCATCGACCTGCCAGCCGCGACTGCGCAGGGCGTCGGCGATCCGTGTGGCGGTATAGCCGAGGCCGAAGATCAGCAGGCGGCTCATTTGGCGTCGAGATAGCCTTCTTCTGGGACGACCACCTGCGGGTTCTCGACGTTATCTGCCTTCCACTGCATCGCCATGCGCACGCGGGTCGCGCCGCTGGGATGGTCGAAGAACACGAATTCCTCGAGCGGGCCGGGCTCGATCTTGCGATATTCGGACAGGCGCATCGCGACCTTGGCAAAGCCGTCGGGTTCCCGCGCGGCATCGAGTCCGAAGGCATCGGCCTTGCTTTCCGCCCAGCGGATCAGCGAATTGGTCGCCGGGGTCATCAGGAACATCCAGATGCCCAGGCAGATCGCCAGCACGGGGAGCGAAGCCGGGTCGCCCATGTCGCGCACGCCCCACCGCTCGCCATAGCGGCGGATCAGCGCGGGGGCGACGCGGCTGGTGACGAACAGCCCCAGCGCGAAGAGCGACAGCAGGATCCCCACGATCCACCACGTGTGATGCAATTTGTAGTGGCCCATCTCGTGCCCCATCACTGCGAGGATTTCCTCTTCGCTGGTCCGCTCGAGCAAATTGTCGTTGAGCGAGATGCGGATCGTCGGGCCGAGGCCCGAGACATTGGCCGAGATGCGCTTGTGCTGTTTCGACTGGTCGAACACGTAGATGTGCTCGGCCGGGATCTCATATTGCGCCGCCACCGCCTCGATCCGGTCGCGCAAGGCGCCGTCTTCCAGTTCGGTATACTCGTTGAACAGCGGTGCGATGAACACCGGGCCCAGCACCATGGCGAAGAGCATGAACAGGCCGATCACCCCCGTGCTCCACAGCCACCAGCTGCGCGGCGCGCGGCGGATCAGCGCATAGATCGCGACCACCGCCAGCGGCATGAGAACCAGCGCCATGGCGATGCCGATCGCCTGCTCGCCCGCCCAGGCGCCGAATGTCTGGTCGAGCAAATCGTAGCGCTTTTCGCGGGCGTAACCGGTGTAGATCGTCCACGGAAGCGTCACCAGCGTCCCGATCAGAGTGTAGAAAAAGGCGGTGATCGCGGTGACGATCCAGGCCCTTTTGCTCACCCGCTCACCGAAGGCGCGCAGGGCATGCGCGATGCGGAAGCGTAGGAACAGCCAGTCGACCAGCACGCCGATCGCGGTTCCCCATAGCGGCAACCAGTAGCCGCCTTCGAAATAGGCATCCGACTGCGCACGCGCAGGGCCCTGAAGCGTGTCGAGATAGGCGCGTGTCGCACTGGCGACATCGAAGCCGTCCGATGTGGCGGCAAGCAGGTCCAGCATGTCATTCCCTCCGTTGCGCTTCGCTGCGGCACGGGTGCAGTGCTGTCAATCACCCGACCAGCGCTAGCCGACCAGTGAACGCAAAGTCTCGACGGGCGTTGCAAGGAATGACAGTACGTTTTCGACCCCGCATTCGACAGGAATTCCATGGATATTGCGCGCACTCCCGCCACGCCCGACGGCAATCCCGTAATGGCCGATGCCGCCATCGAACCCAAGGCACCACCGGTCATCCGGCGAGAGGATTACACGCCCTTCCCGTGGCTGATCCCGGCGACCCGGATGGAATTCGAGCTGGGCCTGGAGAAGACACGGATCACCACCACGCTGAATGTCGAGCGCAATCCCGACGCTGCCGCTTCGCCGACCATTCGCCTGAATGGCGACGGGCTCGCGCTGGTCTCGCTCGCCTGCGACGGCGGGTCGTGCGACGGGCATATGATCGATGGCGACGACCTGGTCGTTACGCTGCCGGGTGATCGCCATGTGCTGACTATCGTTACCGAACTCGATCCCTCGGACAATTCGCAGCTGATGGGGCTCTATGCCTCGAACGGCATGCTCTGCACGCAATGCGAAGCCGAAGGGTTTCGCCGGATCACCTTCTTCCCCGACCGGCCCGATGTGCTGAGCACCTATACCGTGCGGATGCGCGGACCGCGGGCGCAGTTCCCGGTGCTGCTGTGCAATGGCAACCGCGTGGCGACGGGCGAAGATGGCAACAGCCATTGGGCCGAGTGGCATGATCCCTGGCCGAAGCCATCGTATCTCTTCGCGCTTGTCGCGGGCGATCTGGTCGCGCGGACCGATCACTTCACGACCATGGGCGGGCGCGAGGTCGAGCTGAACGTCTATGTGCGCGAGGGCGATCTAGACCGCACCGAGCACGCGATGGAGAGCCTCAAGCGCTCGATGCAATGGGACGAGGAAGTGTTCGGGCGGGAATACGATCTCGACCTGTTCAACATCGTCGCGGTCAGCGACTTCAACATGGGCGCGATGGAGAACAAGGGCCTCAACGTCTTCAACACCAAATACGTCCTCGCCGACCCCGAAACCGCGACCGATGGCGATTACGACGGGGTCGAAGGCGTGATCGGCCACGAGTATTTCCATAACTGGTCGGGCAACCGCGTAACCTGCCGCGACTGGTTCCAGCTGAGCCTGAAGGAAGGCTTCACCGTGCTGCGCGACCAGTTGTTCAGCGCCGATATGGGCAGCGAGCCGGTCAAACGGATCGAGGATGTCCGCGTGTTGCGCGGGGTCCAGTTCCCCGAGGATTCGGGCCCGCTCGCGCATCCGATCCGGCCCGATTCCTATCGCGAAATCAGCAATTTCTACACCTCAACCGTCTATAACAAGGGTGCCGAAGTAATCCGCATGATGCGCACCATGGCGGGCGCGGAGCGGTTCCGCCGTGGCACCGACCTCTATTTCGACCGCCACGACGGCGAGGCGGCGACCTGCGAGGATTTCGTCGCCGCAATCGAAGCGGGGACGGGTCTGGATCTGACGCAATTCCGCCTGTGGTATGCGCAGGCCGGCACGCCCAAGGTGGCGGTCACGCTTGCGCATGAAGGCGACACAGCGCGGGTCAAGCTGACGCAGACGGTGCCCGCGACCCCCGGCCAGGGTGACAAGCATCCGATGCCGATCCCGCTCAAGCTGGCGCTGTTCGACCGCGCCAGCGGGACGCATTCGGGCGAGCAATTGGTGGTGCTGGACAAGGACAGCGCCGAGTTCACCTTCGATGGATTTGCCCAGCGGCCGATCCTGTCGATCAATCGCACCTTCTCCGCCCCCGTCTCGATCGACCGGGACGTGTCGCGCGAAGACCTCGTGTTTCTCGCCGCGAAGGATGACGATCCCTTCGCCCGCTATGAAGCGATGCAGGAACTGATGACCGGCCATCTCGTCGCCGCCGTGTCGGGCGAAATGGACGATGGCGAGCGCGAGGCGGCGCGGACCGATATCGCCCAGGCGATGCGCGCGGTGATCGAGGACGATCAGCTCGACGATCTCATGCGCGGCGAACTCATGGTGATGCCCGGCCAGACGTATGTCGCCGAGCAGCTGCTGGTCGCCGATCCGGGCCGCATCCATGCCGAACGCGAGGCGCTGAAAGCCGATCTCGGGACGCGTCTCGCGGCGCAGTTCGAGGCGCTTTACGAGCGTACCGGTAAGGTGCCGTTCTCGCTCGATGCGCAGGGCAAGGGCGCGCGCAAGGTCAAGACGCTGGTGCTGGCTTATGCCGCCGCCAGCGATCCGGCCAAGGCAGCCGAACTCGCCGCGCATCAATATGACGGCGCCGACAATATGACCGACCGGCAGGGCGCTCTGATGGTGCTGGCGGGGCTCGACAGCGCGGCGCGTACGGGCAAGCTGCTCGACTTCTACAACCGCTATGCGGGCAATGCGTTGGTGATCGACAAATGGTTCGCGCTGCAGGCTAGCTCGCTCCATCCGCATGCGATCGAACATGTGAAGGCGCTGCGCGAACATCCCGATTTCACGCTCAAGAATCCCAATCGCGTACGCTCGCTCTACATGGCCTTCGCGGCCAATCCGCAGGCCTTCCATGGCGCCGATGGCGAGGGCTATCGCATGCTTGCCGATCTCATTCTCGAACTCGATCCGATCAATGCGCAGACCGCTGCGCGCTTCGTCCCGCCGCTGGGCCGCTGGCAGCGGATCGAGGAAGGCCGTGCGAAACTGATGCGCGAGGCGCTCGAACGGATCGCCAAAGCGCCCAAGCTGTCGCGCGATACGTACGAGCAAGTGACCCGCTCGCTGGGCTAGGCGCTTCATGAGCACCTATCTCAAGGCGGCGTCGCTGGGCAGCATCCCGCACGGGTTCTCGACCGCGGCGGAGCTCGATGTTGCCGATATCCTTCCTGGCGCGCCGCTGGTCCGTCTCAAGCAGGTGCATTCGAGTGCAGTCTTCGCGGTAACCCATGCGGACGAGGCTTTGCCCGAGGGCGATGCATTGGTCACCGACCGACCCGGTCTGGCACTGGGCATTGTCACTGCGGATTGCGCCCCGGTGTTGCTTGCCGATCCGGCCGCAGGCGTAATTGGCGCGGCGCATGCCGGGTGGCGCGGAGCATTGGGCGAGGTGCTGGAGAACACTGTCGCGGCGATGGTATCGCTCGGCGCGGAGCCTGCGAATATTGTTGCCGCGATCGGCCCGACCATCGCGCAAGCCAGCTATGAGGTCGACGAGGGATTCCGAAATGCCTTCGAAGAGGAAGATACGCGGTTCTTTGTGTCCGGCCGCCCCGGGCACTGCCAGTTCGATCTCCCCGCCTATGTCGCACACCGCTTGCAAGCCGCAGGTGTGGGGCTGGTCGAGGATCTGGGCGAAGACACCTATGCGCAGCCGGGTCGCTTCTTCTCCTATCGCCGCGCGACCCACCTTTCGCAGCCGACAAACGGACGCCAGATCAGCATTGTCGGGCTGCCCGCCTGAACCGCGCGACCTACCGGAACCCAATCGCATACGATTGCGCGCACCTTTGTGTGCCATTGCGCGGGAGTGCACAAAGCTTGCCAAAATGGCGGTTGGCAACCTGTCGCATAGCGGCTAGAGGCGCGACCAAACCGGGCATACCGGGGGCTTTCGCGCACGCATCGTCGATCGGGCGCACCGGCTTTCCTGAACGTCCGGTCATTGGATTCGCACATCGCGCCGCAATGCCCCCGGGCCAGGCGCAGGTACAAGGCAGGCAAGGCAAGCGCTGATGGCAGAGACCGCTGCAACCGCAACTCCCGCAACGGCAGGCGAAACCGGCGACGGTATTCGGCGCCGCGATTTCCTCGACATCGCGGCCGTCAGCGCCGCCGGTATCGGTGGCCTCGCGGTGGTCTACCCGCTGGTCAGCCAGATGGCCCCGTCGAAGGACGTGCTCGCCGCGAGCTCGACCGAAGTCGATGTCTCGGCGATCGAGCCGGGGCAAGCGATCAAGGCGGTGTTCCGCAAGCAGCCGCTGTTTATCCGCCGGTTGACGCCCGACGAGGTTGCGGCTGCCAATGCCACGCCGACGGATTCGCTGCGCGACCCGCAGTCGCTGGCCGAACGGACCAAGGAAGGCCATGGCGACATGCTCGTCACCATGGGCGTCTGTACCCACCTCGGCTGCGTCCCGCTGGGTGCTGCCGAAGGCGAAGTGAAGGGCGAGTTCGGCGGCTATTTCTGCCCTTGCCACGGTTCGCACTACGACACCGCCGGCCGTATCCGTAAAGGCCCGGCGCCGACCAATCTCGAAGTGCCGGAATACGAGTTCACCTCGGACACCGTCATCCAGGTCGGCTGAGCTTAGAGAGAAGAGACGAAACCATGAGCTTTCCCTGGGCCAAGGAATACACCCCGACCAATGGGGTCACCAAGTTCCTCGACGAGAAACTGCCGCTGCCGCGCCTCGTCTATAATGCTGTGGGCGCGGGCTATCCGGTGCCGCGTAACCTGTCGTATTTCTGGAACTTCGGCGTCCTCGCGGGCTTCTTCCTCGTCGTGCAGATTGTTACCGGCGTGGTGCTGGCGATGCATTATGCGGCGAATGCGCAGGTCGCCTTCGCGACCACCGAACACATCATGCGTGACGTCAACTGGGGCTGGCTGATGCGCTATGCGCACGCCAACGGTGCCAGCTTCTTCTTCATCGTCGTCTACCTGCACATCTTCCGCGGCCTGTTCTATTCGTCCTACAAGGCTCCGCGCGAAATGATCTGGCTGCTCGGCGTGGTGATCTTCCTGCTCATGATGGCGACCGCGTTCATGGGTTACGTCCTGCCCTGGGGCCAGATGAGCTTCTGGGGTGCCAAGGTGATTACCGGCCTGTTCGGCGCCATCCCGCTGGTCGGCGAGCCGATCCAGATCTGGCTGCTCGGCGGGTTCGCGCCCGACAATGCCGCGCTCAACCGCTTCTTCTCGCTGCACTTCCTGCTGCCCTTCGTGATTGCCGGTGTCGTCATCCTGCACATCTGGGCGCTGCATATCCCGGGTTCGTCCAACCCGACCGGGGTCGAAGTGAAAAGCGAAAGCGACACGCTGCCGTTCCACCCGTATTATACGGCCAAGGACGGGTTCGGCCTGGGCGTCGCGCTGCTGCTGTTCTTCACGATGGTGTTCTTCCTGCCCAACGCGCTGGGACACCCCGACAACTATATCGAAGCCAACCCGCTTTCGACGCCGGCGCATATCGTGCCCGAATGGTATTTCTGGCCGTTCTACGCGATCCTGCGTGCCTTCACCGTCGACTTCATCCTGCCGGCCAAGCTGCTGGGTGTGATCGCGATGTTCGGGTCGATCCTGATCTGGTTCTTCCTGCCCTGGCTCGACAAGTCGCCGGTGCGCAGCGGCCATTACCGTCCGCTGTTCCGCAAGTTCTTCTGGTTCGGTCTGATCCCCACGATGGGCGTGCTGTTCGTCTGTGGCGGCGCCCCTGCGGAAGAACCCTATGTGATGCTCAGCCAGGTGGCGACGGCTTACTACTTCCTGCACTTCCTGGTGATCCTGCCGATCGTCAGCCAGATCGAGAAGCCCGCCCCGCTGCCCTATTCGATCACCGAAGCCGTTCTCGGCTCGGACAAGAAGGCAGTGCTGGGCGAAAACACGACGCCGGGCGTCTAAGCGAGTTACGAGAAAAGACATGACCAAGCTTCTCAGCATCCGCCTCGTCGCCATTCTCGTCGGCCTCGGCTTCGCGCTTATCGCGCTCTATTCCTTCGTCATCGGCGCCTATGCCTGGATGACCGAAGAGCCCGCCGGGCATCTTCCCTACGAGGAACCGCGCGATATCGCCTATTCCTTCGATGGCGCTTTCGGCAAGTGGGACATCCAGCAGCTGCAGCGCGGCTTCAAGGTCTATGACGAGGTCTGCTCGGCCTGCCACAGCCTCAAGTTCGTCGCTTTCCGCGATCTCGAACAGCTGGGCTATGACGAAGGCCAGGTGAAGGCGTTCGCCGCCTCCAAGCAGGTGCCGGGCATCGATCCGAACACCGGCGAAGCGACTTCGCGTCCGGGCCTGCCGACCGACTATTTCCCGTCGCCCTATCCGAACAATGTCGCCGCGGCGGCCGCGAACAACAACGCCATTCCGCCCGATTTGTCGCTGATGACCAAGGCACGCGGTGACGGCACGAATTATGTCGCTTCGCTGCTCGCGGGCTATGCCGAACCGACCGAAGAGCTGCTCGAGCATCATCCCGAAGCGGCTCCGGGACCGGGCCTGTATCACAACCCCTATTTCCCGAACCTCAACCTCGCCATGGCGCCGCCGCTGACCACGACCGGTCAGGTGACCTATGACGACGGGACCGAGGCGACGGTGCAGCAGATGTCGGAAGACGTTGCCGCCTTCCTGACCTGGACCGCGGAACCGACGCTGGTCGAGCGCAAGCAGACGGGCTGGCCGGTGCTGGTCTTCCTGCTCTTCGCGACGATCCTTGCCTTTCTGTCGAAGAACCAGATTTGGGCTGCGGCAAAGCGCAAAGCCGACTGATCGGCATTTCCAGACCAACGTATGACGCCCCTTGCATCCGCGCGATGCGAGGGGCGTTTTGCTTTCCGGGGAAAAGATGATGACGCCCGATGAACTCAAGGCCCTGGTCCGCACGATCCCGGACTTTCCCAAGACGGGGATCCAGTTTCGCGACATCACCACGCTGCTCGGTCATGGGCCGGGCTTCGCCGCCTCGGTCGAATGGCTGGCGGAGGCGGTCGAAGGCGCCGAGGCGATTGCCGGAATGGAAGCGCGCGGGTTCATCTTCGGGGCCGCGGTCGCGGCGCGGCTGCGCCGTCCGTTCCTGCCGATCCGCAAGGCGGGCAAGCTGCCGTGCGCCGTGATCGGGGTGGATTACGAGCTCGAATATGGGCTCGACCGGCTCGAAATGGATCCCAGCGCGGTGGCGCAGGGGCAGCAGGTGGCGATCGTCGACGATCTGCTCGCCACCGGCGGGACCGCGCTGGCCGCGACCGAACTGCTAAGGTTGGCGGGGGCCGAAGTGCGCCGTGCGGCCTTTGTCATCGACCTGCCTGAATTAGGCGGCAGCGCCAAACTTGCTAGCCAGGCAGTGGACGTCCGGACGCTGATGGGCTTCGAGGGCGATTGAGCGCGCGGCGATGCAGGATATATTCGCCGCTTCGAACATTCATAGGACTCGCGCCGTGCTGGCGCGCTGCTCGCGAATTCTCGCGTAGTCAGGGAGGGGCATGGAACAGTCTTTAGTCATCGCGATGGTCGGCATGCTGGGCATCGGTGCCCAGTGGCTGGCCTGGCGCACGGGTTGGCCGGCCATCGTGCTGATGCTGGCTGCAGGTTTCCTTGCGGGCCCGATCCTCGGCCTGTTCGACCCCGAACACGCCTTTGGCGACTTGCTCGACCCGATGATTGCCATCGGCGTCGCGCTGATCCTGTTCGAAGGCGGGCTGAGCCTCGACTTCCGCGAATTGCGTCATGCCGGCGACGGGGTCTGGCGCCTGGTGATCTTCGGCGTGCCCATCGCCTGGGTATTGGGCGCGGTCTCGGCCCATTCGATCGGCGGGCTGGAATGGCCCGTCGCGATCCTGTTCGCGGGTATCCTCGTGGTCACCGGGCCTACGGTGGTCATGCCGCTGCTACGCCAGTCCTCGGTCAAGCCCAGACCCGCGGCGATCCTCAAATGGGAAGCGATCGTCAACGATCCGATCGGCGCGCTGTGCGCAGTCGTCGCTTATGAATATTTCCGCAAGGTCGCCGAATCGCCGGGTTCAGGGCTGATCGAAGTCGTCCCGCCGCTGGTTATCGCCGCGATCATCGCCGGGCTGATCGGCTATGTAGCCGCTGCCGCGATCGCCTGGGCGTTCCCGCGCGGCGCGGTGCCCGAATTCCTCAAGGTGCCGGTCCTGCTCACCTCGGTGATCGTGGTCTTCGTACTGTCGAACCAGATCGAGCACGAGGCGGGTCTCGTCGCGGTGACGGTGATGGGTATCGCGCTGGCCAATATGAACGTCTCCTCGCTGAGGAGCATTCATCCCTTCAAGCAGAATGTCGCGGTCATCCTCATCGCAGGCATCTTCATCCTGCTGTCCGCCAGTCTGGAATTCGAAGAACTTGCCTATCTCAACTGGAATTTCGGCCTGTTCCTGCTGGCACTGCTGTTCCTCGTCCGACCGGCGACGATCCTGCTCAGCCTGCTGGGCAGCTCGGTGCCGTGGAACGAGCGGCTGTTCCTCGCCTGGATCGCTCCGCGCGGGATCGTGCTCGTGGCCATTTCCGGCCTCTTCGCGCTGCGGCTCGAGGATATCGGCTACGATGGCACCGCGCTGATCGGGCTGAGCTTCGCGGTGGTCGTGGTGACGATCATCGCACATGGCTTCACCATCGATTTCGTTGCGCGGCTGCTCAATCTCAAAGGCAGCAACCGGCCGGGGATCCTGATCGTCGGCAGCACGCCTTGGACCATTTCGCTTGCGCTGATGATGCAGGAGCTCAAATCGCCGGTGATGGTGGTCGATTCCAGCTGGCAGCGCCTCGCGCTGGCCCGCCAGAAGGGGCTGCCCTTCTACCACGGCGAGATCCTCAACGAGGCGACCGAGCACAATCTCGACCTCGCGCCCTATGCGGTGCTGGTCGCAGCGACCGAGAACGAGGCCTATAACGCGCTCGTCTGCAATGAATTCGCCTATGAAATCGGGCGCGACACCGTCTTCCAGCTGGGCGATGCCGTCGATGATGACGACCGCCACGCGCTGCCCAGCGGCATCCGCGGACGCGCATTGTTCGAAACCGGCTTCGGCGTCGAGGACGTGAATGAGCGGCTCGCGCGGGGCTGGGTGTTCCGCAAGACCAAGCTGTCGGAAGAATTCGACTTCGAAGCGGCGCAGCAGCGGCTGCCCGATGCGGCCTCGATGCTGCTGCTGGTGCGCGATAGCGGCACGCTGCGCTTCTTCACCCATGCCGCGCGGCCCGAACCGCGCGCCGGCGACGTCATAGTCAGCTTCGCACCGCCGCAGGAACGCACCGCGCAGGACGCCGCAGCCAAGCGCGACCGCAAGCGCAACAAGACCACCGAACAGGGGGCATGATATGAAGCACACGCGCCAGTTTTCCCTCATTGCCGCTGCGGCCACGCTCATGCTGGCCGCATGCGGCGACCAGCGCGGCGCGCCGCCGCCCGAGGAAGAGGAGGGCGGCGACAAGCGCTCGATCTTCCGGCCCGAGTTCCAGGTCGAGCCGATCGAGGCGCTCGAACCGCGCGGTGCGCTGGAAACGCGGATCGCTTTTCCTGAAGGCGCGGAATTGACCGAGGAGGCACGCGCCGACTTGGCCACCGTCCTCGCCTCCCCGCAGATGGGCGAGGGAGGGACGATCACCCTGCGCGGTCACAGCGACAGCGGCGGTGACGACGAAGCCAACCTGCGCGCGTCGCAGGCGCGCGCAGATGCGGTGGCCGAATGGTTGATCGAAAACGGTGTCGCACAGGAACGCATCGTCGTAATCGCGTTCGGCGAGCAGAACCCGGTCGCGCCCAATGCGCTGCCCGACGGGACGCCGAACGAGGCAGGGCGGGCGACCAATCGCCGCGTCGAAATCGAAGTCAGCGTCCCAGTGCAGCCGACCTCCGCTAAGGAACCGACCCTCGCCGAAAGCATCGCTTCGTCAGCCGAGGAAGCCCGGACCGAAAGCAGCGACCGCGCGCAATAGCGTGTTGACGCCAGCGCGGCTTCGGTGGCATTGGCGCGTCACCTGAGCGGGTATAGCATAGTGGTAATGCTCCAGCCTTCCAAGCTGGCTAGAGGGGTTCGATTCCCCTTACCCGCTCCAGACTTCCCGCCATCGTTCGAACCGGTACGCTCTCAGGCGACCGGCATATTGTCGATCAGGCGGGTGCCCCCGATCCGCGCTGCCACGAACAGCCGGTTGCCCGGTGCCGCGTCGCTGGCGGGCACCAGATCGCTGCCGCGGCGCAGATCGGCATAGTCCACCGAATCGAACCCGGCCTCGAGCAACTCTCCCGCAAGGTCCGACAGCACGGCATCTGCGCGCTCGCCTGCGACCAGACGCGCGATTGCGGTTTCCATCTGCCGGGGCAGTGCCGCTGCGGCGGCGCGCTGACTTGACGTCAAATAGGCATTGCGGCTCGACCGCGCGAGGCCATCAGCTTCACGCACGATCGGCACGCCGCGGATTGCATCGACATGCGGCAGCGTGAGGTCGAGATCGCGTGCCATGCGGCGGATGACTGCCAGCTGCTGCCAGTCCTTCTCGCCGAAGAAGGCCAGGTCGGGCTGCACCTGGTTGAACAGCTTGCACACGACCGTCGCGACGCCGTCGAAATGCCCCGGTCGGTCGGCACCGCACAGGTCGTCGCTGATCCGCGAAACCGAGATGTTCGTCGCATAGCCCGGGGGGTAGACCTCCTCCGGCGCCGGAGCCCAGAGCAGCGCGACTCCCTCGGCTTCGAGCAGCGCCGAATCGCGCGCCATCTGCCGCGGATAGGCATCGAGATCCTCATTCTCCCCGAACTGGCGCGGGTTGACGAATATCGATACGGCGACATGCTCGGCCGCCGCTCGTGCCTCGCGCACCAGCGTCAGATGGCCTTCGTGCAAGGCGCCCATGGTCGGCACCAGCGCCAGGCTCCCGCTCGATCGCAGAGCCGAACTGGCCGTGCGAAGCGCGGCGAGGGTGGTGGCGGTTTGCAGCGGTCCAACTCCCGTAAACTGAAGGGAGGCACCTGTGCCGCCCTGCGCGGCATGTGGCAAGATCGCGCGCGCCATGACCTTTTCGCACGCGCCCCACCGGACAAACCCGGTTCCCATTGTGGGAAAAACCATGCTCGCCACCAGCACGGTGCGTTGCCGCCGGACGGCGGGTTGGATAGGGACGTCGCCAGCATGAACTTTACGGCCCACCCCTGATGACGTCGCATCCCCACCGCATCGTCTTCGCCAATGAGAAGGGCGGCACCGGCAAATCGACCACCGCCGTGCACATTGCGGTCGCGCTCGCGTTTCGCGGCGCGCGGGTTGTCGCCTTCGATCTCGACCATCGCCAGCGCACCATGTGCCGCTATTTCGAGAACCGTGCCGAGACCAGCCAGCGGCGCGGCGTCGATTTGCCTACCGCCATCTGCCATGTCGTCGAGGGCATGGACGAGGCGGCGATGGAGGCATTTATCGAAAGCCGGTCCGCCGGTGCGGACTTCGTGGTCATCGATACGCCCGGCCGTGACGATCCGCTTGCGCGCCACGCCGCCACCACCGCCGATACGCTGGTCACGCCGATGAACGACAGCTTTGTCGACTTCGACCTCATCGGCCAGGTCGAGGGCGAGAGCTTCAAGGTCCGCAAGCTGTCCTTCTATGCCGAACTGATCTGGGAGGCGCGGATCAAGCGCAGCCGGACGCAGATCGAGCAGAACCGAGGGCAGATGGACTGGGTCGTGGTGCGCAACCGCACCGGCTATACCGAAGCACGCAATATGGCGCGTATCGAACAGGCGCTGACCGAAATGTCGAAACGCGTCGGCTTCCGCGTTGCCAAGGGCCTGTCCGAACGCGTGGTCTATCGCGAACTCTTCCCCTCGGGCCTGACGCTGCTCGACAAGGGGCAATTGGGCGATCTCGGCACCAGCCATCTTGTCGCCCGGCAGGAATTGCGCGGCCTCGTCGCCAATCTGCGTCTTCCCGCGAACGACACGGAAACTCTCGCGGAGGCGGTCCAGTGATCCGCTTTCTCGCGCTTGCGCTGCTGCTCGCGGTGGCGTGTCGCTGGATATTCGGCAAATGGCCGTGGGAATATCTGACCGCGCAGAGCGCGACGGACCGGGCGCTGGCGCAGGCGCGGGCCACACTCGACGTGCCGCGTCATGCCAGCGAGGATGAAATCCGTCTCGCGCACCGTCGCATTGCTACAATAAATCACCCGGACAAAGGGGGTAGCGCAGCCACCTTGCAGGAGGCCAATGCCGCGCGCGACCTCTTGCTCGATCACATTTCCCGGACCCCAACGGAGCCCCCGCAATGACCCACGATTTCCATTCCACCGTGCTGCGCGAATACGATATCCGCGGGATTATCGGCGAAACGCTGGGGGCAGAAGATGCGCGCGCAATCGGGCGCGGTTTCGGGTCGATGCTGGCCGAAGCCGGGGGCTCGAAAGTGGCGGTTGGATACGATGGCCGGGTCAGCTCGCCCATGCTCGAACACGCCCTCGTCGAAGGTCTGACCGCTTCGGGCATGGATGTGGTGCGGATCGGCATGAGCGCCACCCCCATGCTCTATTACGCCGAAGCATCGGCGGCAGATGTCGATGGCGGCATCCAGATAACCGGCAGCCACAATCCCGCCAATTACAACGGCTTCAAGATGGTGTTCCAGGGCCGTCCGTTCTTTGGCGCGGACATCCAGGAGCTTGGCCGGCGCGGGGCGGCGGGCGAATGGGTCGACGGTGCGGGCGCGGTCGAGGAGCGCGACGTGATCGACGCCTATATCGACCGGATGCTCGAGGCGCTCGACGGGCTTGATCCTGCTGCGCTCGCCGGGCTGAAGGTCGGCTGGGATGCGGGCAATGGCGCGGCCGGCCCCGCGCTTGAGAAACTCGCCGCGCGCCTGCCGGGCGAACATCACCTGCTTTACACAGAAGTGGACGGCAATTTCCCCAACCACCATCCCGATCCCACCGTCGAAGCCAATCTCGAGGATTTGCGCGCGCTCGTCGCGGAGAAATCGCTCGATTTCGGAATAGCTTTCGATGGCGATGGCGACCGGATCGGGGCAATCGACGGCGAAGGCCGGGTAATCTGGGGCGACCAGTTGCTGATGATCTATGCCGAAGACCTGCTGGCGCGGACCAAGGGCGTGACGATCATCGCCGATGTGAAGGCCAGCCGCGCGCTGTTCGACCATGTGGCGGATCATGGCGGAAAGCCGCTGATGTGGAAGACCGGCCACTCGCTGATAAAATCCAAGATGAAGGAAACCGGCTCGCCCCTGGCGGGCGAGATGAGCGGCCACGTGTTCTTCGCCGATGAATATTACGGCTATGACGATGCGCTCTATGCCGGGATCCGGCTGATTGCCGCATCGGCGCGGCTGGGCCGGTCGGTGACCGAACTCCGCGGTGCGATGCGGCCGATGGTCAATACGCCCGAAATGCGTTTCCAGGTCGATGAAATCCGCAAGTTTGCCGCGATTGGCGAAATCGCCGAACGCATTGCCGCGAGCGATGCCGTGGCCGACACCACCGACGGGGTCCGCGTGACCACCGCCGACGGCTGGTGGCTGCTGCGCGCGTCGAACACGCAGGATGTGCTCGTCGCGCGCGCGGAAAGCGAGAATCAGGCCGGTCTCGACCGCCTGGTTGCGCAGATCGACGAGCAACTGGCCGCATCTGGGCTGGAGCGCGGCCCGCAGGCCGGGCACTGAGGGGCCTGAGACAAGCGGGAGGAAGAATATGCGTAAGCTGTTGAGTGCGTCGCTGGCGGCCATGGCGCTGACCATGACGAGCCCGGTCATGGCACAGGAGGCGGCGGAAGATCCTGCCGCCGATATGTCGCGCGAGCAGGTCGACGAGATTGCCGGCATGATCGCGGGGATGTTTCAGACCGAACCGCTGACCGAAGAGCAGCAGACGCGGCTGCCCGCTGCACGGCAGGTCATCGGGAAGATGATGCCCGAAGGCTTTTACGGCCGCATGATGGGCGACATGATGGATCAGATGATGCGTCCCATGATGACGATGTTCTCGGCGCCCGAATTCGTGCTGATGTCGCGGCTGGAGATCGCAGGGGACGATGTCGGCACGCTAGGGGAGGCGCAGCAGGCGGAAATCATGGCCATGCTCGATCCCGCCCACGACCGCCGCGCCGATGCTGTGGTCAATGTGATCACCTCGCGTATGAGCGGAGTTTTCACCGCCATGGAAGGTCCCATGCGCAATGGTCTTTCCCGAGCCTATGCCGTTCGCTTTGAACCGGCACAGCTCGCCGATATCTCTGCTTTCTTCGCGACGCCCACCGGGACCGTCTATGCGGAGGAATCGATGGCACTCTTCGCCGATCCGCAGGTGATGCAGGCCATGATGCAGGCGATGCCCGCCATGATGAGCGGGCTTGGCGATCTGGATGCGGCGATGATCGAGGCGATGGCGGCGCTGCCCGCGCAACGCGGCTATGACGATCTGAGCGACGCCGAGCGCGCACGCCTGGCCGAATTGCTGGACGTGCAAGCCGAGAGCCTGCCCGATCTGGTCAAACCGCCGGAGACGATGGACGGCCCGGCCAGCGCCGACGCGATGTAGCTCGGACGGCGGGATGCGGCGCTGCGGAACCGAAGGCGTGGCTGCTTCGCTGTTGAACTGATGCAGACCGCCATTCCGCCCGAACTGGACGATTGGTTCACCGGGCGCGGCTGGCGTGTCCGGCGGCACCAGGCGGAAATGCTGGCGGCGAGCGACGCCGGGCGCCATGCGCTGCTGGTGGCGGATACCGGCGCAGGCAAGACGCTGGCGGGGTTCCTGCCGACGCTTGCCGACTTTACCCCCTCGCGGCTGGCCGGTGCGCCCCCGCCCGAGGGCCTACACACGCTCTACGTCTCGCCGCTGAAGGCACTGGCGCATGACGTGCAGCGCAATCTGCTGACACCGATCGACGAGATTGGCCTGCCGGTCCGGGTCGAGACACGCAGCGGGGACACCCCGCCGGACCGCAAGAAACGCCAGCGCACGCGCCCGCCGCATGTGCTGCTGACCACGCCCGAAAGCCTGTCGCTGCTGCTGTCCTATCCCGACAGTTTCGAGCTGTTTCGGGGGCTGAAACGGATCGTGATCGACGAGGTGCACGCCTTTGCCACCGGCAAGCGCGGTGACCTGCTGGCACTGGCGCTGACCCGGCTGCAGGCGATCGCTCCGGCGATGCAGCGCGTGGCCCTCTCCGCGACGCTCGCCAATCCGGAGGGTTTTCGCGAATGGCTCGCGCCATGGGGCGAGATCGATACGGTCGAACTGGTCACCGGCGAGGCAGGCGCTCCCGCCGAGGTCGAGATCCTGCTGCCCGATGCCGAGCGCGTACCCTGGGGCGGCCATGCGGCGACCTGGGCGATCCCGCAGCTTTACGCGCAGATCCGCCAGAACCGCACCACGCTGATCTTCACCAACACGCGCTTCCTCGCCGAGTATATCTTCCAGAACCTGTGGGATGTGAACGAGGATACGCTGCCCATCGGCGTCCACCACGGGTCGCTGAGCAAGGAGGCGCGGCGCAAGGTCGAAGGGGCAATGGCGCGGGGCGAATTGCGCGCGCTGGTGGCGACCGCAAGCCTCGACCTTGGGGTCGACTGGGGAGATATCGACCTCGTCGTGCAGATGGGTGCGCCCAAGGGATCGTCACGGCTGCTGCAGCGCATCGGGCGTGCCAACCACCGGCTCGACCAGCCCAGCCGAGCGTTGCTGGTGCCCGGCAATCGCTTCGAATTCCTCGAAGCCACCGCGGCCAAGGAAGCGGTCGACGAGGGCAAGCGTGACGGCGAGGAGTTTCGCCCCGGCGGGCTCGACGTGCTCGCGCAGCATGTCATGGCCTGTGCCTGCGCCGCGCCGTTCCAGGAGGGTGAACTGCTCGCCGAATTGCGTGCGAGCCTGTCCTATGCCTGGGTCGATGACGCTGTGTGGCAGCGCGTGCTCTCCTTCGTCGAAACTGGCGGCTATGCGCTCAAGGCCTATGACAAGTTCAAGCGCATCGTGCGCGACGGCGAGGGCGTCTGGCGGCTGTCGCATCCCGAGCAGGCGCAGCGCCACCGGATGAACGCCGGGATCATCATCGATTCCGAAATGCTCGACGTCCGGATCAGTGCGGGGCGCGGGCGCGGTGGCCGCAGCCTCGGCAAGGTCGAGGAGCGCTTTGCGGCGTCGCTCAGCCCCGGCGATACCTTCGCCTTCGCGGGGATGAGTCTCGAAGTCGTCAAGCTGCAGGACATGGAAGTGCTGGTGAAAGCGGCCAAGGCTTCCGCCATGATCCCGAGCTATGGCGGGGCGCGGCTACCGCTGACCACGCACCTGGCCGACCGGGTGCGCGAAATGCTGGTCGACCGCGCGAGCTGGGCCCGCTTCCCCGATGATGTGCGCGAATGGCTCGAGGTGCAGGACTGGCGCAGCCGGATGCCGGGGCCGGGACAATTGCTGGTCGAAAGCTTCCCGCACGCCAAGCGCCATTACAGCGTCTATTATACCTTTGAAGGCTGGAACGCGAACCAGAGCCTCGGGATGCTGATTACCCGGCGCATGGAGGACCGCGGGCTGATGCCGGGCGGTTTCGTCGCCAATGACTATTCGCTGGCCGTCTGGGGGCTCAAGCCGGTCGAGGATCCTGCACCGCTATTGTCGCCCGACATCCTGCAGGATGAATTTATCGAATGGGTACAAAATTCGCATTTGCTGCGGCGCGCCTTTCGCGAGGTCGCCGTGATCGGCGGCCTGGTCGAGCGGCAGCATCCGGGAAAGCGCAAGACGGGCAAGCAGGTCACCTTCTCGACCGACCTGATCTATGACGTGCTGCGCAAGTATGAACCCGACCATGTCCTGCTCGAAGCGGCCTGGGCGGATGCGCGCACGCGGCTGACCGATGTCGGGCGGCTGGGCGATCTGCTCGATCGTTCGGCCGAGCAATTGATCCATGTCGAACTCGACCGGGTCAGCCCGCTCGCGGTCCCGGTGATGGTGATGATCGGCCGCGAGTCCACCCCGCAAGGCTCGGTCGATGACGAATTGCTGCTCGAGGCGGAGAGCCTGGCGGGTGCGGCGATGCGCGTGGACCTGCCCGCAGGCGAGGACGATTAGGAGGCAGGAAGGGTGGCCAAGCTGCTGCCCGTCACACTTGCATCAGACAAAAAGAAAGGGACGGATCGCTCCGCCCCTTTCCCGTGTTCATGTGTCTGCGTCGCCGCGATTAGCCGGCCTTGCCGAAGGTCCGATACCGTTCGTTGCCGACGAAGCCGAACTTGGTCACGCCGCTGGCCTTGATCAGCTGCAGGACCTTCGCTGCGAGATCGTAGCTGGCCTGTGCTTCCGGTTCGAACTGGAGTTCGGGTTCCGGATTGATCGCCTTCGATTCCTCGAGCAGCGTGCGCAGCTGGCCCTCGTCGATCGCATTGCCGTTCCACAGGATCTCGTTGTTGGCCGTGAGGACCAGCTTGTTCTTCTCCGGCTCGACGGTGATGTCTTGTGGAACGTCGCTGGGTGCCGGCAGGTCGATATCGACCGAGTGGGTCGCGACCGGAATGGTGATGATGAACATGATGAGGAGAACGAGCAGGACGTCGATCAACGGCGTCATGTTCATTTCCATCATCGGCGCGCCATCATCTGAGCCGCCTGACATTGCCATAGTGGGTTACTCCCTAATTGCTTTGCCGAACCGCGCGATCAACCGTTGGGGTCGACCGGGTTCGAGATGAAGCCAACGGTGGGATAGCCCGCCGCCTGGACGTTGTAGATCGCACCGGCCACACACGACCACGGAGCATTGACGTCGCCGCGGATGTGAACCTGCGGGATCTTCTCCGGATCCTCCATGATCGCGTCCGGGCCGCCCGCGCGCTGCACGATGGCATCGAGACGTTCGAAAGCCTGGTCGTACAGTTCTTCCGAACTCACCGGTGCGACATTGCCGAAATAGACGCGGCATTCACCGCTACGCGATGCACCTGCAAAGCCGGGCTCACCGGCGCTGACACCGTTATCGTCGGTGGTGCTGACGGTCAGGAGAAGGTTTTCGACCTTGTCCTTGGATTCGACCGATTCAAAGACCGGGATTTCCAGCTTCTCGATGGTCTGGATCGCGACCGGAACCGCGATGAGGAAGATGATCAGAAGCACCAGCATCACGTCCACGAGCGGCGTGGTGTTGATGTCCGACATGGGCGTATCGCCGCCACCTCCTGTCGAAATCGCCATGGTTCAGTTCCTAACGTTCGAAATTCTTGGGTTCGATGCGGAGGGTGCGGGGACGGCTGTGTGCCGCCCCCGTATCCGATCGATTACTTCTTGACCGTGGTGGTCGCCGCAGCAGGCTTGGCAGCCGTTGCGGTGCGAGCGGTCGAGGCGGTCGTCGCGGTCATGTAGGTCGGCTTGACGACGCCGTTCGAGTTGATGTTCGCCAGCAGGTCGGTCGAGAATGCGTGGAGCAGCTCGGCGATCCGCTTGTTGCGGCCCTGGAGCCAGTTGTAGGCGAACACGGCCGGAACCGCGACCAGCAGGCCGATGGCGGTCATGATCAGTGCTTCACCAACCGGGCCCGCGACCTTGTCGATCGAAGCCGAACCGGCGATGCCGATGTTGATCAGGGCGCGGTAGATACCGATAACCGTACCGAGCAGGCCGACGAAGGGTGCGGTTGCACCGACCGTCGCGAGGAACGGCAGGCCGCCCGCAAGCTTCGAGTTGATGGTGTCTTCCGAACGCTGCAGCGAACCGTGCATCCAGTCATGCGCTTCGAGCTTGTCGGTCATCTTGGCGTGCTGGTCTTCGGCGAGGATCGCGTCGTCGACGAGCTGGCGCCAGGCGCTGTTCTTCTCGAGCTTGGAAGCACCGTCGCGGAGCGAGCCGGTCTTCCAGAACTGGGTGCGAACGGCCTTGTACTGGGCGAGCACCTTGCGCTGTTCGAACAGCTTGGTGAACAGGATGTAGAAAGAGCCGACCGACATGATCACCAGCACGGCCAGAATCGACCAGGCAATGATGCCGCCCTGTTCCATGGCTTCAACAAAGCCGAAGGAGTTCTGCGGAGCCGCTTCACCGGCAGCAGCAAGAAGTTCGAAGGTCATAACGAGTAGTCCTTTTGATGCGTCGTTCCCTGCCGGGCCAGCCGACCCCTAAGCAGGGATGAGTTTAATTGAGCCGATAAACGATGGTGGTCGAAACGGTGTCCTGGATTGGATTGCCCGCGGCATCCAGGGCCGGATCGTACCGCGCATAGCGTGTCATCCCGTCGCAAGCCGCCGCATCGAGATCGCTCGATCCGCTGGAATTGCTGACCCGGCAGGAGGCGACGCGACCATCGGTTCCGACGGTGATGGTCACACCGACATTGCCTTCGATGCCTTCGCGTTCTGCGCGGCGGGGATAATTGCTCTGAATCCGGCGAGCCCAGCCGTTCTGGCCCTTCGCCGTGGCACCACGCGCCTGCGAGGGCGGCGGCGGCGGAGCGGGCGGTGCGGGCGGCGGGATGACCAGCCGCGGCGGTGCCGGGGGCGGGATCGTCGTTTGCGTCCGAATTGGCGGCGGCGCCGGGGCGATATTGATCGGCGGCGGCGGTGCTACCGGCGGCGGCGGCGTGTCGGGCACGTTCTCCGGCGGCGGCGGCGGCTCTTCTTCAGGCGGCGGGGGTTCATCGATATCGATCGTCGTCACGCGCTCGACCACCTGCTGGACCGCATCATATGCGAGGCCGGTGATGAGAGCATAGCCGAGAGCAATATGGATGAGGGCAACAATGATGATCGCGACAACGCGATTGCCGCTCATCTGTTGGTCAGCATAAGCCATTCGGTTGCATCACTCCATCGGTCACCCCGGAAAGTCCGGGGTATCTGGATGCCCATTTTGCGACCCGCCAGGCTGGCGTGACATGGGGCATCATTAACGCAGTCGCGCCCCTTGGCTTTGTTCAAAAGTCCAAGCGACGAAGGTAACCCTGAGTTCCCGATAAGAACCCGGACACCTCTCCCCAAGCAATATTGTGTCATGCGCTCGGGTCCGGCTCGACCCTTTAGCTACGATGCCCTGCCACCGCAAACCCTTTATCGGTTAAGCGCGGATTCAGTGACCTGGCCCGAGGAACCGTGGACAATGCCCATGGGTTCACCGATTCGAGCCTTCCATTTCCCCTGCAAAAAGAATCACCTCCCATGTCGATCCAACGCCATCCCGCGAAGCTCCTGCTCCTAAGCGCCGCGCTGATATGCGCCCCGGCTGCGGCCATCGCGCAGGAGCCCGCCGGTCCCCCGGCCATGACCTATGCCGACATCGTCGATCTTGCCGATAGTGCGCCTCTGGTCCTGCGCGCGCAGATCCGCCAGCAGGCGACGGTCGAGCGCGAACGATCCCCCGGCCTCGCTCCCGGTTTCGTGCGGCTCTATGTCGAGGCGCGTACCACCGCGCTGATCGCGGGCAATGCCCCCGTCGGGGAAGCGCTGCGGTATCTGGTCGATGTTCCGCTCGATGCGAAGGGCAAGGCGCCCAAGCTCAAGAAGCAGGAGGTGATCCTGTTCGCCCGGCCTGTCTCGGGGCACCCGGACCAGCTGCAGCTGGTCGATCCGCAGGCGCAGTTTCCCTATAGCGAACAGTTCGAAGCGCGGCTGCGCCCGGTCCTCTCCGAATTGCTGGCCGCCGACGCTCCGCCGCGCGTGACCGGGATCCGCGATGCGCTGGCGGTGGAGGGCACGCTGGTCGGCGAGTCGGAAACCCAGCTTTTCCTCGATACCGCGAATGACGGGCCGGTCTCGGTGACGATCGTTCGCCGGCCCGGTCAGACGCCGCGCTGGGGTGTGTCCTGGACCGAGATCGTCGATCAGTCGGCGCGCGCGCCGCAGCATAATACGCTCGCATGGTACCGGCTGGCCTGCTCGTTGCCGGCCACGCTGCCGGCAAATGCAAACCTGTCGCGCGATCCGCGGGAAAGGGCGCTTGCCACGGCGGACTATGCGCTGGTGCGCGAAGCGCTCGGACCCTGCAGCCGCACGCGCGAATAAAGGCCCCGCTTCACCTCGGCCAAGACAAACTGGTTCCAACCGGCGGGATGGCTGCGCTAGGCGGCTGCCATGGCTGAACCTCTTCGCATTGCCCTCGCCGGGCTCGGCACCGTCGGCACCGGCGTAATCGAGCTGCTCGAAACCAACCGCTCGCTGATCGAAGGCCGCGCTGGCCGCGCGATCGAGATCGTCGCGGTAAATGCCCGCGACCGTGCGCGCGATCGCGGCGTCGATCTCACACCCTACGCCTGGGTCGACGATATGCAGGCGATGGCGCAGCGGGGCGATGTCGATGTCGTGCTCGAACTCGTTGGCGGGTCGGACGGCCCGGCGCTGACGCTGGCACGCGCGGCGCTCGATGCGGGCAAGGGTTTCGTCACCGCGAACAAGGCGATGATCGCGCACCACGGCCTTGCGCTGGCCGAACAGGCGGCCTTGCGCGGCGCCCCGCTCAAGTTCGAAGCGGCAGTTGCGGGCGGTATCCCCGTGGTCAAGGGACTGCGCGAAGGCGCGGCGGCCAACCGGATCGAGCGCATTTACGGCATTCTCAACGGGACCTGCAATTACATCCTCTCAGAAATGGAGCGCACGGGCGCCGATTTCGGTGAGATGCTCCAGGCTGCGCAGGACAAGGGCTATGCGGAAGCCGATCCGACCTTCGATATCGACGGCATCGACGCGGCGCACAAGCTCGCCATCCTTGCGGCGATCGGCTTCGGGGCGCGGGTCGATTTCGACGCTGTCGCGGCGACCGGTATCCGCGAGGTGCGCGCGGCCGATATCACCCAGGCCGGCGCGCTGGATTATGTCATCCGCCTCGTCAGCATTGCGTCGCTCGACGAGAGTGATGGCGCAAGACGGTTGCTCCAGCGGGTCCGCCCCTGTCTCGTGGCGCGCGGCCATCCGCTGGCGGCGGTCACGGGTCCGACCAATGCGGTCGTGGCGGAAGGGAATTTCTCCGGTCGCCTGCTGTTCCAGGGGGCGGGCGCGGGCGCCGGGCCGACTGCCAGCGCCGTAGTCGCCGACCTGATCGATATCGCGCGCGGCGACCTCGGCGCGCCGTTCTCGGTGCCGGTGGAGGAGCTGGAGCCCTTCGCACCGGCCGATGCGGGCAACCGGGTGGGGCGCGATTACATCCGCTTTACCGTCAACGATCGTCCCGGCGTGCTGGCCGAAATCACTGCCGCGATGCGCGATGCCGAGGTATCGATCGAAAGCCTGATCCAGCGCGGGCGCGACCATGCTGGCGGCGAGGTACTGGTGGCGATGGTTACGCATGAAGGACCCGAGCGCTGCGTGACCAAGGCGCTCGAACTGCTCGACGGGTCGCCTAGCCTGACGGCTCCGCCGCTGGTGATGCCGATTCTGAAGGACTAACGGCCTCGTCTTCGGCGGCGCTGCCGTTCGGCGCGAGACCACGGGCGATCCTGTCCGCGTCCGATCCGGGCGGCGCCTCGGGCAGTGCCTCGATATCGATCATCAAGGCCTTGGGCGGCGGGCAGGGGCCGATAAAGCAGCCGCGTGCTACGACGACGCCATGGTTGGGAATGCCGAACACGTCGGGAGTGCGCGGATCGCCCCTGTTCATAGTTTCCTCGGCATAGCGCTGCTGCGCACCATCTTCGTCGACCGCGAATGCGCCGTTGTCGCGCCGTCGGCGGCAGACGACGATTTCGCCCGAAATGCTCGCCGCTTCCTGTTCCGCGCTGCAATCCTCCAGCGGGCCGAGATAATCCTCCTGCGGTGCCAATATATCGATCTGTTCGCCGGGCGTCTGTGCGTCCTGCGCCGCCAGCGGCGGTGCGATCGCGATCATGCCGATCGCCGCGCCTGTCACCCACCAGCGTCTCGACAATGCAATGCTCCCTGTCTATCCGGCGGGCCTGAAAGTCTTTGTGCCAGCCTTCGCCGCACAAACTCATGGGAGGGACTGAACCCATTATGAACTCGTCTGCCGAAAACCCGCTCGACCGCGTCCTCGTGCTCGAAATGGTCCGCGTGACCGAAGCTGCGGCGGTGGCCGCCTCGAAGCTGATCGGTCGCGGCGATGAAAAGGCCGCCGATGCCGCTGCGGTCGAAGCCATGCGCAAGGCCTTCGATACGCTGTATATGGATGGCACGGTGGTCATCGGTGAAGGCGAACGCGACGAGGCGCCGATGCTGTTCATCGGCGAAAAGGTCGGCGGCGCGCCGGGCAAGGGTCCCAAGATCGACATTGCGCTCGACCCGCTCGAGGGCACCACGATCACTGCCAAGGCAGGCCCCAATGCGCTGGCCGTGCTGGCTGCTGCGGCCGAGGGCTGCCTGCTCAACGCGCCCGACGTCTATATGGACAAGCTGGCGGTCGGCCCGGGTTATCCCGACGGCATCATCGACCTCGCCAAGACCCCGACCGAGAACGTCGAGGCGGTCGCCAAGGCCAAGGGCGTCGCGCCTGCCGATATCATCGTCTGCGTACTCGATCGTCCGCGGCATGCCGACCTGATCGCCGAACTGCGCGGGCTGGGCTGCGGTGTCGTGCTGATCGGCGATGGCGATGTCGCCGGTGTGATCGCAGTGACCGACGAAGACACTACGATCGACATGTATATGGGCCAGGGCGGCGCCCCCGAAGGCGTGCTGGCTGCTGCGGCGCTGCGCTGCGTCGGCGGGCAGTTCAACGGTCGCCTCGTCTTCCGCAACGATGACGAGCGGGCCCGGGCTGCGAAATGGGGGATCGACGATCTCGACCGCATCTACACCCGCGACGATCTGGTGAAGGGCGATTGTATCTTTGCTGCGACCGGGGTCACCGCAGGGTCGCTGCTCGACGGGGTGAAATATCTGCGCGACGGGCGGATGACGACCGAAAGCGTGGTCATGCGCGCCAGCAGCGGTACGGTTCGCTGGATCAAGGGTGAGCACCGCGGAGACTAGGCACGTCGCGGCGGGGAAACGCCTCCGTCCGATGTTGCATATCCGTGACGCTCGGCTAGGCGGGGCGCACATCCAGTTTGCCCGGGGATTCTCCGCATGAAGATCATGGCCGCCAACTCGAACCTGCCGCTCGCGCGGGCCATCGCAGGTTATCTCGAAATGCCGCTTGTCGATGCGCAGGTGCGGCGCTTCGCCGACGAGGAAATTTTCGTCGAGATCCACGAGAACGTGCGCGGCGAGGATGTCTTCGTCGTCCAGTCGACCAGCTATCCGGCGAACGACAATCTCATGGAACTGCTGATCTGCATCGATGCGCTCAAGCGTGCATCGGCGCGGCGGATCACTGCGGTGGTGCCCTATTTCGGTTATGCCCGCCAGGACCGCAAACCCGGCCCGCGTACGCCGATTTCGGCCAAGCTGGTGGCCGATTTGATCACCAAGGCGGGCGCCGATCGCGTGCTCGCGGTCGATCTCCACGCCGGGCAGATCCAGGGCTTCTTCGATATCCCGACCGACAACCTCTTCGCCGCGCCTGTCATGGCTGCGGACATTCAGGCGCGGTATGGCGACCAGGATTTGATGGTGGTCAGCCCCGACGTCGGCGGCGTGGTCCGCGCGCGGGCCCTGGCCAAGCGGCTCGACAACGCGCCGCTGGCCATCGTCGACAAGCGCCGCGACCGTCCCGGTGAAAGCGAAGTGATGAACATCATCGGCGAAGTCTCGGGCCGCCATTGCATCCTGATCGACGATATCGTCGATTCGGGTGGGACGCTGTGCAACGCCGCGCAGGCGCTGCTCGACCAGGGCGCGGCCTCGGTCGCGGCTTACATCACCCATGGCGTGCTTTCGGGCGGAGCGGTGGCGCGGGTCGATGGCTCGGCGCTCAAGGAACTGGTGATCACCGATTCGATCCGCCCGACCGACGATGCCAAGGATTCCGACCGTATCCGCATCCTCACCATCGCCCCGCTGATCGGCGAAGCGGTGCGCCGCATCGCCGACGAAAGCTCGGTCAGCTCGCTGTTCGACTGAAGATGGCGACTGCTGCCGATCTCGCGCTTGCCAATCGCCTTGCCGAAGCGGCGGGCGAAGCGATCCGTCCGCTGTTCCGCGGCGAATGGTCGCAGGAACAGAAGGCGGACCGCAGCTTCGTCACCGAGGCCGACCGCGCTGCCGAAGCCGCGATGCGCGCGATCCTCGAGAGAGAGCGCGCCGATGACGGCATCATCGGCGAGGAATACGGCACGCGCAACGAGGGCGCAGGGCGGCAATGGGTGCTCGATCCGATCGACGGCACCACCAGCTTCATCGCTGGTCGCCCCATTTTCGGCACGCTGATCGCGCTGATGCAGGATGGCTGGCCGGTGCTTGGCGTGATCGACCAGCCGATCGCGCGTGAACGCTGGGTCGGACGGATCGGCGAGGGCACCACCTTCAACGGTAGCCCGGTGCGCGCGGTTGCGTGCAAGGAGCTGTCCGACGCGGTTCTCGGTACGACCACACCGCACCAGTTTTCCGGCGACGATGTCGAAGCCTTTATGGGCGTCGCCAAGGCGGTGGCCGAGCGCAAGATCATTTATGGCGGCGATTGCTACAATTACGGGCTCGTCGCCTCCGGCCATGTCGACATCGTGGTGGAGGCGGGTCTCAAGCTGTATGATTTCGCAGCGCTCGTCCCGGTGGTCGAAGGCGCCGGCGGCGTGATGAGCGACTGGCAGGGCAATCCGCTCGATGCGGGCAGCGACGGGCGCGTGATCGCGCTGGGCGATGCCGCGCGGCTCGAGGATGTGCTCGAGGCCATGGGCGGTTCGGCGATTCCCGCGCACGGGCACTGATCGCCCGCGCACCCGTTTCCCCTGCCATGCAGACCATTTTGACAACCGGCGCGGGCAATGGGATCGGGCGCGCCATCACCATGCATTTCCACGCTCTTGGCTGGCGCGTGATCGGGCTGGACAAGGACGCCGAGGCGCTGGCCGAATTGCGCGATACGCTGCCCCGTGAAAATGCGCTCTTCCTCACCGCTGATGTCGGGCGCGAGGGCGCGGTCGGTGAGGCATTTGCCCGCATCGCCGAGTGGTTGGGCGAGGCGGCGCTCGATTGTCTCGTCAACAATGCCGGGATCGCCGATCCCTATGCGGGTCCGCTCGAAGACCTCGATCTGGCGGACTGGCAGGCGTGGATCGATGCCAGCCTGACTGCCGCTTTTCTCGTGACCCGCGCGGCGCTGCCATTTCTCGAGCGAAGCCCCGGTGCAAGCATCGCCAATATCTCCTCCACCCGCGCAGTGATGAGCGAGCCCGATACATTTGCCTATGCCGCGGCCAAGGGCGGGCTCGATGCCCTGACGCATTCGCTGGCGGTTTCGCTCGGCCCGACGATCCGCGCGAATGCGATCCGCCCCGGCTGGATCGAAACCGCGCCGTGGCAAAAGAAAGGCAGCCGCAGCGATCCCGATCACCGCCCCAAGGACCGCGAGCAACATCCGGTCGGCCGTATCGGGCGCCCTGAAGATATCGCCGAAGCGGTCGCCTATCTCCACGAAGCGGGTTTCGTGAGCGGCCAGCACCTCAATATCGACGGTGGCATGACCGCGAGGATGATCTACGAGCACTGACATGACCGCGGAGGGATCACTTGCAGGACGCATCGCGCTGGTGACCGGCGCGGCGCGCGGGCTCGGCTTCGAGATCGCGCAGCGGCTGGCCGAGCGGGGCGCTACCGTATGGCTCAACGGGCGCGATGTTGATGCGCTCGACACCGCCGCCGCGCGGATCGGCGCGCACGCGCAGGTGCTCCCCTTCGACATTGGCGACGACCATGCGAGCGCGGCAGCCTTTGCGCGGCTCGCCGAGGGCGGCCTCGATATCCTCGTCAACAATGTTGGGCAGCGCGACCGGCGGCCGCTGGACCAGTTACAGCGGGACGATATGGCGGCGATGCTTGCAACCAACCTCGTCGCGCCCTTCGATCTTGCGCGCCGCGCGGTGCCGCTGATGCAGGCGCGCAAATACGGACGAATCATCAACATCACCTCGATCGCTGCCGATATCGCGCGCGGCGATGTGCTCTATACCGCCAGCAAGGGCGGGCTGGCCGCGCTGACCCGCGCGCTGGCAGCCGAGCTCGGCGTCACCGGGATCACGGTCAACGCGGTCGCCCCCGGCTATTTCGCGACCGAGGCGAACGGGACGATGACTGCCGATCCGGAGATCGCCCGGCACCTCGCGCGGCGGACCTCGCTGGGCCGCTGGGGCGAACCGGGCGAGATCGCCGGGGCGGTCGCTTTCCTCGCTTCGCCCGAAGCCAGCTACATCACCGGGCACACGCTGGCGGTCGATGGCGGCTATCTGTCCCACTTCTGACTTGCTTTACCGCGCAGAATCGCTATCAGCGCGCCCTTCACCGACACGTGATTCATCTGCCGGTCTGGCCGTAAGGGCTGCCAGGGCTGGTTGGACGTGTCTCTGTCAAGGAGATGAAAATGCCCAAGCTTAAGACCAAGAGCGGTGTGAAGAAACGCTTCAAGATCACCGCAACCGGCAAGGTCAAGCATGGTGTCGCCGGCAAGCGCCACCGCCTGATGAGCCACAATGCGAAGTATATTCGCCAGAACCGCGGCACCACTGTCCTGTCGGATGCCGACAGCAGAACAGTGAAAAAGTGGGCGCCCTACGGCCTCGACTGAGCGCGAATTAAGGAGAATACGAAATGCCTCGCATTAAACGCGGCGTCACCACGCGCCAGAAGCATAAGCGGCTATTGGATCAGGCGAAGGGCTATCGCGGCCGTCGCAAGAACACGATCCGTGTCGCTCGCCAGGCCGTCGAAAAGGCCGGCCAGTACGCCTATCGCGACCGCAAGGTCAAAAAGCGCAACTTCCGCGCCCTGTGGATCCAGCGCATCAACGCTGCGGTCCGCGCCGAAGGCCTGACCTATTCGCAGTTCATGCACGGCACCAAGCTTGCCGGCATCGAGCTCGATCGCAAGGTCATGGCCGATCTGGCGATGAACGAAGGCGCTGCCTTCAAGGCGATCATCGATCAGGCCAAAAAGGCACTTCCCGCCTAGGCTCCTGTTTTTCAGGAACTTTCAAAGGGCGCTCCGCAAGGGGCGCCCTTTTTGCATGGGTGGAACTTGTCGCCCATCGACAACTGTCTATGATCCGGGTTCGCAAGTCGGAGGGCGCGGTTGACCGGTTTGGACAGTATCGATGTGCGTTTCTTTGCGCCGCCTGCCGATCTGGCCCCCTGCTTCACGACTTTCTACCGGCTCGAGGTGAACCTGCCTGCGGGCGAGACGCTGGAGGATTGGCTGCAGCCCGAATGGGCCAATCTGCGATTCTTCTCCGACAATCCGCCCACGGCCGAGTTTCCCGACGGGCCGCGCGTCAGCGGCGCACGCTTCCAGGCGACGGGGCCGAGTTCATGCCCCACGCATTTCACCATCGGGCGCACGCGCATGTGGGGCATCGGCCTGTTCCCGCTGGGCTGGGCGCGTTTTATCGGGACCTCGGCGAGCGATCACAGCAACACCATCGTCGATGGCGAGCAATCTCCGATCTTCGAACGGTTCGCGCCCTTGTGCGAAAAACTGTGCACCCGCGACTATTCGGACGAGGAACAGTTCGGCTTCCTGACCGACTTCTTCCGCCAGCTGGCGGACCCGCCGCGCGAACAGCGGCGAATCCAGAAAATCCACGGAGTAATGGTCGATCCGCAGCTCTTGCTGGTCGAGGAATTCGCACGGCGCAGCGGGATGTCCAAGCGCACGCTCGAACGCATTTGCGCACGCCATTTCGGGTTCTCGCCCCGCCTGTTGCTGCGCCGCCAACGGCTGATGCGCAGCCTCGCAGCCTTCATGCTCGAACCCCGGTCCAGCTGGTCCGCCGTGATCGACCGCCATTATCACGACCAGTCGCATTTCGTGCATGAGTTCCACGCTTTCATGCGCTGCACGCCCAGCGAATTCGCCGCGCAGCCGCATCCCGTGCTCGGTGCCTTCATGGCCGAGCGCAAGCGGATCTGGGGATCGCCCGCGCAAACGCTCGACACGCCGGACTGACGGAGGCCGGCGTGGCTATCGACTATGCAGCAACGGGATGGATGAACTCTCTTATTGAGTGGCCGAATGCCGACGGGGCAGGGCGGCGATGAACACCGGGCATGTCCAGGCTGGCGTAGCGCTGCGGTTCTTCCTTCCGCCCCCCAGCCTGCGGCCGTTTGTGTCGACGCTTTATCACATGGAGATTTCCGGCGCCGATCCGCAGCCGATCGAAGACTGGCTGCATCCGGAATGGGCCAATCTGCGGATCATTCCCGACCGGACCGTCGCCGCCGGGATCGGGGGCATGCCGCTCCAGTGGATACCCCGCGCGGTGGTCGTCGGCCCGACCAGCGTGGCGACCCATTTCCGGGCCTGCAACGGTCGCTCGTGGGGGATCGGCCTGCTTCCATTGGGCTGGGCGCGCCTGACCGCTGCCCCCGCCAGCAGCTATGCCGACGACTATGCCGATATCGCGGTGGATCCGGCGTTCGCCCGTCTGCAGCCGCTCGGTGCCTGTGTGCCCGTGGGCAGCGGCGATCTGGCCACCGAAAAGACCGCTTTGCTACGCGAGCTGAAACGGCTGCTGGCGCGTCCCGTAGCACGCGAGAAGGATATCCTGCGGGTCGAGGAGGCGCTGGCCGATCCGCGCTTCGGCACCGTCGCCGAACTGGCCGAGGAGCTCGGCATGAGCATGCGGACCATGGAGCGGTTCTCCAGCCGCGTGTTCGGCTTTGCCCCGCAATTGCTCCTGCGCCGCCAGCGCTTCATGCGCAGTCTCGCCAAATTCATGCTCGACCCTTCGCTCAGATGGATCGACACGCTCGACAGCCATTATCACGACCAGGCCCACTTCGTGCGCGACTTCAAGCGGTTCATGACCATGTCGCCCAGTGCCTATGCCAAGCGTCCGCACCCCGTGCTGATCGCCGCCGCGCATGCGCGCATGGCGGTGGCGGGCCAGGCGTCGCAAGTGCTGCATCGGCGCTCGATCGACTAGCATCCGCCGGAAGCCGGACTGGGGGGCCAACCGGGCACGGCCGCGCATGACCAACGGGGCAAAACTCTTGCATTTCCGCGAAATTAACCCTTAGGCCCCGCGCAGGGGAGCACGATGATGACATCGTCGTTGAGGGTATCCGAGTACAATTCGGACGGTTTGCGGTTGCGGCTCGTGCGGCCGCCGCCCGACCTCGCGCCCTATCTCTCCGCCTATTACCGGACCGAATTGGACGACGGCGTGGCGGTCGAGGATTGGCTTCCTCCCGAAGAGGCAAACCTGCGCACCGGCGAGGCATCGATCTACACGGCGGTAATCGGCGAAGGTCCGCTCGCCCCCGTGCCCGCGGCGGTCCTCTCCGGTCCCACCGACCGGGTCACGCGCGTGCGGATCGTCGGAGGCAAGTTCTGGGGCATTGGCCTGACCCCGGCCGGCTGGACGCGGTTCATCGGAACACCCGCCAGCGAGATGGCCAACAGGTTTTGCGCTATGGGCCAGACCGCGGCCGACCGATCGCTCCATGCCATGCTCGACCAGCTGCGCCGGGACGGTGACGATCTTGCCGCCGCGGCGACGCTGATCAACCGGACCTTCCGCGCCCTGCTCGGCGAGCAGCCCGAGGCCGAAGCGACATTGCAGGCGGTCCACCGCGGGGTATTGGCACTGGAAAGCACCTCGGTGCGGGCGATGTCTGCGCAGATCGGGCTGAATGCGCGGACCTTCGAACGCTTCTGCAAGCGGCATTTCGGGTTTGCCCCGCGCACCCTGCTGCGGCGGCAGCGTTTCCTGCGCAGTCTTGGCGAATATATGCTCGATCCGTCGATGCGCTGGATCGGGTCGCTCGACATGCACTATTGGGACCAGGCGCATTTCATCCGCGACTTCCGCGCCACGATGAACATGACGCCGAGCGAGTTCGCTGCACTGCCCCATCCGGTAATCAAGGCTGCGGTGAGTGTGTCGAACATGAACGGCGGCGTGGCGATGCAGGCGCTGTACCATCCCGAACGGCTCGCCCGACCCGAAACTGGGCTTTAGCATTTCGCCACATCGGGCTAGGGGCGCGGTGCACAGAGTCCCGATAATTCCAAGCAGACATGATGACCGACCTCGACCAACTCAAGACCGATGCGCTGACGCGGATCGAAAATGCTCCCGACGCGGCTGCGCTCGAAGTGCTGCGGATCGAATTCCTCGGCAAGCAGGGATCGATCTCGGGCTTGATGAAAACGCTCGGCAAGATGTCGCCCGAAGACCGGCAGGTGCAAGGGCCCTTGCTCAATGACCTGCGCACCGCGGCCGCCGATGCTATTGCCGCGCGCAAGGCCGTGCTCGAGGATGCGGAGCTCGAAGCGCGCCTTGCCACCGAAAGCCTCGACCTCACGTTGCCCGCACCGGCTGCCCCCAGGGGTTCGGTCCACCCGGTCAGCCAGGTGATGGACGAGCTGGCGGAGATCTTTGCCGATCTCGGCTTCTCGGTCGCCACCGGTCCGGAGATCGAGGACGACTGGCACAATTTCACCGCGCTCAACATGGCCGAAACGCATCCCGCGCGGGCGATGCACGACACCTTCTATTTCCCCGACCACGATAGCGACGGGCACCGCATGCTGCTGCGTACGCATACCTCACCGGTGCAGATCCGCTCGATGGTCGAGGTCGCTTCGAAGGATGCAGGGGGCGCGCCGATCCGGATCATCGCCCCGGGCCGCGTCTATCGCAGCGACAGCGACGCGACGCACACGCCGATGTTCCACCAGGTCGAAGGTCTGGTGATCGATCGCGATATTCACCTGGGCCATCTCAAGTGGACGCTGGAGACCTTTCTCAAGGCCTTCTTCGAACGCGACGACATCGTGCTGCGCCTGCGCCCGTCCTATTTCCCCTTCACCGAGCCGTCGGTCGAGGTCGATGTCGGCTGGCAGGATGTGAAGGGCCGCCGCGTGCTCGGCGGGGACGGTGACGCGCCGGGGCATGGCTGGATGGAACTGCTGGGCAGCGGCATGGTCAACCGCCGCGTGCTCGAGTTCGCCGGGCTCGACGCCGACGAATGGCAGGGCTTCGCCTTCGGCGTGGGCGTCGACCGCCTCGCCATGCTCAAATACGGGATGGACGATTTGCGCGCCTTCTTCGACGGCGACGGACGCTGGCTCGATCATTACGGCTTCAGCCCGTTCGATCAGCCGACCCTTTCCGCAGGCGTAGGAGCGAAGGCATGAAGTTCTCGCTCGAATGGCTCGAACACTTCCTCGACACCGATGCTTCGGTGCCGGAAATCGCAGCCGCGCTCAACCGGATCGGCCATGAGGTCGAAGGCATCGAGGATCCGGCGGAAAGGCTCGCAGGGTTCCGCGTCGCCAAGGTGCTGACCGCCGCCAAGCATCCCGATGCCGACAAGCTGCAGGTGCTGAGCGTCGACACGGGCGAGGGCGATCCGCTGCAGGTTGTCTGCGGTGCGCCCAATGCGCGTGCGGGCATGAAGGGGGTGCTGGGCCTGCCTGGCGCGGCGGTTCCGGCCAATGGCATGGAACTGCGCAAGAGCGCGATCCGCGGGGTCGAATCGAACGGCATGATGTGTTCGGTGCGCGAGCTCGAACTGGGCGATGAACACGACGGAATTATCGAACTGCCCGAGGACGCGCCGGTCGGCACCAGCTTTGCCGAATACAGCGATGCCTCGCCCGTGTTCGACGTCGCGATTACGCCCGACCGCCCCGATTGCATGGGCGTGCTGGGCATTGCGCGCGATCTTGCTGCTGCGGGGCTGGGGACGTTCAAACCGGTCGATGTGCCTGCCATCGCGGGTGACGGCGCCTGCCCGGTCGAAGTGAAGATCGAGGACACGGAAGGTGTTCCGGCCTATTTCGCCCGGGTAATCCGCGGTGTTCGCAACGGTCCATCGCCCGACTGGATGCAGCGCCGGCTCAAGGCGGCCGGCCAGCGGCCGATCAGCGCGCTGGTCGATTGCACCAACTACCTGATGTTCGCGACCGGGCGCCCGGCGCATGTCTACGACCTTGCCAAGCTGAGCGGGGCGATGGTCGCCCGCCGCGCTGCGACTGGTGAGAGCGTCGAGGCGTTGAACGAGAAGACCTACACGCTCGACGAGACGATGACCGTGATTGCCGATGATAGCGGCGTGCACGATATCGGCGGGATCATGGGCGGCGCGCATTCGGGCGCAGCCGAGGACACTTGCGATGTTCTGCTCGAGATCGCCTATTTCGATCCCGAGCGCATCGGCGTGACCGGGCGCAAGCTGGGTCTCGCCTCCGACGCGCGCACGCGCTTCGAGCGCGGCGTCGACCCGGCGTTTCTCGACGACGGCCTGGCGCTGCTGACCGACCTGATCGTCCAGACCTGCGGCGGCCAGCCGACCGAGGTGGTGCGCGTGGGCGAGCCGCCTGCCGAAGCCAAGATCGTGGCATTCGATCCCGCGCTGACCGCGCGTCTCGGGGGTGTCGCAATCGGTGAAGACGAACAGCGCCGCATTCTCGAGGCACTCGATTTCGCGGTCGGTGCCGACTGGCAGGTCACCTGCCCGCCGCGCCGTCACGATATCGAAGGGGCAGCGGATCTGGTCGAGGAAGTGGTCCGCATTTACGGCCTCGATCACGTCGCCAGCGTCGCGCTTCCGCGGGCCGAAGGCGTGGCGAAGGCGACCGCGTCCCCGCAGCAGCAGCTTGAGCGCAAGCTGCGCCGGGCTGCCGCTGGGCGGGGGCTCAATGAAGCGGTGACCTGGTCCTTTCTCCCCACCGCCGAAGCCGAGCATTTCGCCGATGGCACCGCGCTATGGGTGCTCGACAATCCGATCAGCGAAGACATGAAGGCAATGCGCCCCTCGCTGATCCCCGGCCTGCTGAGCGCTGCCAAGCGCAATGCCGATCGCGGCGCCGATGGCTCGCGGCTGTTCGAGCTCGGGCGGCGGTATTTCCGCGGCAAGGATGGCGCAAGCGACGAAAAGCCGACGCTGGGTCTGGTGCTCGCGGGCGACAAGACGCCGCGTGGCTGGGCGCAGGGCAAGGCCGCGCAGTTCGACGCGTACGACGCCAAGGCCGAGGCGGAAGCACTGCTCGCCGCCGCTGGTGCACCGGTCGATAATCTGATGGTCATGGGCGAAGCGGGGAACCAGTTCCACCCCGGCCAGTCGGGGACCTTGCGGCTTGGCCCCAAGAATGTGCTCGCCCGCTTTGGCGCGCTTCACCCCAAAACGCTCAGGACCTTCGATATCGATGGTCCGGTAATGGCGGTCGAGATTTTCCTCCACGCCATCCCCGCAAAAAAGGGCGGCGGCAGCTTTGCCCGTCCTCCCTTTGCGCCGCCGGCGCTGCAGGCGGTCACGCGCGATTTCGCCTTCCTCGTCCCCGCGGACCTTCCCGCGAATGACCTCGTGCGCACAGTCAGGGGGGCGGACAAGCAGGCCATCGTCGAGGCGCGAGTGTTCGACGTGTTCGCGGGCCAGGGCGTGCCCGAGGGACGCAAGTCGGTTGCGGTGGAAGTGGTGCTGCAGCCTGGCGAGAAGAGTTTCACCGATGCCGAGATCAAGGCGATCGCCGACAAGGTCGTTGCTGCGGCCGGCAAGCAGGGCGCGGAGCTACGCGGATGACCAAGACTGCTTTCGTGACCGGCGGCACAGCGGGCATTGGCGAGGCCACCGTCCGCACATTGGTGGCAAGCGGCTGGCGCTGTATTGCGACCGGTCGCCGCAAGGAACGCCTCGATGCGCTTGTCGAAGAGTTGGGCGCGGACAAAGTCCACCCCGCAGTTTTCGATGTGCGCGATGCCGATGCGATGGACACTGCTATTGCCGCGCTGCCGGATGGTTTTGCGGGCATCGACCTGCTGGTCAACAATGCCGGTCTCGCGCGGGGCCTATCGCCCGCGCAGGAAGCCAGCCTCGACGACTGGCAGACCATGATCGACACCAATGTGACCGCGATGGTAGTGCTTACCCGCAAGCTCCTGCCGACGCTGATCGAGCGCAAGGGCGCGATCATTGCGATCGGTTCGGTGGCGGGCAATTATGTCTATCCCGGCGGCAACGTCTATGCAGGCTCCAAGGCCTTCGCGAACCACTTCACGCTCGCGCTGCGCGCCGACCTGCATGGTACCGGCGTACGCGTGACGAGCATCGAACCGGGGATGGTCGAAACCGAATTCACGCTGGTGCGCACCGGCAGCCAGGATGCCAGTGACGATCTCTACCGCGGGGCGAACCCGATGACCGGACAGGATATCGCCGACATGATCAAATGGGTCGCCGAATTGCCTCCGCATCTCAACATCAACCGGCTCGAACCGATGCCGGTGAACCAGGATTTCGCCGGCTTTCGGGTGGCGAGAGAGCACCACTGACCGTCACCCCCGCGACGGCGGGGGTCCAGCCGACCTTTCCGCCATTGATATGTTATCTGGATTCCCGCCTGTGCGGGAATGACGAGGAAAGTTGAAATGTCGAACCGCCGTACCTTCGCGATCATTTCGCACCCCGACGCGGGCAAGACCACGCTGACCGAAAAGCTGCTGCTGACCGGCGGCGCGATCCATCTGGCGGGCGAGGTCAAGGCGCGCGGACAGGCGCGGCGCGCGCGGTCTGACTGGATGAAGATCGAGCAGCAACGCGGCATCTCGGTGACCAGCTCGGTCATGACCTTCGAACGCGAGGGCATCACCTTCAACCTGCTCGACACGCCGGGGCACGAGGATTTCTCCGAAGATACCTATCGCACGCTGACCGCGGTCGACAGCGCGATCATGGTGATCGATGCCGCCAAGGGTATCGAGCCGCAAACGCGCAAGCTGTTCGAGGTCTGCCGCCTGCGCAGCGTGCCGATCATCACCTTCGTCAACAAGGTCGACCGCGAGGGCCGCCCCGTATTCGAGCTGCTCGACGAGATCGCCGACATGCTCGCGCTCGATGTCAGCCCGCAGGCCTATCCGGTGGGCATGGGCGGCGAGTTCGAAGGCGTGCTCGATTTCGCCAGCGGCTGCGTTGCGCGGCCCGAGGGACCCAGCAAGGAATTCCTCGGCAAGCGCGATTGCGATGCGGAAATCCCCGAACGCTTCGCCGAGAACATCGAGCTGGCGCAGATCGGCTATCCCGAGTTCGACCTGGAGGCCTATCGCAGCGGCGATCTCACCCCGGTCTATTTCGGCTCCGCACTGAAAAACTTCGGCGTCACCGAGCTGATCGAAGCGATTGCGGAATACGCCCCGCCGCCGCGACCGCAGCCTGCGGGGGAAGAGCATATCCCGCCGACCCGCGACGAGGTCACCGGCTTCATCTTCAAGGTCCAGGCAAACATGGACCCCAACCACCGCGACCGGATCGCGTTCATGCGGCAGGTCTCGGGCACCTTCAAACGCGGCATGAAGCTGACGCCGAGCGGGCTGGGCAAACCGGTGGCGATCCATTCGCCGATCCTGTTCTTCGCGCAGGACCGCGAGGTGGCCGACACCGCCGAACCGGGCGACATCATCGGCATACCCAACCACGGCACGCTGAGGGTGGGCGATACGCTGTCCGAAAAGAACGTGATCCGCTTTACCGGCCTGCCCAATTTTGCACCTGAAATCCTGCGCCGTGTGGCGCTGGTCGATCCGACCAAGACCAAGCAATTGCGCAAAGCGCTCGATGACCTTTCCGAAGAGGGCGTGATCCAAGTGTTCTATCCCGAGCTGGGCGGGCAGTGGATCATCGGTGTCGTCGGCCAATTGCAGCTCGAGGTGCTGATCAGCCGCCTGTCGGCCGAATATAAGGTCGAAGCCAAGCTCGAAGCGTCGCCCTTTGTCACTGCACGCTGGGTCAGGGGGATGCGAAGGCGCTGGCGGAGTTCGAGAAATTCAACCTGTCGACCCTGGCCAAGGATCGCGACGGCGATCTGGTCTTCATGGCCAAGAGCCCGTGGGACGTGAACTACCAGCAGGAAAAGAACCCCGACCTCATCTTCTCGGCGACGAAGGAGCGGTAGGCTTGCGGGCACGGCGGCGACGCGGCATGGAAATCGCATGACGCTACATGCCGGACCGACCTCGCAGACCTTCATCTCGCAGCGCCTGCGCCTGCATTATCTCGACTGGGGCAATCGCGGGAAACCGCCGCTGGTGCTGGTGCACGGCGGGCGCGACCATGCGCGCAGCTGGGACTGGGTGGCCGAGCAATTGCGCGACGACTGGCATGTGGTCGCGCTCGATCACCGCGGGCACGGCGATTCCGACTGGGTCAGCGATGGCAATTACTCGTCGAACGACATGGTCTACGACCTTGCCCAGCTGATCCACCAATTGGGTGTCGGACCGGTCACCATCGTCAGCCACTCGATGGGCGGCAATGTCTCGCTGCGCTATGCCGGGACCTTCCCCGAGATGGTCACCAAGATCGTCGCGATCGAAGGGCTGGGGCCAAGCCCCAAGCGGCAGGCCGAAATGCGCGCCGATCCCTACCCGCAACGTCTCAACGAATGGATCGGCAAGAAACGCGCCGCGTCGGGCCGCAGTCCGCGCAAATACGATAGCATCGAAGCCGCCTTCGCGCGGATGATCGAAGAGAACAGCTACCTCACCGAGGAACAGGCGCGTCACCTGACGGTCCACGGGGTCAACCGCAACGAAGACGGCACCTACAGCTGGAAGTTCGACCCGCATCTCAATGTCTGGGCGGTCGAGGATGTGGCCGATGAATTCCTCTACCAGACCTGGGCCGCGATCAGCGCGCCGACACTGCTGCTCTACGGCGCCGACAGCTGGGCCTCCAACCCCGAGGGCGACGGGCGGCTCGACCATTTCGCCAATGCGGAAGTGATCGAGTTCGAGAATGCGGGCCACTGGCTCCATCACGACCAGTTCGACCACTTCATGGCGACGCTGAGGGACTTTCTTTAGTGGCCGAATTCTTCGATCGGCTGGATGAGAAGCACATGGCCATGATCGGCAGGCAGCCGGTCTTTTTCGTCGCCACTGCCGCCGACGATGCGCGCATCAATCTCAGCCCCAAGGGCTACGATGCTTTCCGCGTGATCTCGCCGACCCGCGTCGCCTATCTCGACCTTGGCGGGTCGGGCAACGAGACGCACGCCCATCTAGCGGCCGACGGGCGGGCGAATCACGGTGATGTTCTGCAATTTCGACCGGCCCGCGCTGATCCTGCGGATCTATGGCCGCGGCCGGCCGGTCCTGCCGCAGGATGCGGACTGGGACGCATTGGCCGGTCAATTCGATCTGCTGCCCGGCACGCGGCAGATATTCGACATCGCGGTCGAGAGTGTGCAGACCAGCTGCGGCTGGGGTGTGCCCTTCATGGAATATCGCGAGGAACGGCACACGCTCAAGAAGGCGCATGGCCAGGCCGATCCCGATGAGTGGGTTGCCAAGACGCAGGGCCGCACCATCAGTATCGATGGTCTTCCGACCCGGCCGACCGACCGCTATTTCAAGGGTGAGTAGCCCCGCGTGCAGCTTACCTTCGCCAGCTACAACATCCACAAGGCCGTCGGGCTCGATCGCAAGCGCGATCCCGAGCGCATCCTGTCGGTTCTGAACGAGATCGATGCGGACATCATTGCGCTGCAGGAAGCCGACCGGCGCATCGGCGAACGCGCAAGCGTGCTCCCGCGCGCCGAGATCGACGACACGCGCTGGCGGGTGATCGAGGTGGCCAAGCGCCCGCGCAGCATCGGCTGGCATGGCAATGCCCTGCTGGTGCGGCGCGATCTGGAGGTTGTCTCGGGCGAGGCGCTCGACCTGCCCACGCTCGAGCCGCGCGGCGCGGCCTGCGGCGAAATCATGATCGAGGGCAAGCGCCTGCGCGTCATCGGCACGCATCTCGATCTGTCCGGCCTGCGCCGCCGCGACCAGATCCGTTCGCTGCTGACCTTTGTCGATGAATGCGCTGGCGACCTGCCCACCGTCATCATGGGCGATTTCAACCAATGGGGCCGCAGCACGGGGGCCATGCGCGAATTCACCGATGGCTGGCGCATCATCACCCCCGGTCGCAGCTACCCCAGCCGCCAGCCGGTGGCCACGCTCGACCGCATCGTGGCGAGCAGGCACTGGAGCCTCGTCGGTGCCGAGGTCCACCACACCGGCCTGTCGGCGGTGGCTTCGGATCATTTACCCATCATGGCTACGCTCGCCCTGATCAAAAAATAGGCACACGCCTAATCTGTGGGCAATAATCGAAGCGCGACGCCGGCGGTTGCGCCTGTTTCTTACCGTAATCGCGTTTGGCACGCACATTGCTGATTGTGACCCGCCGGTGCTTGGCCGGTGGATCACACAGGGGGTGAAGGCGTGAAATTCATCATCGCAGTCATCAAGCCATTCAAGCTCGACGAAGTGCGTGAAGCGCTTGGCGGCATTGGAGTGGCGGGAATGACCGTTACCGAAGTCAAGGGTTTCGGCCGCCAGAAAGGCCAGACCGAAATCTACCGCGGCGCCGAATACTCGACCAACATGCTGCCCAAGGTGAAGCTCGAGATCGCCGCTGCCGACGACCTCGCCGATCAGGTGGTCGAAACGATCCAGCAAACCGCCAGCACCGAGGCAATCGGCGACGGCAAGATCTTCGTGTTCGACCTTGCCAGCGCGACGCGCATTCGCACCGGCGAGACCGGCGACACCGCGCTTTGAGGGGGCTTCCGCAAATGACCAGAAAATTTCTCCATGCAGCACCCCTGGCCGTGGCCGGGTTGCTTCTTTCCGAACCTGCCTTCGCGCAGGACGCCGTCAGCGCCGAGGCGCTCGAAGCCGCGGGCGCGGTCTCCGGCGGCACCGCTTACATCTTCAACACGCTGCTGTTCCTGATCGGCGGCTTCCTCGTCATGTGGATGGCCGCCGGCTTCGCCATGCTCGAAGCCGGCCTCGTGCGTTCCAAGAACGTCTCGGTGCAATGTCTCAAGAACATCGGTCTCTATTCGATCGCGGGGCTCATGTTCTGGGTGATCGGCTATTCGATCGCCTATCCCGGCTTCGAAGGGGGCTTCTTCGGCATCGCCGATTTCCCCTATTGGATGCAGGGCGTGGGTGAAGCCGATACCGACACCGGCTATTCGATCGCGTCCGACTGGTTCTTCCAGATGGTCTTCTGCGCCACCACCGCCTCGATCGTTTCGGGCACCGTGGCCGAGCGGATCAAGATCGTTCCGTTCTTCATCTTCGTCACGCTGCTGACCGGCTTCATCTATCCGGTCATCGTCAGCTGGGAATGGGGCGCTGGCTGGCTCGACGCGATGGGCTTCTCGGACTTTGCCGGTTCGACGCTGGTCCACTCGACCGGTGGCTGGGCCGCTCTGATGGGTGCGCTGATCATCGGGCCGCGTCTGGGCCGCTATACCGACAAGGGCGTGACGGTCTTCCCGGGTTCGAGCATTCCGCTCGCGACGCTGGGGACCTTCATCCTGTGGCTCGGCTGGTTCGGCTTCAACGGCGCTTCGCAGCTTGCCATGGGCACCATCGGCGATGTCTCCGACGTGTCGAAGATCTTCGTCAACACCAACATGGCCGCTGCGGCCGGCGTGGTCGTGGCGATCATCCTGACGCAGCTGCGCTACGGCAAGGCGGATACCACCATGGCGCTCAACGGCGCACTGGCCGGCCTCGTTGCCATCACCGCCGAACCGCTCACGCCCAATGTCGGCATGGCGATCATCATCGGCGGGATCGGCGGCGCACTGCCCGTGATCTTCGTCCCGCTGCTCGACAAGCTGAAGATCGACGATGTCGTCGGCGCAATCCCGGTCCACCTCGTGGCCGGTATCTGGGGCACGCTCGCCGTGCCGCTGACCAACACCGGCGTGCCCTTCGTGGCGCAGCTGACGGGTGTGGTTGCGACCGGCGTGTTCGTCTGCGTGACCTCGGGCATCGTGTGGTTCGCACTCAAGTCGACGATCGGCGTGCGCCCCAGCGAAGAAGAAGAGATGGCAGGTCTCGACCTCGGCGAAACCGGGATCGAAGCCTATCCGGAATTTGCCCGGGCCAACTGATTACCAGTTCGGCGGGGGCGCCGTTCTCTCTCCTCTCCTCGGGCGCCCCCGCCTACCCATGTTCCTCCTGCGAACACCGACTGTATTGGGCCGGAGATTACCTCTCCGGCCCCTTTTTTATGCTCGATGCGCACTGTGATGTTTTTGCTGCGGCGGGCGCGGGATAGGCACGAAAAAAGCGGGCCGGGGAGACGATCCCCGGCCCGCTTTTCTGTCTGCGACAAGGCTCTTAGGCCGCGAGCGCATCCTTGACGAAATCCGCGCAGCGTTCGCCGATCATGATGCTCGGCGCATTGGTGTTGCCAGAGACCAGCCGCGGCATGACGCTGGCATCGGCGACATAGAGCCCTTCGATCCCGTTCGCCTTGAGCGTCGGATCGACCACCGCATCCTTGTCCCCGCCCATGCGGCAGGTGCCGACGGGGTGATAGACAGTGTCGGCGCGGTCGCGGATCAGCGCATCGAGCTGGGCGTCGTCGTCCAGATCGATCGGGTAGCGATCCTGCGGGTCGTATTTCGCCAGGCTCGGCGAGGATACGATGCGGTGCGACAGGCGCACGCCTTCGCGCAAGGTCGCGATATCGCGCTCGTCGTCGAGGAAATTGGGATCGATCCGCGGGGCGAGCCGTGCGTCGCGCCCGTCGAGCCGTACCGTGCCCCGGCTTTCGGGCCGCAGTACGCAGGCGTGAAGCGAGAACCCGTGCCCCTTCACCTTGGTCCGGCCGTGATCCTCGAGCATTGCCGGGACGAAGTGCCACTGGATATCGGGCGCGGGCGCGTCGGGCATGACGGTCCAGAACCCGCCCGCCTCGGCATAGGGAGTGGTCATGATCCCGGTGCGCTTGCGGCGGTGCTCGATGATCGCCTTGACCATCCGGACGGTGCCGGCGAGGCTATCGCCGACCAGATCCTTGCTCTCGGTCTGCCAGCTCGACACATAGTCTATATGGTCCTGCAGATCGCTGCCCACCGCGGGCCGGTCGACCGCGACGTCGATCCCGTGTTCCTTGAGATGCGCGGCAGGACCGATGCCCGACAGCATCAGGATCTGCGGCGAATTGAATGCGCCCGCCGACAGCACCACCGCGCCGCGCGCCTTGATGCTGCGCTCCTGATCGCCGACGGTATAGGTCACGCCGGTCACCCGGCCATCGGTGATGTCGAGCCGCTGGACGCTGACCCCGATCCGCACGTCGAGATTCTTCGACCCGCGCTTGGGTTCGACATAGGCGCGCGCCGCGGACCAGCGTTCGCCGTCCTTCTGCGTCACCTGGTAAAGCCCGAAGCCCTCCTGCTGCGCGCCGTTGAAGTCGGCATTGCGCGGCAATTGCAGCTGCGCGGCGGCCTCGACGAAGGCGACACTGCCCGGGTTGGGCCATTTCTGGTCCGACACCCACAGCGGACCCGAAGCCCCGTGGTGGTCGTCGGCGCCGCGCACATTGTGTTCGGCGCGCTTGAAATAGGGCAGCACATCGTCGTGGCTCCAGCCGGTGCAGCCAAGCTCGGCCCACTGGTCGTAGTCCCAGTGATTGCCGCGGATATAGATCATGGCATTGATCGCCGAAGACCCGCCCAGGCCGCGTCCGCGCGGCTGGTAGCCGGTCCTTCCGTTCAGCCCCTTTTGCGGGACGGTTTCGAAGCGATAGTTCGAACCTGCACGCAGGAAGGGCATGAGCCCGGGTGTCTTGACCAGCATTGTGTCGTTGCGCGGGCCGGCCTCCAGCAGGCAAACGCTTTTCCCCGCCTCGGCCAGCCGCCCGGAAACAGCGCTCCCCGCGCTGCCGCCACCGATTACGATGACATCGAATTCGTCCATGATATCTCCTCTCGAATCGAGAGGTTAGGCAGCCTCGGCCTCGCCCGCAATCCGGTTTTCAGATGAAACCGATTTTTCTTCCCCACCGGCCCTTTCGATCCAACGGCTGCGGATCTGGTCGGAGGTCTCGCGGCTCCCGTCATGCGTCCAGCCGGGTTCGCGCAGCAGGTAGGACAGTTTGTGCTTCCACGGCGCGCGCCACATGTCCTGCGCGATGCCGACCCACTCGTGGAACACCGACCACAGCAGGTTGAAGCTGCCCAGCTGCTTGACGATGCCATAACGGATTTTCTCGTCCCTGACTTCGGGTTCGAAAGTGCCAAACAGCTTGTCCCACACGATAAAGACCCCGGCATAATTGCGGTCGAGATAGCGCGGGTTGGTGGCATGGTGGACGCGGTGGTGGCTGGGCGTGTTCATCACCGCCTCGAACCAGCGCGGCATCCGGTCGATCGCTTCGGTATGGATCCAGAACTGGTAGATCAGGTTGAACCCGCCGCAGATCGCGATCATCCCCGGGTGAAAGCCGAGCAGGACCAGCGGCAGCGCGAAGACGAAACTCAGCGTCAGGAAACCGGTCCAGGTCTGCCGTAGCGCGGTGGACAGGTTGTAGTGCTGGCTCGAATGGTGGTTCACATGGCTCGCCCAGAACCAGCGCACCCGGTGACCGAACCGGTGAACCCAGTAATATTTGAGGTCGTCGAGCACGAAGCACAGCGCGAAGGCCCACCATGTCCAGGGTACATCGAACAGGCGGAACTGCCACAGCCACAGGAACAGCGCGAAGAAGAACCCGCCGAACAGCAGGCCCGAAACAGTGGAGCCCAGGCCGAAGGCGAGGCTGGTGAGCGTGTCCCTGGGTTCATATGCGTCGGGGCGCGTGCGCCAGGCCCAGACCATCTCGATCAGGACCAGCGCGACGAAGCCAGGTACGGCATATTCGGTGGGCGAGAAATCGGGCATGGCAGTTACCTTTGTATCGCCTCTATCGCGCGAACCCAAGCCGCCGGATCGTCGAGCACGAGCCGCACCGAACCATAGCGCTTCTCGGCCGTATCGATCACCAGTTCCGTATCGGTGCGATGTACCCGCGCTGCGGCCGTGAGGATACGTCCGGCAAAATGCACACCATGCGGGCGGAGCAGGAGGATACGGCCCGCAGCATCGCGCATCACGGCCGCTCGACCATCACGATCCAGCCCGATTGCAACCGGCTCGTATCCGCTGACGGCATAGTCCGCGGCGCGGCGCGCGGCGGTTTCGTCGGTCAATTGCGGCGCGGGACCGAGCTTGAGCCAATAGGCCAGTCCGGCCAGCGCAAGGATGGCGACGAGCGATCCGAGAAACTGGAGCAGGGCGGGCGGAACATCCATGCGCAAGGCGATTGGCACGGGAGCCGCTTTGCGGCAAGCAGGCTGTAACAGGGAGACGCATATGAAATCGCTAGCCATTCTCGCCGCCGGAGCCGCACTGCTTACCGTGCCCGCCGCCGCGCAGGAAGCCAATCCGATCGCACAGGTCGAAGCGCAGAAGGACCGGACCCAGCGTGTCGCGCAGCAGATCTGGCAGTTCGCCGAGCTCGGCTATCTCGAAACGAAATCGAGCGGTCTGCTGGTCGATGAATTGCAGCGCGAGGGCTTTGCTATCCGTTCGGGCGTGGCCGGTATCCCCACCGCCTTCGTGGCCGAATGGGGGACAGGCGGGCCGGTGATCGGCCTGCTCGCCGAGTTCGACGCGCTTCCGGGCATTACCCAGTCGGCCGCACCGACGCGCGACCCGGTCGAAGACAAGCATGCGGGGCACGCCTGCGGGCACAATTTGTTCGGCGCGGGTTCGCTCAGCGCGGCGATCGCGATCCGTAACTGGCTTGAAGCGACCGGCACCCCCGGACGGGTGCGGCTGTACGGCACCCCGGCCGAAGAAGGCGGCTCGGGCAAGGTCTATATGGCGCGCGCGGGCATGTTCGACGATGCCGATTTCGTCATCGACTGGCATCCGGCGGATCGCAATTCCGCCGCTTCGCGGATGAGCCTCGCCAATCGCTCGGGCAAGTTCCGGTTTCGCGGGGTCTCGGCGCATGCGGCGGGGGCGCCCGAGCGCGGGCGCAGCGCGCTCGACGGGGTCGAAGCGATGAACATGATGGTCAACATGATGCGCGAACACACCACGATGGATACGCGCATCCATTACGTCATCACCAGCGGCGGCTCGGCGCCCAATGTCGTCCCCGACTTTGCCGAGGTCTTCTATTACGTCCGCCATTCGGATGCGGACGAGGTCCGGGCGCTGTGGCCGCGGCTCGAAGCGGCGGCGAGGGGCGCCGCGATGGGGACGGGGACCGAGGTCGACTGGGAAATCATCCACGGCAACAATCCCACGCTGCCGCTCGAATCGCTGCAGAGGATGATGGATGGCAAGCTGCGCCAGCTTGAACCGATCGAATACACGGCGGCGGAACTGGCCTGGGCCGCGACGATCCGCGAAAGCTTCGGCGACGATGCACCCGATCAGGCGCAGTCACGCGAGGTGGAGGATTACGCCGTGCTGACCGGCTATGGCTCGACCGATGTCGGCGATGTCAGCCGCGCGGTCCCGACGGTCAGCGTGCGCGCCGCTACCTGGGTGCCGGGGACTGCCGCGCATAGCTGGCAGGCGGTCGCCGCGAGCGGGCACAGCTACGGCACCAAGGGCACGCAGCATGCAGCCAAGGCGATGATGCTGGCGGCCGTGGAACTCTACACCAACCCGCAGCTGCGCGAAGAGGCCAAGGCAGAGTTTATCGCCGCACGGGGCGAGGACTACGTCTACGAATCGCTGCTCGGCGATCGCGCTCCGCCGCTCGACTATCGCCGCTGATCAACCACGCGCGCGGGCGGCGAACATATCCATCGCGGGGCGTACCGGGGCGACGTCGTAGCCGGCGTCGGCCGCTGCTGCGCCGATGGTCTCGGGATCCTCGCCGGTGCGGGCTTGCGCGAGCGCCCACAACAGCGTCGAACGCGTGCCCGAGCGGCAGAAACCGAGCACCGGACCCTGCGCCGCGGCGAGCGCGTCCTGCAGTTTCTCGACCTGCGGTTCGCTGAAGCCTGAACTTCCCACGGGGATAGCTAAGTAATCCATACCCGCCGCGCGCGTCGCGGCTTCGATGTCCGCGCTCGCCGGCTGGCCGGGCGCTTCGTCATCGGGGCGATTGTTGACCACCAGCGCGATGCCCATCGCCGCGGCTTCGGAGATTTCCTGCGGCGTCACCTGCGGGCTGGCGTAGAAGCTGTCGGACAGCTTGCGAAACTCGCTCATTATCCGTTCTCCTTGGCGCCGCCAGGCTCGGTCACGCGGCGCTTGCGCTGGGTCATGTTGAGCAGTTCGACTCCGATCGAGAAGCCCATGGCGGCGTAGATGTAGCCCTTCGGCACGTGGAAGCCGAAGCCATCGGCGATCAGCACCAGACCGATCATCACGAGGAAGGCGAGTGCCAGCATCACCAGCGTCGGGTTCTTCTCGATGAAGCGGGCCAGCGGATCGGCCGCGACCATCATGATGCCCACGGTGATCACCACGGCAGTGACCATGATCGGGATCTGGTCGGTCATGCCGACCGCAGTGAGGATCGAATCGACCGAGAAGACGATATCGATGGCGACGATCTGGGCGATCACGGCGCCGAAGGTCGCCTTGACCGCATCGGCGGTGCCCGGCGTCTTGTCGAGCAAATCGCCCGAATCGTCTTCGGGCTCCATCAGGTGGTGGATTTCCTTGGTCGCCTTCCACAGCAGAAACAGCCCGCCGACGAGCAGGATCATGTCGCGTCCCGAGAAGGCGGTCTCGAAGCTCGGCTCGCCATAGGCATTGGGCGTGCCAACCAGCCCCAGATCGAAGATCGGCGTCTGCAGCGTGACCAGCCAGCCGATCAGCATCAGCAGTCCGATCCGCATGATCAGCGCCAGCGCCAACCCGATTCGCCGGGCCCGCTGCTGCTGGTGTTCGGGCAATTTGTTGGACAGGATCGCGATGAAAATCAGGTTGTCGACGCCAAGCACGACTTCGAGCGCGATCAGGGTGAGCAGGGCCAGCCAGGCGGCGGGATCCGAGAGCAGGGCGATGAATTCCATGGAAACTCCCTGCCGCAGCAGACGGACGCATTCAAGACACGATCGATGTCCCATCCGCTTTGCGAAAATGTCACAATTCGGCGCTTTGCTGGCCACTGAGGCTAAATCATTCGCGCGCAGCTATCTTTCACGCTATGATGATTGCCTGAGGGTGGGTTTTGTGCCCGTCCGCGCCGGAACAGGATGCAGTTCTCCGTCCCGGTGACTTCTGATTGCGGACTGCACGACAAGGTATTGTTCGAGTTATGGGTTACGACAAAGGGCGCCGCCGCGGGAAGGACAAGCGCGACGGTTTCGGGGAAGAGGGTTTCGACAGCTTCGGCGGCGGCCCTCCGGCGGATTTCGCTCCGCATGATGCGTTCCGCAACGATCGCGGCGGCGACCGGTTTGGCGGCGGCGGCGGTGACCGTGGCGGCTTTGGCGGCGGTAATCGCGGCGGCGGTGGAGGCGGCGGCTTCGGCGGCGGCCCGCGTGGCGGCGGCGGCGGCGGTGGCGGCGCTGGTGGCGGTGGCGGCGGTTTCAACCGCATGCCCGCCCAGGTCGTGGGTACCGGCAAGGGTACCGTAAAGTTCTTCAACGGCCAGAAGGGCTTCGGCTTCATCCAGCAGGATGGCGGCGGCGAAGACGTGTTCGTGCACATCAGCGCGGTCGAACGTGCCGGTCTCGAAGGTCTTGCCGAAGGCCAGGAACTCGAATTCAATCTCATCGATCGTGGCGGCAAGGTTTCGGCTCAGGACCTCCAGGTCGTGGGCGACGTGATCCCCGTGAAGTCGGGTGGCGGTGCCCCCGGCGGCGATGCGGGCGGTGCTCCGCGCCGCGAGCTGACCGGCGAAAAGGCGACCGGCACGGTCAAGTTCTTCAATTCGATGAAGGGCTTCGGCTTCCTTACCCGCGATGACGGCCAGCCCGACGCTTTCGTGCACATCAGCGCGGTCGAGCGGTCCGGTCTCGCCGGCATCAACGAGGGCGAACGCTTCGAATTCGACCTCGAAGTCGACCGACGCGGCAAATATTCGGCGGTCAACCTCGTTCCCGTTCAGGAGTGAGGCCGCGCCCCGCGATCCGGTTTGACCCGGGACGCGAGACGCAATAGATCGCTGGCAAACACGCAGATGGCGGTTCCTCAGGGACCGCCATTTGTCTTTCACCCGAGTAATGCACCCGCGCGGGGTGCCGCTGGAGGACCCATGTCGATTTCACCGCTGATGCCCGTCTACCCCCGCTGCGCGGGTGCGCCCGGTCAAGGGTGAACATTGCCACCTGATCGACGAAGACGGCACGCGTTATCTCGACTTCGCCAGCGGCATCGCGGTAAATCTACTGGGGCACAGCCATGCCGGGCTGATCGGTGCGATCCAGCGCCAGGCTGAAACGCTGATGCACGTCTCCAACCTCTATGGCAGCCCGCAGGGCGAAGCACTGGCGCAAAGGCTCGTCGACAAGACCTTTGCCGATACGGTGTTCTTTACCAATTCGGGAGCCGAGGCGGTCGAGACCGCGATCAAGACCGCGCGCGCCTATCACCAGCATGCGGATGGCGATGCCAACCGGACCGAGCTGATCACATTCACCAATGCCTTCCACGGGCGCACGATGGCGACGATCAGCGCGTCGAATCAGGAGAAGATGCACCAGGGCTTCCGCCCTTTGCTCGCCGGGTTTCAATATGCCGAATTCGACAATCTCGACCATGCCAAGTCACTGATGAGCGACAAGACCGCCGGCTTCCTGGTCGAACCGATCCAGGGCGAAGGCGGCATCCGTCCTGGCTCCGACGAGTTCATTCACGGCCTGCGCCAGCTCGCCGACGAGAACGACCTCATGCTGGTGTTCGACGAGGTCCAGTGCGGCGTCGCGCGGACGGGTAAGCTCTATGCCTATGAACATTACGGTATCGAACCCGACATCATGGCCAGCGCCAAGGGTATCGGCGGCGGCTTCCCGCTCGGCGCCTGCCTCGCCACCGAAAAGGCGGCGCGCGGCATGGGCTTCGGCTCGCACGGTTCGACCTATGGCGGCAATCCGCTCGCCATGGCCGCGGGCATGGCGGTGATGGAAGCGGTCGCCAATGACGAGTTCCTCGCCGAGGTCACCGAGAAGGGCGAGCGGCTGCGTACGCGGCTCGAGCAGTTCATCGGCAATTATCCCGAACTGTTCGAACTGGTGCGCGGCAAGGGGCTGATGCTGGGCATCAAGATGAAGGTCGAAAGCCGGCCCTTCTTTGTCCACCTGCGCGACAATCACCAGTTGCTGACAGTGGCTGCGGGCGACAATACGCTGCGCGTCCTGCCCCCGCTGGTCGCCGGCGATGCCGAGTTCGACGAGTTCTTCGACAAGCTTTCGGCGGGTGCCGCGAGCTACGATCCGGCCAACTGATCAGGAGCGCGACGATGCGGCATTTCCTCGACCTTTCGGACGCTGGCGGGGATGCGATCGCCGCCATGATCAACGACGCGCAGGATCGCAAGGCGGCGCGCGCGGACTGGCCCAAGGGCAGGGCCGATGCGGATGCTCCGCTGGCGGGCCATGTGCTCGGCATGATTTTCGAGAAGAGTTCGACCCGGACGCGGGTCAGCTTCGATATCGCCATGCGCCAGCTGGGCGGTTCGGCGCTGATTCTTGATTCGGGTACCACCCAGCTGGGCCGCGGTGAAAGCATTGCCGATACTGCGCGGGTGCTCAGCCGGATGGTCGATGCGATCATGCTGCGCACCGACGACCACGAAAAAGCGCTGGAAATGGCACGCCACGCCAGCGTGCCGGTCATCAATGGCCTGACCGATCGTTCGCATCCATGCCAGATCGTCGCCGACCTGCTGACCATGATCGAGCATGGCAAGGCGCTGCCCGGGCTCGAACTCGCGTGGCTGGGCGATGGCAACAATGTACTGCATTCGATTCTCGAAGCGGCCGCGCTGATGAAGTTCAATGTCCGCATCGGCACGCCGCAAGGCTACGAACCCGAAGCCGAATTTGTCGAACTGGCGCGCGCGGCGGGGTCCACCGTCACGCTGACGCAGGATGCGCAGGAAGCAGCTGCGGGGGCCGACATCATCGTCACCGATACCTGGGTCTCGATGGGGCAGGAGCATGTCCACAACAAGCTCGCCGCCATGGCACCGTTCCAGGTTTCTCGCGGATTGATGGCCGCGGCCAAACCGGAAGCGAAGTTCCTGCACTGCCTCCCCGCCCATGTCGGCGACGAAGTGACCGAGGAGGTCTTCGAAGGCGACAGCTCGGTCGTATTCGACGAAGCGGAGAACCGGATACACGCGCAGAAGTCGGTCCTGTTATGGTGTTTCGGTAAAATCTAGGGCGCTTCTCGCGCTCTACCATTTTGCCGAACGCGCCCCATATGGCGGCGATGAACGCTTCTCCCGACATGACCGACGAGACCCACTCGGGCCGCCTGCTGGCCTTCACCATTCCGACGCGCAATGCCCGCGGCCGGTTGGTCCGGCTCGACCACACGCTGGACCAGATCCTCGCCGCGCATGACTATCCGCCGCCGATCACCCATCTGCTTGCCGAAGCGCTGGTGCTTGCGGTGCTGATGGGCGGGCTGGTCAAGGAAGACGGCTCGCAGGTCACGATGCAGGCGCAGACCGAGGCGGGCGCGGTCAGCCTGCTGGTATGCGACTACAAGGGCGGCGAACTGCGCGGCTATGTCGATTTCGACCCGGCCAAGCTTGCCGAACTGGGCGCGAACCCCTCGCTCTTTGCGCTGTTCGGCAAGGGCTATCTCGCGATCACTTTCGACCTTGCCGGCGACCAGGGGCGGTATCAGGGTATCGTCCCGCTCGAAGGGGACAGCCTCGCCGAAGCCTGCGAGCGCTATTTCTACCAGTCCGAGCAGGTGCCCACGCTGATCCGCTGCGCAGTGCGCTCGGACGAAGCAGGCGTGCGGGCGGCAGGGATGCTGGTGCAGCATCTGCCCTCGGGCGAAGAAGGACGCGAACGCCTGCACTCTCAGCTCGACCATCCTGAATGGGAGCATGTCGCGATCCTTGCCGGTTCGCTGCGCCATGACGAATTGCTCGATGACGGACTGTCGCTCGAGGCGATCGCATGGCGCCTGTTCCACGAAGAGGACGAGGTCCGCATTCAGCGTGGCGCCGCGATCGAGCGCGGATGCCGCTGCTCGGTCGAACATTATCGCGACGTGCTTGAGCGGTTCCCCGAAGATCAGCGTATCGACATGCGCGATGAGAACGGGATCGTCCTGGTCGATTGCGCATTCTGTTCCAGGCAGTTCGCCATCGACATCTGACCGGCATGTCGTTGCCATACAACGCCGCGCTGACAATTTCCTGTATTACATCTGCCGTATCGACACCGAATCACGACCGCGACTGGTCTCGCCGATGAAAGGTCACTTTCCCTATGGCTCGCACACGAGCGTTCCTGTTCGCAGCGCTGGCTACGCCGGCTGCACTTCTGGCCGCGCCGGTCGTCGCGCAGGCATCGTTGACGATGCTCGACACGCTCACGCATGGTGGGTGGGAAGTCCGCTCGCGCGATGGCGGGTCGGTGCGCAAGATATGCGTGCGTACCGGACGTGAACTGATTCAGCTGCGCCACCCCGACAGCACCTGCAACCGCTTCGTGGTCGAGAACTCGGCGAATGAGACGACGGTGCAATATACCTGCCGCGGCAATGGCTATGGCCGCACGCATATTCGCAAGGAATCCGACACGCTGGTCCAGATCGACAGCCAGGGCATCGCGGGCGGCAAGCCTTTCCAGTTCACCGCCGAGGCACGCCGGACGGGTGGCTGCGACTAACCGCGCGACTTGCAGGCTACCGCGTTCGCGCATAGCGGACGGGCATGAGCAAAGCCGACACTCCCGGACCCGCCGTTATCCTGCTTTCGGGCGGGCTCGATTCCATGGTCACCGCCGCCATCGCCCGCGAGCGCGGCCATGCCCTGCACGTGCTGACGATCGACTATGGCCAGCGCCATGTCCGCGAACTGGAATCGGCCCGCGGCATCGCAGCCAGGCTCGGGGTGACCCGCCATGTGGAACTGCCGCTCGACCTGCGCCGGTTCGGCGGTTCGGCGCTGACCGACGATATCGATGTGCCCAAGACCGGCGTTGCTGGCGGCGATATCCCGGTGACCTATGTGCCTGCACGCAATCTCGTGTTTCTCGCGCTGACCACCGCCTTTGCGGAAACCGCGGCCTCGCGTGACATCTTCATCGGCGTGAACGCGCTCGACTATTCCGGCTATCCCGATTGCCGACCCGAATTCATCGCCAGCTTTGCCGAAACCGCGCGGCTGGGAACCAAGCAGGGTATCGAGGGGGCACCCTTCGCAATTCATGCGCCGCTCCAGCATATGACCAAGGCGGATATCGCGCGCGAATGCCATCGGCTGGGTCTCGATCCGGCGTGGAGCTGGTCCTGCTACGACCCGACCGCCACGGGACTTGCATGCGGTGCCTGCGATTCCTGTCGCTTGCGGCGAAAAGGCTTTGCCGAGGCGGGCCTTGTCGATACCACCCCCTATTCCAAGGATGCCCCTGAACTGACGGAGTAGGGAATTGAGCCAAGCCAACGACGCCGCCGCGCCGACCGAAGCAGCAACCGGCGTCGGGGCGGACAAGGTCCCGGCATACAGTTGGTATGCCCTCAGCGTCCTGGTCCTGATCTACGTCCTGAATTTTATCGACCGCCAGATCCTCTCGATCCTGGCCAATGACATCAAGGCCGATCTCGGTGTCGAGGATGACTATCTCGGATTCCTTTACGGTACCGCCTTCGCGGTCTTCTACGCGCTCTTCGGGATCCCTTTGGGCCGGCTCGCGGACAGCTGGAAACGCATCCGCCTGATGAGCATCGGCCTGGCGCTGTGGTCGACCATGACCGCGCTGTCCGGCTTCGCGAAGAACGCGACGACGCTGACCGTGGCGCGGATCGGCGTGGGTGTGGGCGAGGCAACCGCCAGCCCTTCGGCCTATTCACTGATCTCGGATTGGTTTCCGGCACGCCTGCGCGCCACTGCCCTCGCGATCTATTCGTCGGGCCTTTATATCGGCGGCGGCATTTCGCTGCTGATCGGCGGCCTGGTGGTCGAGAACTGGAACGCGGCGTACCCCGATGGCGGGCCGCTGGGGCTGGTCGGTTGGCAGGCGGCCTTCCTCTCGGTTGGGCTCCCGGGGCTGGCACTGGCACTTTGGGTGCTGACGCTGCGCGAACCGGTGCGCGGCGCGATCGACGGTCTGATGACGCCCGAGGATCCCGAGCCCTTCCGCGGTTTCTTCCGCGAGCTTTTCCAGGTCATTCCGCCGTTCACCATCTTCGGAGCCGCGGCGCGCGGAACCGGGGCATTGGTATTGAACCTGCTGGGGGCGGCCTTCTTTGCGGCGCTCGCCTGGACCCTGTGGCGCCTGACGGGCGTGTTCGAACAATGGCTGTTCCTGGGGGTCGGTTATTACGCTGTTTTCAGCTGGGCGATGGGCCTGCGCGCACGCGATTTGCCGACCTTCAAGCTGACCTGGGGCTCGCCTGCCTTCCTGTGCATCATTCTTGGCTACGGGACGGTCGCCTTCACCGCCTATGCCGCCTCCTATTGGGGCGCGCCCTATGCCGAGCGCGCGCTGGGCGTGAACAAGACCGATCTGGGGTGGTTCCTCGGCGCCCCTGCGGCAGTCGCCGGCTTCCTCGGCGTGATCCTCGGGGGGCGTATGGCCGACTACCTGCTCGAACGCCGTCCCGCCGGGCGCGTGTGGGTCATCCTGTTCGGGCTGGTTACGCCGCTACCCGCCATGTGGCTGGCCTATACGACCGACGATGTCGTGCTGTTCTATATCGGGGCCTTCCTGGCGCAGATGCTCAGCGCTGCGGCGCTGGGCGCGGCTGCCGCATCGAGCCAGGCGCTGGTGCTGCCGCGTATGCGCGGGCTGGCGACCGCTACCTTCTTCTTGGCGACGACACTCATCGGGCTAGGGCTTGGCCCATTCATGGCCGGCTATGTCTCGGCGACCAATGGCGATGATCTGTCGCTTGGCGTGCTGTCGACGCTGGTTGCCGCTCCGTTCGGTCTGGTCCTGCTCATCGCAGCGCTGAAGCTGGTACCGCAGGCAGCGGCAAGCGTGGTCGAACGCGCTCGTGCGGCAGGCGAGCCGATCTAGACTAGACCGGCTTCAGCACTCCGCAGGCAATCCGGGCACCGGCGTCGCCGGCGGGGTCGGTGCGGTAATCGTCGGCACCTGCGTGAACGACGACAGCCGTGCCGTCGGCGTCGAAAATATCATCGATCACATCGCGGGCGTTCCCGTCCAGAGCGACCTCGGCCGTGCCGGTCCGATTGGCGCCAATGGTCAGATTGGGCATATCGCCCAGATGCTTTCCGCCGGGCGACATCGAGCCATGTGTGGCCATGCCGGGATTGAGGTGGCCCCCAGCGCTGGTGAAGTCGGGGGCAGTGCATGCACCTGTCGTATGCAAGTGGAACCCGTGCTCGCCTTGCGACATGCCGGCTGCGGCGATCGCCACGGAGACGGTCTGGCCATTGCTCAACAATTGGACGGTTCCGGCAGGCAAGCCGTTGGCGAAATACAGCGTTGTTTCGCCAATGCGGTTGCTCGGCAGGTCGTCGACCGTGGTGCAGCCTGCCATGAGCAGGGCGGCGAGCGAAGGCAACAGAAGACGGGATGACATGGCGATCCTTTCGAATTGAACGGCGATCTACTCTAGCCAACGAAAAAGGGGCCGGATTGCTCCGGCCCCTTTCGTGTTTTTGGCGTGTCGCCTCGCTTACATGCCCGAACCCGGACCGTAAGTGATTTCGACGCGACGGTTCTGCAGTTCGCGAACACCGTCGGCAGTCGGAACGCGCGGCTGCGATTCACCGAAGGCTTCGCTGGTGATCCGGGTATCCGGAATACCGCGCGAGCTCAGGTAACCGCGGACCGAAGCGTTACGACGCTCGGCGAGACCCATGTTGTAGGTCGTCGAACCCGAACGGTCGGTGTGACCAGCCAGCATGACTGCGGCAGTGCCGCAGTTGGCGTAGGCCGAAACCGCGTTGTCGAGGATCGTCGCTGCTTCCGGAGTGATGTCCGATTTGTCCCAGTTGAAGAAGACAATGTACGGACCCGTCTCGCAAACCGGCGCCGGCGGCGGCGGGGGCGGAGGCGGCGGGGGAGGCGGCGGCGGCGGCGGGGGCGGAGGCGGCGGCGGAGCAGCCGGCTCACCGAAGTTGTAGGACAACGTACCCATCAGCGAGTGGCTGGTGAAAGTGTCTTCCAGCGAGTTACCGCCCAGATCGACCAGTTCCACGCTTTCCGCGTTGAAGTAACGATAGCGCAGGCCAACGTCGACATTGTCGGTCAGCGGAGCGCGCACGCCAGCGAGAACCTGCCAAGCAAGACCACTGTCCGAATCGTCGATCGACGATGCTAGGTTGGAGTAGGGGGTCACTTCGTAGCTGGTACGAGCAACGCCGACACCGCCACCGACATAGCCCTGCAGGCCGTCGTCAGGACCGAAGTCCAGCAGGCCGTTGAGCATGAACGAAAGCGCGTTAACGTCACCGCTAACATCGTAGAAGCCTGCTGGAGCAACCGAGCCAGGACCGTAGGTCAGGCCAGGCGTACCGACTGTGATGCCATCGACATCGGCTTGGCGATAGCTGACTTCGGCTTCCAGACGGAAACCGCCGAAGTCGTAGCCGACGTAGCCGCCGCCGTCGAAGCCGAAGTCATGGCTGACTTCGTGCGCTTCGGCCGTATCATTGATGTCGAAATCGGCATCTTCGACAAGCATCGAGCCGAATTCGGCGCCGATATACCAGCTGTCGTCTTTTGCCAGGGCAGGCGATGCAAGGGCCGTAGAGGCCATCGCCATTCCTATGACGAATTTCCGCATTATAGTTTCCCCTTTTTGCGAATTGGAGCCACCGAGTGGAACATATCTAACTTTCTACCCCAAAGGTGGCAAGCAAACAATCGCCAGGAACTGTGGTAATAATACCGCCTTTCCCGCACGATGAGAACGAGTTCCGTCGTGTGGACCCCTTCCGTGACAGCCGAACGACAGTGGGGGCCTGCGGTTCCCGTCATTCTGGCGGAATAACCCCAAGTGTTGCAAGCATGCCGATAATGGCGGTGACCGCTGCGCGTGCCTCGGTGTCAATTACGGTCCCGCCCGTGGGTTGGGCGGGCCGCGTCGGAGACTGCCATGATCCAAGAAAGGCCCGGCGCGCTCCGAGCGTGCGGTCGAAGACCTGCATGCCCTCGGTAGGGGCGCAAAAGGTCCATTGTGCGCCGTCCCAGCTGGCCAATGCATGGGCATGGCCTGCCCATTCGTCACTGGCCGGATCGGCGATGACCCAGCTCTCTCCAGGCGCGGGGGATGCCGGTGGTGTGCTGGCCACGCCCTCGACGACGGGATGGAGCAGTGCATCGATCCGCGCGAAAGCTTCGTTGACGAAAAATTCTTTCTGCGCCTGCCCCGCCACCAACATGGGGAGCGCCTGGCGCGGAGTCGTGGTGTCGAAGGCAACGGGCTCGGTCATCGCAATATCCTGTCAGCTGGATGCGGGAATGGGGGTGAGATGGAGCGGGGCCGAGAGCGCGAAGCTGCCCTTTTGCCGGACCCACAATGACTGTCCGGGATGGAGCGAAGAAAGCACGGCGATCTCTGCGGGCGCCAGGTGCAGGTGCGGCGCAGGGGTTGCCCAGAGCCTTTGCGGCTTGTCCGGATCGCCGAGCCCTACCTCATAGGCTTCCGCCTGTTCGACAAGCGGTTGCTCGACTTCGTCGAGCCAGCTCCAGCCGCCGCGCGCACGGCGAGTCCAACTGAGGATCAGGCCACCTTCCGGCGTCGCATGCACTCGTGGTTGGACCGGGAACAGGGGACGCCGGGTCCTGCCCCCGTTCTCGAGCGGCGCGACCACCGGATCGGGATCGGCGGATCCGATGGCGGCCAGTTCGCTCCCTTCGCCCAGGGCGAGCGGGGCAGGCAGTTCGACCAGACGATCATCGAGCAGCGTGACCAGCGTGCCGGGCATATGCCCCGCCAAAGCCTCGATCTCGGTACCGCCGCGGCCGCGCAGCAATCCGGTAAGCTCCCAGACGCCATCGCCGACAGGTTGGGCTTGCGCGAACTGGACGATCTCGCTCCCTACCAGCAGGCGGTTGTCTCCGCGCGCGATAGCGTTGGGCGTGGCAGGTTCGAGTTCGGCCTCGCGATCCTCCAGCGCGACCCGTATCGATGCCGAGCCCTCGAACCGCAAACTCGGGCTGGCCCCAAGTGATACGACCAAGCTTCCGCTCACGGCGCGAACGGGGCCGCTCTCCGTCAGCGGGACGAGCGCATTGCCCGCAAGCTCATACAGCGCGGCGCCGGACCAGCGCCCGGTCGGCGCGCCGACCGCGGCGAACCGCTGGATCGATCCGCTCGCCCCGCTACCGTCCCAGGGAAGTTCGAACACGCGCAGGCTGGTGCCGACCGCAAGCCGGTCACGCGGCGCCCATGCCGTCCCGGCATCGGCCGTGCGGTTGGCTCCGTTCGGAAGGACATGGCGAATCAGCTCGAGCTCGACCCCGCCTTCGCGCCATTCCCAACCGGATATCTGCCACAGGCCCGAAAGGCCGGGAGCGCGTACGATGCTGCCCGGGCCAAGCTCGGGATCGATTTCGCTCATCCGCCAGGAGAGTGTTTCACCGCGCTGTTGCTCGCGGCTGGCGGCTTGGACGAGCAGCGACTGCGCATGGCTTGCCGACAGGCTGCCCGGAAACTCGAGCACTTGGCTTGCCGCTCCCGGCTCCGTCCCACCTGCCCGCTGCAGCCCGGGCTGATAGTCACGCGAGGGATCGTAATAGCGCAAGGCCGTCAGTCTGCTTCCAGCTGGCGAGCTGCGCGCGAGCGCGGTGCCGTCCTCCTGGCCGAAATCGCCTCCCTCCCATGCGATTGCCGGCGGCAGCGTCGGAATTTCGCCTTCGGGTGCCGCGATACCATCAAGGCGGACCTGCCCGCCGCGCGAAATCGCTGCGAGCGGTCTGAGCCGGTCGACCAGCGTCAGCACCGCAGCCGGAGTGCCGCCCTCGTGCACGAAGCCCTCGAGCGCGGGAAAGGCCGCTTGCCGGCTCTCCATGCCATGCCGCCCGGCGATTTCCCTGACCATATGCGCGGCGGTGCCCGCAAAAACTTCGAAGCTGAGCGCGGGGATGCGGTTGCCGAAATCCTCGAGCGCGAGATCCTCGAACACCACATAGGCACAGCCGCGATGGGCGGGGCATTGCGGGCCGACATCAGCGGCCATCAGCGGATCGGGCCGCTGGTCTCCATGCCCGGTATAGGTGCGCAGCGTGCCGCCGGTCTTGAGATCGCCTCCGCGACCGCGCAGCAAATTGCCATCGGCCCAGATCCGCCCGATCCGGTCGATCGGACGGCTCGATAGCGCCACGGCGAGCGAAATCGAATAGCTGTAGGTCGTCGTCTTCGGCTTGCCCTTGCCGCCGCCGCTGCGTTCACGCTGCTCCTTGAGATCGGTCGCCCAGATGATCGTGCCGGGCGCGCGCACCTTGCCGTAAAGCGCGGGGATCGGCCGGCCGTAGCTCGAGGTACTGACGGCGAGCTCTTTCAGCCGCGGGCCTTCGCGGCGTGGCGAACCGATGATCATCGAATCGAGCCCGTGGCCAAGCGTGGCGCCGATCGCACCGCCCAGCGGTCCGCCGACCAGCGTGCCGATCGCTCCGAGTACTAGCGTTGCCATATCTGCTCCGGATCGGGATCGAGCCGCCACTGCGCCAGCGGCGGCTGAGGGGATGGGAAATGCTGGATGACGACGCGCCGCAGCCCGGCATGCGCATGGACGAAGCGCGTGTCGCCGAGCGCGATCAGCAGGTGGTGCTGCGCGGGTCCGGGCTGCATCAGCAGGACATCGCCCCGCCGGACGGGGTCGGCACAGCTGCGCAAACCATTGCGCGCGGCGAAGCCCAGCCACGGCGCGATATCGGTGTTGCGAAGCCGGTAACCTTGCGGATAGCGCACGCTCCTTCCGCAATCCTCCAGCGCCCGCCCGACAAGTCCGAGGCAATCGAGCCCCGTCGCAGGCTCGCGCCCGTGTAGCCGGAACGGTACTCCCACCAGTGCCTGGGCGGCACTGGCAAGATCGGCGCCACGCGCGCTCACCGCGCGACCGGATATTGCGCGAGCATGTCATTGCCGGGGAGGAAGGGTTCGCCGCGGAAGTTGACTGCATTGCCGAAACGCGATGTGCAGGTGGCGATGGTCCGGTCGCAGCCCTCGCGCAGCCGGACGCGCAGGCCCACAGGCAGCTCCGGCTCGATGCGCTCGGCAAGCGTTAGCGTGTCGCCCACCGCGTCGATAATCTGGGCCGAAAGACCGGTCGCGGGTCCGTCGAGCCAGCGCAGTTCGCCGTATCGATAGGGCCACGTCTCCGCCAGATCGACGCGCAGCGAATTGGTATCGGCATCGCCCGCGACAACCCGTACGCGAGTTTCGAAGGCAACCGGGTTGAGGCCGCAGCCGGGCCCGCAGAAATGCGCCCGGCACGAGGGGCTCGAGAGGGGGATCGTATCCCCGGCCAACCGCGCCTTGGCCGAGACGAGCTCGGCCTTGAAACCCGCGCCTTCGCGCCTCACGCTCGCGATCGAGCCGACGTAGAGCGTGGCGCTCGCGCAGGTTTCCCAATCGACGATCCCGCTTTCCACGCGCGCGCCGTCGAAGCGCTCGCTGGCAAGATCCTCTGCGCGCACCGAAGCATGGCTGAGCGCGCCTGCGACATCGCCGGGATCGTCCTCGAAGCCGGCGGTGCGGCGGATGGCCGAGGGCAGCATGCCCGGCGCGGCGCAGTGGCGGATGCCGCCAAACCACAGATCGCGATCATGCGTGGTAAAACCCAGCGTTACCCCGTCGCGGCGATAGATGCGCCACCAGGTCGCGGCGGTTTCGAGCTCATTGGCGAAAAATATCCTGCTCATGCGGCCTCGCGCACTTCGATCAGCGGGACCGAAGGCGCTTCTCCCGCGGCGAAGGAGAGGCCGCTGACATCCAGCCGGTCCTCGGCAAAGCGCACCGGCACATCGAACAGGAAACCCGCGGTGATCGCTGCGCCATCGGGCGGGGCGGTGTCGAAGACGATCCAGCCCCCGTGCTCCAGGGTCCAGTCGGCGGTTTCGACACCCTCGACCGCGACGCGGATGCTGCCCCTTTCAGTGCGCGTGATCGGGCGTTGCTGCGCGCCATAGTGTTTGACCAGGCGGAAGCGGCTGGCCGCGCCATCGCCAGTGCCGAGCAATTGGTCGGTCGCAGCCGGTATGCCGGTCATCGCGTTCGAGCTGAAATCGAACGGATCGCGCAGCCGGAACCCGCGTGCCGGGCCGTAGCGCGCGCGGAAGAAGGCGATCAGCGTGCCCAGCTCTGCCTCGGAGCGGATACCGGGGCCGACATCGTAGCGCATGCGCGCATCGGACCACAGCGCATTGCGATGCTCATAGCCCGATGCGGTGACTGCGACCGAGGTTGAAAACTCCGGGCTCGCCGCGGCATCGCGGCCAAGTGCAAGGGGATAGGCGACATCGTCGAAGGGGATCATCTCGTCGTCTCCGGGAGGCAGGCGGGTGTAACCATCGCGCGCGACCTGCGGCAGCGCCCAGACGAAGCGCTGCGACACGCCGCGCGCTCGCGCCTCATCGAGCGCATGGTCGATCAGCGACCAGAACTCCTCGCTATCTTCGGGGGCGAGCACGAAACCTGAGAAATAGTCGGTCGCAGCAGCCGGATAGGCCAGGTGCCGGTCGACGAAGGCATGCGCCCGGCGCCGCGCGGCCTCGGCACCTGCCGTCAGCCAGTCGTAATCTTCCAGCTGCAGGCGGTCGAAGGCGGGGTATCGCCAGCCGGTGGGCATATTGGCGCGCCAGGCCTCGGGGGTGGCCGGATCGAGGACGGTCGGCGTGAAGGTCAGCAGTAAAATCTCGGCCTGCCCGTCCGCCGCGTCGCGCACCGCATCGGCCAGTGCCAGCGTCGAATCCGCCAGCACTTGTCCCGCCGCATCGAGCAGCGCGACCTGCGCCGGGTCGAGCGGGCCGCGCAAGGACGCGATCGTCACCGGGTCGCCCCCCAGCGCAGCCTTCGCGCTGGCGTCGTAGAGACAGGGGGCACCGGTCGCGGGAACGGTCCACCACCATGGCTCGCCGATCTGGAACAGCACCGGCAATGCCGCGTCCTGCGCGATGGTGACGAAGGCGCGCGCGACCTGCTGCAGATAGGCCATCGCGCCGCCATGCGCGGGCGACAGCAGTGTCGAAGGCGGCACCCAGCCGGTCAGGGCTGGCGATCCATCGGGCGCGCGCTGCTTCCAGTCGTTCCAGCAATGCGCATCGAACAATTCGTAGGATAGCGACCAGATCAGGTCGAAACCGTGCTCGCGCGCGGCGGCGGCATAGGCGCGGTGCCAAGCCTCGCAAGGGGCGTTGAGCACACCGCCGGCAAGGCTGACGTAATGCGCGCCGCCCAGCGGCTCGAGCCGGAAATAATGGCTCATCCCGACATAGTGGACGATCCGCCCGCGATAGCCGAGGCCCTCGATATTGCGCAGCAGGCGCGCGGGCGTCTGGTTGAAGCTGTCATCATAGGCGGTGGCGATCTGCTCGCCATGCGCAGGGATCAGGACATCGCCGATTTCGAGCGAGGCATTCTCTCCCTCGCAGGAGAGCGCGGTCAGCTCCGCCCAGCCATCGATCGGTGCGGAAAGCACCGCCTCGCTGCCCTCGATATAGCCTTGCGGGACAAGGCTGATGAACATGCGGTCGATATCGGCGGGATGAACTGCCTCGCCGGGCAGGCCATAGCCCGATTGCAGCGAAGAAAAGGGCAATTCGATCTGCGCATCGCTGGGTGCGCCGCTGGCATAGTTCCACAGGCGGACATACCAGGCCCGCGGCTGGCCTGCGGCATCGCGGCCTTCGATCGTCAGCGTCGGTCCATGCGGCACATCGAGCGCCAGCACCCCGCCGCTGCGCCAGCGAAAGCGCAGTACGCAATGGGCGTAATCGCGGTGCGTTTCATAGGCGAGCAGCGGATGGTCGAGCCGGTCTTCGCTCTCCCAGATCAGTCCCGCCAGTTCGCCTTCGTGGAAGAATGTGCAATCCACGCGCAGCGCATCGGGCGCGGTGGTGACCACGCTGGCCATCATCGGGCGCGGGAAATTGATCGTCCAGAAGCGCGGGTCGAAGCGCTGAATATAGTCGGAATGCTGCCCCTTGCGGTCGCGGGCAAGCCAGAATGACATGGCGGGTCTCCTAGACCGAGAGCGCGCGCCGTACCGCGCTCGCGACCTGGCGCGAGGAGCGCTGGAGCGCGACGGGGACGGCAGTGCCACGCGGGGCGGCCAGGTTGATCGCGACGCGGACGTCGGGCCGGGCCTGGCCGTGTGGAACGCTGGCTTCCACCCGGCCGGCGCTGGCCGGGACGAACAGTTCGGGGCCGCGTTCGCCGACGAGATAGGGCCGCTCGGGCGCGACCAGCCCGCCGGTGGCGCGGCCGGGCAGGCCGAACAAGGCGCCCAGCGCCCCGCCGACCAGATTGCCAAGTCCGTCGCCGCCGCCGCTTCCGCCGAACAGCGAATCGAGCCCGAGGCGGAGCGCCTGCGCCGCGATCTGATCGAGCACGCCGGCGGCGACGCGTTGCAGGTCGTCGAAGCCAAGACTGCCTTGGCGGATTGCCGAAAGCAGCCCGCGTTCGAGTACCTTGCCCGCGCGTTCGAACCCGCCCAGCACAGTGGTGTCGAACTCGCTGCGCATCGCGCGCATGTCGGCGGCAAAACCCTGCGTATCAGCGCGCACTGCGACGATCAGCTCGTCGATTTCGTCATCCATGGGCATCTCGTTCGATCAGCGCCGCGATTTCGGCGCGCGTGGGAGAGGTGTCGGCGGAAAGGGGCGGGGCAAGGCTGGCGGCGAGTTCGGAGGGCGTCGCGGCCCAGAACACCGGCGGCGTCCAGCGCATATGCGCCGCCGCCAGCGCTGCCAGCCGGACGGCCTGCGCTGCGAAAGTCGTGCTCATCCCGACCCTTTGAGGATTTCGCCGAGGAGCGCACGCAGCGGCGCGGCCGAGGCGGCGAGGCCCCGGTCGAGCACCGCCTGCCCCACCTCCGCGCGGGTCAGCTCGCCGCGATCGGCAAGGCAATGCCAGAACAGGCCGGCGATCTCGGCCAGCCGGAGCTGGCCTTCGCCCGCGCGGTCGACCAGTGCGAACAGCGAACCCAGCTCCTCCTCCGCGCGCACCAGCGCGTCGAAGCTCGGGCGCAGCAAATGCGCCTCGCCGGCGATGGTCAGTGTGGCTTCGCCGCGAACCGGATTGCTCATGCGGGGACCACCTCGCCCGAGCTTTCGAGCTGCAGCGCATAGGTCCGCTCGCCATTGAAATCCCCGGCGTAGTCGAGCCGCTGGACAAGGAACTGGCCCCGCATCTTGGCGCCGTCCTCGAAGCTCAGCTCGTAATTGGCGAGCGTACCGGCAAGCGCATGGCCGCGTACGCTGCCCTCGGCATCCGAGCCGAGGAAGATGCCCGAGGCCGAGACCGAGACCGAGCGCGTTCCCGCGCCCGACAGCAGGTCACGCCAGCCGCCGCTCTGCTTGTGCGTCACCACCACCGTATCGCCATTGACGGTCATCTGCGTGGTCCGCAGGCCGGCGACGGTTTCGTAGGCGATGGGCGAATTGCCATCGCCGATCTTGAGGAGGAAGGCGGCACCTTTTTGGGCGGTCATGTCGGGTTACTCCGTTTCGAGAAGCGAGAAGCGATATTCGAGCAGCACCGCGCGCAGGCCGCGGCGGCGGCGTTCGACGCGGCTGCGCAGGAACTGGGTGACGACGATCCGGTACCCCTCCTGCTGCGGGGCGAGCGTGGCGATGCGCTGCTCCACCCGCAGCGCGAGGGCCGCGGTCTGCGCAGGATCGTCGCTGCGTCCGACCAGCTCGAGCGCAAGGCGGATTTCGCGGCCGCGTGCGGTCTTGGTCGACCAGTCGGCAGCGGCGCTGGCGACGAGCGCGAGATGCGGCGGGCTGGCGGCGACCGGTCCGGCCTCCTCGATCGAATTGAGCATGTCGGCGAGGAGGGGATCGGCGCGGAGCCAGGCGACGAGCGCGGTGCGAAAGGCGATTTCCATCAGCGCTCTCCCCGGCCGAACAGCGGCCACAGCTGCCGCGCGCGGTGCCATTGGCCGCCAAATCCGCGGTGGGCCTGGAGATGTGCTTCGGCGCGCGCGGCGGCGAGCAGGGCGGCGCGCTGCGACAGGCGCTGCGCGAGCGCGGCAAAGCTCACAGCCGCACCATGCGATAGGGGCGCCACAGCGCGGCGATCGCGCTCGGCAACCGCTCTGCAGGGCCTTCGTCCCGCTCGCGATATTGATGCGCGGCGAAGCGCACGATGCCGTGACGCAGCGCGGGGTCGAGCTCGGCCCATTCCGCCGCCTCGCTGCCGGTGAACTGGAGGCACACTTGCCACGCGCTTTCGAGCAGGCGGAGCAGCAGCGCATCCTCGCCCGTGGTGCTGATCGCCAGCCACTGCTTGAGCTCGGCCAGCGGCTGGCCGGACGGGTCTGTCGGCATGGGGGGTCCTTCTCTGGCGTAGGGTGGAAGCCTTGCGGGAAACGAAAGGCAGGCGGGGCCAGGGGAAAGCCCCGCCTGCCAGCTGCTAGTCTTCGATCTTCAGCAGCTTGATCGCATTGCCATCGAGCACCTGGCCGCCGACGCGCTTGGTGGCGTAGAAGTGGACGAAGGGCTTGTTGGTGAAGGGATCGCGCAGCACCTGCGTCGCGCTGCGTTCGGCGATCAGATAGCCGTGGCGGAAATTGCCGAAGGCGATCGGGAAAGTGCCCGCGCCGATATCGGGCATGTCTTCGGCCTCGACCACCGGATAGCCGAGCAGGCGGTCGGGCTGGCCCTCGACCAGCCCCGGCTGCCAGACGAAGGCGCCGTCGGAGGTCTTGAGCTTGCGCACTTCGGCGAGCGTGGCCGAATTCATCACGAAGCTCGCCCCCTGCCGGTGGCCCGCCTTGAGCGTGTGGACCAGGTCGATCAGCCGCGTATCTGCCGTACTGCCCAGCCCGTCCGACGCGCCCGAGCCCAGATATTGCAGCGTCCCGAAGGCGCGCGCGTCATCCGCCGTGGTCGCGGTGGGGGCGGCAAGGAAGCCGCGGGGCTGGTTGGTGCCCGAACCGCCGATAAAGGCGGCCCCCTCGGCGCGGGCGAATTCCAGCGCAATCTCGCTCGCGAGCCAGTTCTCGAGATCGAAGCCGGCATCGTCGAGCATCGCCTGGCTGGCCGCCGGGTTGGCATAGAGTTCGCCCGTGGGCGGCGCGATCTCGGCGAATTCCGGCGTGTCGGTCTCGGGACGCGCGGTGGTTTCGCTGACCCAGCCGCTGGCGGTGCCGCCGGTGGTCACCAGCTTGCGATAGCCCGCGCTGCCCGTCTGCACGACCTGCGCAATGGCGCGGATCGGGCTGATCGCGGTCAGTTCGCGGGCGATCGCCGCGTCGATCTGGCGCGGCACGGCATAGCCGCCATCGGCGGGGACGCCGGTCGTGAGCGACTTGATCTCGGTGGTCGATCCGCGGCGCAGATAGCCATCGACAAAGCCTTTCACTTCGGGCGCGGGCTCATCGGTGGATCCGATTGCCGGGCGCGCCGCGGCGCGGCCGATCTTATCGACGCGCGCTTTCACCTCGTCGACATCGCTACGCACCGAGGCGACATCGGCCTCGGTCTTGTCCTGGCGCGCTACGATATCGAAGCTGGCTTCGGCGGGATCGTGGGGAGTGGTATCCATAAGAGTCCTCTTTCTTCAGGGCACAAAAAAGCCGCCCGGAAGGCGGCGAGGGGTGTGGGCTTGAGCGTTGGGGCCGGTCAGGCGGTGAGGTGGATCCTCGCCTGCGGCTGCAGCGGGTGCGTGACCACGCTGACCTCGAACAGGTCGATTTCGGCCAGCTCGCGGCCGCCCGGCGTCTGGCGAAAGCGGCGGGCGCGGTAGCCGAAGCTGAGTCCGCTCACCGCATGCGTTCGCAGCAGCGTGGCGGCGCGGCCCTGCGGCTGGTCGATCCGGGCGATGATCCGCAGTCCGCGCGCATCCTCTGCCGCGGTCTCGACCCAGCCGATGCGCTGGTCGCTGCGGTGCTGCCAATAGAGCGGGTAGGGGTCATCGCGCTCATCGAGGGTGCGCGTGAAGGCACCGCGGCGGATCGTGTCGCGCGCGCCATCGGGTAGGTCGAACAGCGCGGCATAGCCCGCAATCCGCAGGCTCACGAGAGCATGTCCGCGGCGCCAAGCCGGACCGCGATGCCGACCAGCAGCAGCGCGAGCACCCCGCGCACCAGCCACTCGATGGCCGCCTTCCACGCGCTCGCCTTGGCGTCGCGCCAGGCCGAGAGCAGTTCGCGCAATTCGCCAAGGTCGTCCTGCGCTCCCGGATCGGCGAGGCCGAGCCGGTCGAGCACCCGGCTCGCGCCCAGCTCGCTCGCTTCCTCGACCACCGCGCGCAGGGTGATCAGCTCGCCCCCCTCGGTGCGGGCCTGCGCGATCAGCCGCGCGAGCATGTCTTCTCTGGTCATGGCTTTCCTATCGCTTTGCAATCGGGCAGAAAGCGCCGATGCGGGTCTTCAAATCGGGGTGTCTCTGGATCGTGGGCCTCATGGCCGCGGGGGTGCTCGCCTATGCGGGCTATCTCTATTCGATCGATTTTCTCGCGGCCGATGACTGCGCAGATGCGGGCGGCAGTTTCCACTTCGATCGGGGCGAGTGCAGCTTCACCGAGAATTACACAGGCGAAGTTCCGCCCCTATGGCCGTTCTAGCCCGAGCATTGCGCGTTTCTCCGCGGTGCTCAGGAAGTCGGCGCTGCTGACCTGCGCCCACAACCGCTCGCGGTCTTCGGCAAGCGCGGGGACGCGGTCGAGATCGACGCTAGCGCCATCGGCGAACCAGTCGCTCAGCCCCTCGTGCAGCCCATCGAGGATCTTGCCCGCCAGCGGCAGCAGCGTGAGGCGCCACAGCGCGCGGTTGGCCTCGCGGTAATTGGCATAGGTGTTGTCGCCCGGCAGGCCGAGCAGCATCGGCGGCACGCCGAAGGCCAACGCAATGTCGCGCGCGGCCGCGGCCTTCAGCGTGGCGAAATCCATATCGGCGGGGCTGAGGCTCATCGCCTTCCAGTCGAGCCCGCCCTCGAGCAGCATCGGCCGCCCCGCATTGCCATGCCCCTGGAAGGCCGCCTGCAATTCGCTCTTCAGCCGGTCGAACTGTTCGGCGCTCAGCGCGCCGCCGTCTTCACCGGCATAGACCAGCGCGCCGCTGGGCCGCGCCGCATTGGCGAGCAGCGCGCGGTTCCATTCGCTCGCCGCATTGTGCACCGCCACCGCGGGGGCGGCAGCGGCCAGACAGCCCGCGCCATAATGGTCGTCGGTCGGGTGGAAGCCGCGCAGGTGGATGATGTTGGGCCAGCCGTGCTCGTCCTCCAGCGCGATCGTCAGCGTGCGATCGGCGAGCACATAGCGATAGGCGGTCGGCCAGCCGTCCTCGCCCGCGACCACCTGCACGCGCTCGGGCCGGAGCGGGAACAGCTCGACCGGCACGCCCGCGCCATCGCGGATCAGCTGGACATAGGCATTGCCATGGAGCGCGAGCTGCGCGGCGAGCACTTCGAGCAGCGGCTGCGAACCGCAGGACCGGGCGAGCAGCCCCGCCAGTCGGTCGTCCTCGCAGGCGACCGGCGCACTGCCGACCCCCTCGGCGACGATCCGCACGCTGCGCTGCGCGACCGGATTGGCGAGATCGGCCTCGGCCACCTCGCGCGCATAATCGAAGGGACTGCGCCCCAGCGGCCCGCCATCGAAAGCGGCCGCCCCGGGGCTGATGAAGCCGCGCGCAACCGGCACGCGCGATCCGCCCCCGCCCTTGAAGGCGGAGACGAGACTGGTGAGGAAGGACATGGATTTCTCCAGCTGAAATGTCGGTGGGAAGCACGGGCCCGGACCGGGGGCCGGGGTAACGGGAATTCAGGAACCTGCTCTTCTATTCGTCGGCCCGGGCTTGACCCGGGCCGGTGCTGCCTTCTTGAATGGCTACATGGATTGCGAACCGCTCGGTGGCTGGGTTTACATCATGGCCAACCGCTATCGCGGCGCACTCTATGTCGGCGTGACGAGCGCGCTTGCTACCCGCGTCAGTCAGCACCGCGAGGGCACCGGTTCGGATTATTGCGCCCGACGCAGCCTGACCCGGCTGGTCTGGGCGGAGCGCGGCGACACGATCGAAGACTGCATCGCGCATGAGAAGCGCCTGAAGCGCTGGCGCCGGGAATGGAAATTCGCGCTGATCGAAAAGGCGAATCCGGATTGGGACGACCTCTACGACGTCATTCTTTGACGATGAGAAGCACCAGCCCCGGATCAGGTCCGGGGCGACGGCGAGGGTGTACCCATCCCGTCATTCGTCGGCCCGGACCTGATCCGGGCCAGTGCTGCTTCTCATATCTGCCAAACCCGCGGCTCCTGACGCCGACCCAGCATCAATTCGCTCAGCGCCCACACCAGCGCATCGGCGCGATCGGGTGACCTGCCCGGACCTTCATAACCGCCACCCACCATCAATCCGCACAGCTGGTCTTCGATCTGCGCGAACAGTCCCGTGTGCCGCACCCGGCCCGCTTCGTAGAGCGCGGCGACGGGTTCGGCGCGCGCAACTTTGCCTCTGGAGGCGTGGACCAGCTTGAGCGGCAGCGCGAGACCGGCGGCGCGCAGCACGCTGGCGACCATCTGCCCGCCCTGATTGGCCTCGGCCACCACGCGGTCGGCATTCCAGCCGCGTGCGGCTTCGGCCACCGCGCGCGCCCAGCGTTCGGGGCTGGCCTTCGCGACCGAGCAATCGGCGAGCACTTGCGCGATGCCGCCTGCATCCAGCCCGCAGACCACGATGCCGCACTCGTCGCCGCGGTCGCTGGCGGGCGGATCGACCCCGACCACCACGCGCTGAAGCGGATCGCCGGCCCGGTCGTCGCGGCAGGCTTCGAGCAGCGCCCGCGTCCACAGTGCGCCTTCGACATCTTCGAGTAGCACACCGTCGAGCTCCTGCCGCCCCAGCGCGGTATGGCCATAGCGCTCACGAATCGTGGCGACGAAATGCGGCGGCAGATTGGCCGCGTTTTCATAGGTCGTCCCGCGGCTGATATGCGCCAGCCCGCGGGTTTCCTCGCCCACCAGCCGCCGTACCAGAGCGGTGGCGCGCGGAGTGGTGGTGGCCACCACCTTGGGGTGCAGGCCCAGCCGCAGCCCCATCGCCAGATTGTCCCATGCCGCTTCGGCCTTGCCCGACACCCCCGGCCATTTGCCGATCTCGTCGCACCAGGCATGGCTGTGCTGCGGGCCGCGCAGGCTTTCGGGCTCGGCGGCCGAATAGAGAAAGGCCATCGCCCCATTGGGCCAGGTCAGCCGCTTGAGCGAGGGTTCGTAGAACGGCCGGTAGTTCGGCGGACAGATCGCCAGCACCCCGCTTTCGCCTTCGACCATCACGCTGCGCGCTTCGCCAAGCGAGGCGGCAACCAGCGCGATCCGCGCATCGGGATCGAGGATGGCGGATTCGCGCACCCATTCGGCGCCGGTGCGGGTCTTGCCGAAGCCGCGCCCGGCGCAGATCACCCAGCAATTCCAGGCGCCGCGCGGCGCGCGGACTGTGCCTCGCGCCGCCAGAGCGGCCAGTCATGCCGGATCAGCGTACGTTCGCGCTCCTCCAGCTGCGCTATGAGCCCGGTCTTGGTCCGGTCGTCCTGTTTGCGCAGCCAGTCGAGAAACCCGTCACCCAGCATCGGCGGGGTCAACCGGATCGGTTTCGTCCTCGGCCAGCGCCGCCTGCAACGCCAATTCGTTCTGGCGCATGGCTTCCAGCTTGGCGTTGAGCGAGGCGAGCACGCTGGCCTCGTCCGAATTTTCGAGCTGGGTCCGCTCGCGCGCCACCGTCTCGCGGTGCAGCGTCAGCAGGCGCAGCGCATTGGCGATGTCGAATCTGGGCCCATCGGCGGGCACGCCTTCGCGCAGGCGCCGCAGCGTTTCGAGTTCAAGATGCTCATATCCTTCGAGCAGCGCGGCATACCATTTGCGCGCGAATGCAGCATCCTCGCGGCGCACCTTGTAGGCGCGGGCGGGGTTCACTCCGGCAAAGTCAGCGGCGGCGGTCACATTGGACGTCTCGGCCAGATGGTCGAGAAAGAAACCGCGCCAGTGGCGGTCGAGCTTGCCGTTTTCGCCGCGCCGATAGGCGGCGGCGATCTTGGTCCGCTTGGTGCGGACCTTGGCCGCCTTCGGCATGATGAGTTCCTCCGATTGGGCGCAGCGCAAAACGACAAGGGGCGGCCCGTCGAAGGCCGCCCCGTTCCGGCCCGCTGGCCGGTGAATCACACTATCGCGATGTTCCTTGTATGTACCCAAACAGCGTGACGATGTCAATAGAAAAGAACCAAATAGGTTATTCGGTCGCGCTTGCCTACGCTGCGGAGCTCGCCTAATCCCGCCGCATCACGCGATGCCAGGGATTCCCCCAATACCATGATCATGAAACCGCTGCGCGGGTTGTACAATTGGACCATGGCCAAGGCCTCGCACCCGCATGCGGTGTGGTGGCTGGCGCTGTTCAGCTTCGTCGAATCCTCCTTTTTCCCGATCCCGCCGCACCCGCTGCTCGGACTGATGTGCCTCGCCGAACCGAAAAAGGCGGTGAAGTTCGCGCTGGTCTGCACGCTGGCATCGGTCGCGGGCGCGCTGCTCGGCTATGCGATCGGCTGGGGGCTGTACGACACGGTGGGCGTCTGGCTGATCGGCGCGCTGGGGCTGGCCGAGGCATTCCCGATCGCCGCCTGCCATCTGCGCGAATATGATTTCGAAGCGATCCTGATTGCGGGCGCGACGCCCGTACCGTTCAAGCTGCTGACGATCACTGCCGGTTTCATCGGCATGAACCTCGTCACCTTCGTGCTCGCCAGCCTGTTTGCCCGCGCGCTGATCTTCATGACCGTGGGCATTCTGTTCCGCGTGTTCGGCGCGCCGATCAAACGCGTGATCGACGAATATCTCGGCACGGTGACCACGATCTTCGTGCTGCTGGTGGTCGGCGGCGTGATCGCGCTGACGCAGCTGGGCGGAGGCGAAGGCGAAGACGGCGGACCCTGCGCGCAGGCGACCGAGGTGGTCCCGGCCGCCTGAGCACGTTGCCGGTCAGCCCTCGAAGGCGGTTTCCAGCGTAATTTCGGCGTTGAGCAGCTTCGAGATCGGGCAGGTGGCCTTGGCATCGGCCGCCAGTTCCTCGAATTTCGCTTGGTCGAGCCCGGGGACCTTGGCCTTGGTCGACAGGGCAGAGCGGGTGACGGCGAAACCATCATCGCCCTTTTCCAGCGTCACCTTGGCCTCGGTTTCGACCGAACCGTCTGTATGGCCGGCCTCGGCCAGCTTGAACGACAGCGCCATGGTGAAGCAGCTGGCATGCGCCGCCGCGATCAGCTCTTCGGGATTGGTACCCGCCGCATCCTCGAACCGGGTCTGGAAGCCATAGGGCTGGTCTTTCAGCGCGCCCGATTGCGTGCTGACATGCCCCTTGCCGTCCTTGCCCAGCCCCTCGTAGCGCGCGCTGCCTGAATTGGTCGTCTTCATGGTGGAATCTCCTTTCCACCATGGGACGCCTCATCGGGTCAGTTCGTTCCGGATCAGATGATCCCGACCTGCTTGCCCGCGGCTTCGAAGATCGAGAGGATCTCGCTGACCTCGGCTTCGCTATGCTCGGCACAGAGCGAGCAGCGCAGCAGGGTCATGTTCGCCGGGGTCGCGGGGGGACGGGCGAGATTGACGTAGAGACCGCCCTTGATCAGCGCCTCCCACATGGCCGCGCCCTTTTCGAGGTCGGGCATGATCACCGCGATGATCGCGCTTTGCGGTTCCTCGGTGCCGAGCTGGAAACCGAGCTCCTTGAGCCCCTTGTGCAGCGTCTTGGAATTTTCCCACAGATGCGCGCGCTTGTTCGATCCGTGCATCAGCTTGCGGATCGAGACACAGGCGGTCGCCACCACGCTCGGCGGGAGCGAGGCGGTAAAGACATAGGGCCGGCAGACCAGCCGCATAATTTCGAACTTGGGGTGGTTGGAAACGCAGAAGCCGCCCACCGTGCCCACGCTCTTGGAAAACGTGCCGATAACGAAATCGACATCGTCGAGCACGCCGGCCTGTTCGACCACGCCGCGCCCGTTCTCGCCGATGAAGCCCATCGAATGCGCCTCGTCGACCAGCACCATGGCGCCGTACTTCTTGGCGACCGCGACCATTTCCTTGAGCGGGGCGATATCGCCAAGCATCGAATAGACGCCTTCCAGCACCACCAGCTTGCCCGCGCCTTCGGGAACGCGGCGCAGGCGCTTTTCCATCGCCTCGATATCGTTGTGCTTGAACGGCACCACTTCGGCATTGCCCATCGCGCAGCCGTCCCAGATGCTGGCGTGGCTGTCGATGTCGAGGATGATGTAATCGCCCTTGCCGGCGATCGTCGAGATGATCCCGAGATTGGCCTGGTAGCCGGTCGAGAAGACCATCGCGTGATCCATGGCATAGAAGTCCATGAGCGCTTGCTCGACTTCCTTATGACCTTGGTACGTCCCATTAAGAACGCGGCTGCCGGTCGTCCCGCTGCCGAAATCGGCGAGCGCCTGCTTGCCCGCCTCGACCACGTCGGGGTCGAAGGTCATGCCCATGTAATTGTAAGTGCCGAGCAGGATCGTCTCGCGCCCGTTGCAGATCGCGCGGGTCGGCGAGAGCACCTTCTCCATTACCAGGTTGAACGGATCTTCCTGTCCGGCCGACAACAGCCCCTCGCGCAGCGCGATGATGTCGTCGAACTTGGAGAAGAGGTCCTTGCCCTCTCCCTCGAGCGCCTGCGGCTTGTCGGGTTGCGAAATGCCCTCGCTCATCAGTCGGCCTGCAACCGGGTGACGGTATCGACCAGCTGGCCGTAGGTTTCGATCTCGGCCTGCTGGTTCATCGAGATGATGATGTCGAACTCGTCCTCGATGGCGGCGACGAAATCCATCACGGTCAGGCTGTCGAATTCCAGATCGGTGGCGAAAGTGGTCGCTTCGGTGATCTCCACACCCTTCTTGTTGAAGGGTTCGGCCAGTTCGCGGATCTTGGCGTCGACTGTGGCTCGGTCCATGGCGGGGGTTTCCAATCCTTGTGGTGCGCGCACCCGCTACCAGGGCAGCGCGCGAATGATTGCCGCGGGCAAAGCGGCTTGTGGCGGTCCTTGTCAAGCGCAGGCCGCAATGGCAAGCTTGGGAAAAAGTCGCAATCGTCTGTTCGAACAGGGGAAAACGGATGAGCGATACAGCAAGCGCAAAACCGGCATCGGCGGAAGGTCCCGCCGTGGAAGATGGCCGCCCGCCGGATTCGGTCCGGGCGAAGCGCGAGACGACCTATTCCAACCATGCGATCCACCTGATGCGCACCGCGCAGATGAGCACGCTCAAGCTGTCGCAAATGGCCGACCAGAAGGCCTCGATCCTGCTCGGCGCGACCTTCCTCGTCTTCTCGCTTTCGGTGAGCCGCGCGCTGACCGGGGAGATGCCGGTCTCGTTGATGATCCTGGCCAGCTTCAGCTTTGCCAGTTCGCTGTGCGCGGTGATGGCGGTGCTGCCCAAGGTCGGGCGGCCCGATGGTCCGGTGAAGAACCGCAATCTGATCTTCTTCGGCCACTACACCTGGATGGACGAGGATGAATGGACCGAGGAATTGCTCGCCCGGCTCGAAACCGACCGCACTGTGTTCGAGACGATGGCGCATGACATGTACCAGAACGGCCAGGTGCTGGCGGGGAAGAAATACCGCTTCCTCGCGCTGGCCTACAAGGTGTTCATGACCGGACTGTTCGTGACGCTGGCGGTGTTCGGTATCGAAATGGCGATCAGCTAGTCGGGCAGCAGCGCGCGGACAGCGGTCATGAAGGGGCCGATCGACACCGGCTTGGCGAGATAGTCCGCCGCGCCCGCGTCGCGGATGCGCTCCTCGTCGCCCTTGCCGGCATAGGCTGTCACCGCAAGGACCGGCACTTCGCCGAGCGTGCTTTCCCGTTTGAGCTGCGCGATCAGGTCGATCCCGCTGATATTGGGCAGCTGGATGTCCATGATCACCAGATCGGGCCCGAAGCGCTTGGCGGTGGCGAGCACGTTCTGTCCATCGGACACGGGCACCACCTCGTAGCCGTTGGCCTTCAACACGTCACAGAACAGCTTACGATTGAGATCGTTGTCCTCGACAACGAGGATTCTCTTTGCCACTTGGCCTGACCTCCATGCAATGCGCGTGGCCTTATGCAAAAGCGGGAGCGCTGACAATTATTCGCGAACCAAAAGGCAGTGATGCGCGGGCACCCGAGGTATTGGCCCTCGAAGCGCTCGGCTGGGCGCTGGCCGACGACAAGCGTGCGGAGCGGCTGCTGTCGCTGACCGGCCTCACGCCCGACCACTTGCGGAACGGGTTGAGCGACCGCGGCGTTCAGGCAGCAGTGCTCGATTTTCTCGCCAATCACGAACCCGACCTGGTCCTTGCCGCGGACGCGCTGGGGACCACACCCGAAACGCTGGTCGCCGCCGCGCGGGAGTTGAACGCATGAGCCGCCCGCTGATCATCTCCGATTGCGACGAAGTGCTGTTGTACATGGTCTCGCCCTTCCGCGACTGGCTGGCCGAAACGCAGGGCGTCGAATTCCGTATGGAAGGCAATGATTTTGCCAAGGCGCTGCGCTGGCAGGAGAGCGGGGAGCTCCTCGCCCCGGAAGAGATCTGGCAGAAGCTGGGCGGGTTCTTCGATACCGAAATGCACCGCCAGACGCCGATTCCCGGCGCGATCGAGGGGCTGGGCGCGCTGCGCGAGAACGCCGATGTGGTGATCCTCACCAATCTCGTCGACAAGCGGCAGGAAATGCGCCGGGCGCAATTGCTCGATCATGGGTTGGACGCGCGCGTCTTTACCAATCAGGGGCCCAAGGGTCCGGCGCTGCAGGCGATCCTCGACGAATACAATCCCTCCAAGGCGATCTTCATCGACGACCTTGCGCAGCACCATCGCTCTGCGCGAGAGACGGTGGGGAGCATCACCACGCTGCATCTGTGCGGCGAACCGCTGCTCGCTCCGCATATCGACTGCGCGCACACGTCGGGCCACGCCGATGCGCGGATCGACAGCTGGGATGCAGCGCTGCCGTGGCTGCTGGACGAAATCGAGAAGGAAACCGCATGAGCATTCACACACGCCTCCGCGAACTCGGGCTGCAGCTCCCCCATGCCGCTGCGCCCGTCGCCAGTTACCAGCCGGTCGTGGTCGACGGCCACACCGCCTATGTTTCGGGGCAATTGCCTTTCGTCGACGGCAAGCTGGTTACCGGCAAGCTGGGCGATACCGTCACGCTCGAACAGGGCCAGGAAGCAGCCCGCGCCTGCGGCTTGATGATCCTGGCGCAACTCGAAGCGGCAGGGCTGCTCGAGCGGGTCGCGCATATGGTCAAGCTTGGCGGTTTCGTCGCCTCGACCCCCGATTTCACCGACCAGCCCAAGGTCGCCAATGGTGCCTCGGACCTGATGGCCGAAGTCTTCGGCGATGCCGGCAAGCACGCGCGCAGCGCGGTGGGCGTGCCGGTCCTGCCGCTCAACGCCGCGGTCGAGGTCGATGCGATCGTTGCTCTCAAGGCTTGATCGTTTCTTCGTAGCTGCTCCCGATCCCGCGCGGGTCGGCTGGCTGCGCAACTGGACCTTTGCGCACCGCGGATTGCACCGCGAGGGCGTCCCCGAAAACTCGCTCGCAGCCTTTTCCGGGGCGATCGACCGGGGCATGGGGATCGAATGCGATATCCAGCGCAGCCGTGATCACGCCGCGATGCTGGTGCACGATTGGGAGCTCGAGCGGCTGACCGGAGTGACCGGGCCGACCGCCGGCTATTCCGCCGAGGAACTGGCGCAGATCGCGTTTCTCGACAGCGAACACCGGCTCGCGCGGCTGGACGATTTGCTGGCGCTCGTAGACGGCGCGGTCCCGCTGCTGATCGAGATCAAGTCGCGCCGCCGCTACGATGTCGAACAAAGCTGCATCGCGGTGCGCGACGCGCTGGTCGGCTATAGGGGCCGGCATGCCGTGATGAGCTTCGATCCGCGTGTGGCGCGCTGGTTCCGCCGCCATGCGCCGGATATCGTGCGCGGACTGGTCGTGCGCGAGGATGCCCACGGTATGACCCAGCAGGCATGGCAGCGGCATCTGGCGCTGTGGGTCGCGCGGCCCGAATTCATCGCCTATCATGTCGCGGCTTTGCCAAGTCCGATGGTTTCCTCCTTGCGTGCGGGCGGCATGCCGGTGCTCACCTGGACGGTGAATACGCCCGAATTGCTCGCGCATGCCCGCAGCCACGCCGATGCCCCGATTGCCGAAGGGGCCGGCGTCCCATGAGCGATGGCGGCCTCGCCGCGCGGGTCGGCGGGTCGGTCGGCGCCTTCGACCGCGACCAGTGGAACGCGCTCGCGGGGGCGGACAATCCCTTCGTCAGTCACGAATTCCTCACCGCGCTGGAAGATTCGGGCAGCGTCGGGCCGGGCACCGGCTGGCAGCCGGCCCCGCTCGTCATCAGCGAAGAGGGCGGGCCGCTGGTCGCCGCCATGCCCGCCTATCTCAAGGGCCACAGCCAGGGCGAATATGTCTTCGACCATCATTGGGCCGATGCGTTCGAGCGGGCCGGGGGCAGCTATTACCCCAAGCTGCAGATCGCCGCGCCGTTCACCCCTGCGACGGGGCCGCGCCTGCTGCTGTCGGACCCGGCCTATGCCGCGCCGCTCCTGGCCGCGGCCGAGCAATTGTGCCTGCAGAACGGTTTTTCATCAGCGCATGCGACCTTTATCGAACCCGGCCAGCAGCCGGTGTTCGAAGAAGCCGGATGGATGCTGCGTGCAGACCTCCAGTTCCATTGGCACAATCACGATTTCGCCAGTTTCGACGATTTCCTCGCGACGCTTGCTTCGCGCAAGCGCAAGGACCTGCGCAAGGAACGTGCAGCGGCGCAGGCGGAGGTCGAGATCCAGCGCTTGCGCGGCGCGGATATCCGCGCCGAACACTGGGACGCCTTCTGGGAATTTTACCAAGATACCGGCGCGCGCAAATGGGGCACACCCTATCTGACCCGCGCGGCCTTCGACCTGATCAGCGAGCGGATGGGCGAGCGGGTACTGCTCGTGCTGGCGTTAAAGGACGGCGAGCCGATCGCCGGCGCGCTCAATTTCATCGGCGGGGAGGCGCTGTACGGCCGCTATTGGGGCTGTACGCGCGAGGTGCGCTTCCTGCATTTCGAGCTGTGCTATTATCAGGCGATCGATGCAGCGATCGAGCTGGGCCTCGCGCGGGTCGAGGCCGGGGCGCAAGGCGGGCACAAGCTGGCCCGCGGATATCGACCGGTCGAGACGGTTTCGGCGCACTGGATTGCCGATCCGGGGTTTCGCGCCGCGATTGCCGACTTCCTCGAGCGCGAGCGTGCGGGCGTGGCGGCCGATCGCAATTATCTGGCGACTCGGACGCCGTTCCGGAAAACCTAGGCGGCCCGGCGGCGGCCTTCGGCGAGCCATTCGCGGGCGCGCCGCTGGGCTTCGGCGATTTCGCGGGCGGTCATTTCCTCGGAAATGTCGGCGCGGCACCAGCTGGCTTCCTCGTGCCCTTTCGATGCGGCGATGTTGAACCATTTGTGGGCTTCGATCAGATCGCAGACCGTGCCGTGGCTGCCGGTCGAAAAGGCGACGCCCAGATCATACAGCGCGGCGATGCGGCCCTGTGCGAATTGCGCGAGGCAATCGGCGACCAGCGCCGCAGCTTCTTCGCCCTGGACGATCGTCCCGCTGCCTCCTTCGATACTGGTAAGTTGCATTGTCATTCCCCCCAAAAAGAACCGGTTGGTGCACCGGACGATCAAGAATTGCTCAAATCATGGTCAATAAACGGTTAATGACCCGTCCGATTTCTTAACCCCTCCCCGAATAAACCCGCATCGGCCATGTCCGGAGGGCAATTCAACGGCTCGTCGGATTGGCGCTTGTGCCTCCGGTAGCGCTTGCCTATAGGCCGCGCCCAACGGGTCATCGGGGGCACCGGAAAACTTCGGGCCGACAGGACGACGATGGCCTGACGTCAGTATTCGACTGTGGTGAGAGGGTCCTCAATGGCCTCCGTGGCAAACGAAAAGAAAAAACTTGCCGAAGCGCGCGCTGCGCTTGGCGACTCCTACGTTCCCGACGAAAACGAAGAATATATGAACCAGCGGCAGCAGGATTACTTCCGCATGCTGCTGCTCGACTGGAAGAAGTCGATCCATGACGCCGCCGGGCAGACGCTCCAGTCGCTGCAGGATGGCCCGATCCGCGAACCCGACCTCAACGACCGTGCCTCTTCCGAAACCGATTGGGGGATCGAACTGCGGACGCGCGATCGCCAGCGCAAGCTGATCTCGAAGATCGATTCCGCGCTGCGCCGTATCGAGCAGGGCGAATATGGCTGGTGCGAAGTGACCGGCGATCCGATCGGTCTCAAGCGGCTGATTGCCCGTCCCGTCGCCACCATGACCGTCGAAGCCCAGGAAGCGCACGAGCGCCGCGAGAAGATATCCCGCGACGACTAGACGACTAGGCGCGAGATAACCGAATGTTTATGTATCGCCGCTAGTGTAGTATCGGTCCAGCAATCGTCCGGGCCCTGGGCCCGAGCAACGCATGTAGGGATACGATAAACGCCATGTCCTCGGTCGAGACTCGCAATGTTACGCGTGATAGTCTGCTCCTGTTCGCCCAGTTGACCTTCGAAGGTCGCTCGGAAGCGATCCGGGTCAAGGTGCGCAATCTGTCGGCCGGCGGGATGATGGCTGAAGAAAGCGGCGTCACAGCCTCGCGCGGCGACCGCCTGATGATCGAGCTGCGCAATATCGGCATGGTCAAGGGCAGCGTCGCCTGGGCGCAGGGGAACCGGTTCGGGGTGGCTTTCGAAAACGAGATCGATCCCAAAATCGTGCGGGCCCCCGTCGGCTCCACGGCGCCCGCGCCGCGTTATACCCAACCGGCGACCCAGCCGACCACATTCTCCGACGAAGAACGTCGTCTCCGCAAACTCTGAATTGTTCGGCTGACGCCGGGCGCGGGGGCTGCTAACCGGCTGTCATGCGCTCGTGGCTCCTCGCCTTCCTGTCTGCTTCGCTGGCTGCGTGCAGCGCGGGCACCGATGATGGCATCGTCGATGTCGCGTTCATTGCCGAGCCGGGGGAACTGGCGGCGGAGGGCGTCCGGCTGAGCCCCGCTGGCCAGCATGTCCGGGCGGCGGTCTCGACCGGCCTGGTGCGACTCGACCCGCGCGGCGAAGTGGTCCCCGGCGTGGCCGAACGCTGGATCGTGACCGATGGCGGCGCGAGCTATATCTTCCGCATCAATGAATTCGACCTGCCCGGCGGGTCGCGCCTGACCGCGCAGGCGGTGCGTGATGCGCTCCAGCGCCGCATGCGGCAGTTGCAGGGCACTTCGCTCGGCCTCGACCTCGCCAAGGTCCGCGATATCCGCGCGATGACCGGCCGGGTTATCGAAATCCGCCTCACCAGCCCGATGCCCGATTTCCTCCAGGTGCTCGCGCAGCCCGAACTGGGGATCGGCTTTGGCGAGCAGAGCGTAGGTCTCATGACACAGCGGGTGCAGGACGATGGGCTCCTGCTGTCCCCCTTGCGGCCCGAACTGCGCGGACTTCCCGAACAGCCGGGCTGGGACGAAGTCGTGCGGGCGGTGCGGGTGCACCCGGCGAGCGCCCAAGCCGCGACCGATGGGTTCGCGGAGGGCCGGTTCGACCTCGTACTCGGCGGACGGTTGGCGACACTGCCGCTGGCCAGCACCGGCCCGCTGTCACGCGGCAATGTGCGGCTCGATGCGGCGGTCGGCCTGTTCGGCCTCGATGTCCGCCGCGCCGCGGGCTTCCTCGGTACGATCGGCACCCGCGAGGCATTGGCCATGGCCATCGACCGCGAAGGCCTGATGCAGCCGTTCAACATCGGCGGGTGGATCGCCTCGACCCGGATTGTGCCGACCATCCTGTCGACACCCGCGCAATCCCCCAGCGAACGCTGGGCGGCGCTCTCGCTCGAGCAACGCCGGAGCGACGCCCGCCAGCGGGTTGCGCAATGGCGCGCGGGCAGCGGCCAGGAACCGCAGGTCAGCCTGTTCCTGCCGGCAGGACCCGGGTCCGACCTGTTGTTCGAGGGGCTGGCGGAGGATTTCGCCGCGATCGGTGTGTCGGCCACCCGCGCCGATACGCTCGATGCAGCCGATCTGACCCTGCGCGACCGCGTGGCGCGCTATGCCTCACCGCGCTGGTTCCTCAACCAGTTCAACTGCACCGTTAGCCGCCCGCAGTGCAGCGAGGATGCCGACTATCTCGTCGCGCTGGCGCTCGATGCGCGCGATGGCGGGGAGGAAGCATCGTACCTTTATGAAGCCGAAGCCGCCCTGCTGGGCACCAATCTCTATATTCCGCTTGGCGCACCGATCCGCTGGTCGCTGGTCCGCGCGGATGTCGAGGCATTCATCGAGAACCCGTGGAACATCCATCCCTTGTTCCCCCTTTCCCGCGCACCCATTTAGGACACCATGGACAATTCGAACCGCCCGCGCCCGATGGGGCTGGACCTGCCGACCGGCACCGATCCGGTGTCGATCCGCAAACGGATCGAGGCGATGGAGCATCTGCTCGAACGCAGCCTGGTGGTCCCCGGTACGAAATATCCCATCGGTCTCGACACGATCATCGGTTTCATCCCCGTGGCCGGCGATATCATCACCGCGGCGCTGGCCGGCTATATCGTCTGGGAAGCGAAGAACCTCGGCCTGCCGCGCTGGAAGCTCTGGCGCATGATCGGCAATATTGCGATCGACAGCACCGTGGGCAGCGTCCCGCTTATAGGCGATGCCTTCGACGTGATCTATCGCTCGAACACCAAGAACCTACGCATCGTGAAAAAACACCTCGACACGCACCACCCGCATACGCAGGTGATCGAGGGGTAGTTTCATCGGTGACCGATGCGCGCTAGGGCAGCGCGCATGGCATCCGACGTCACCTATTCCAGCTATCTCGATCTCGACCGCATTCTTGCGGCACAGCACCCGGCTTCGGATGCGCATGACGAGATGCTGTTCATCATCGTCCACCAGGCCAGCGAGCTGTGGCTCAAGCTATGCCTGCACGAACTGTCGGAAGCGCGCGAGTGCATCCGCGAGGACCATTTGCGGCCCTCGTTCAAGATGCTCGCCCGCGTGGCGCGGGCGCAGGGACAATTGATCCAGAGTTGGGACGTGCTCAGCACGATGACCCCGCATGACTATTCGACTATCCGCCCGCATCTGGGCGGGTCGAGCGGGTTCCAGAGCGCGCAATACCGGATGATGGAATTCCTCCTCGGCGGGCGCAATCCGGACATGATCACCATGCACGAGGCCACGCCCGAGGTGGCCGATGCCTTGCGCGCCGAACTCACGCGTAAATCGATCTATGCCGAAGCGATCGCGCTGCTCGCGCGGCGCGGCTTCGCCATTCCCGAGGATGTGCTCGCGCGCGATCATGGCAGTCCGTGGGAACACACACCCGCGGTCGAGGCGGCCTGGGCGGAGATCTACCGCGACCCGAAGGAATATTGGGACCTTTACGAACTGGCCGAGAAGCTGGTCGATCTGGAATACCATTTCCAGCGCTGGCGCTTCGGCCATCTCAAGACGGTCGAGCGGATCATCGGCTTCAAGAAGGGCACCGGTGGGACCCCCGGCGTCCCCTATCTCGCCAGCGTGCTCAAGGCGGCCTTCTTCCCCGAGCTTCTCAGCGTGAGGACGGCGATATGAGCAGCTGGAAGACCACTCGCCGCATCTGGGACATCTCGCAGACGCTGCGCTCCGGCCTGCCCGTGTGGCCGGGCGACACCGCCTTCGTCTTCGACCGCACTTGGAAGATGGAGGATGGCTCGCCGGTCAATGTCGGACGGATGACGATGAGCACGCATTCGGGCACGCATGGCGATGCGCCGCTGCATTATTCGCCGACCGCGCCCGATATCGCGAGTGTCGCGCTCGACCCCTATCTTGGCGAATGCCTCGTGGTCGATGCCACGGGCGTGAGCGGCGGCACGATCTCCGTCGGCGATCTCCCGCATATCGAGAGCGCCGACCGCGTGCTGTTCCGAACCTTCAAGCGCTTTCCGCACGACGCGTGGGACAGCAACTTTACCGCCATCGATGCCGAAGCGATCGAATGGCTGGCGCTGCAGGGCGTCAAGCTGGTTGGCACCGATGCACCCAGCGTCGATCCGCAGGACAGCAAGACGATGGATGCGCATAAGGCGGTGCTCGCGCATGATATGCGCATCCTCGAAGGGCTGGTGCTCGATGACGTGCCCGAAGGGCGCTATGAACTGATCGCGCTGCCCTTGAAGATCGCGGGCGGCGACGCGGGTCTCACGCGTGCCATCCTGCGCGAACTACCCAATGACTGAGCCGGGGCTTGAGCGCGCGCGGATCCTCGATGCAGGCGATCCGCTGGCCGAATTTCGCGAGCGGTTCCTTGTGCCCGAAGGCGTGATCTACCTCGATGGCAACTCGCTGGGCTGCCTGCCGAAAGCGACACCGCCGCGGATGGAACAGGTCGTCCGCGAGCAATGGGGGCGGGACCTGATCCGCAGCTGGAATACGGCCGGATGGGTCGATTGGCCGGCCCGGATCGGCGCCAGGATCGCGCCGCTGATCGGGGCGCAGCCGCAGGAGGTTATCGCCTGCGATTCCACCAGCGTGAACCTGTTCAAGCTGATTGCCGCCGCGCTGGGGATGCGCCCGGGGCGCAAGGTCGTGCTCAGCGAGCCGGGCAATTTCCCGACCGATCTCTACATGATCGATGGCTTGGAAAAACAAGGGCTTGCCGAGCGCCGGCTGGCTCCGCGCGAGCGGCTGGCCGAGGCGCTGGATGACGATGTCGCGCTGCTGCTGCTCACCCATGCGCATTACAAGACCGGCGAACTGTTCGACATGGCCGAGCTTACCCGCGCCGCGCATGAGGCGGGGGCACTGGTGCTGTGGGACCTGTCGCATTCGGGCGGCGCGCTGCCCGTCGATCTGGGCGGGTGCGGCGCCGATTTCGCGGTGGGTTGCGGCTATAAATATCTCAACGGAGGGCCCGGCGCGCCCGCCTATGCCTTCGTGGCCGAACGGCACCTAAGCGCTGCACAACAGCCGCTGACCGGCTGGTTCGGGCACACAGCGCCCTTCGCGTTCAGCGACGATTACGAGGCCGCGCCGGGGATCGAAAAGCTGCTGTGCGGCACGCCCCCGATCCTCGGGCTGGCAGCGCTCGAAGTGGGCGTCGATCTCATTGCCGAAATCGGCGTCGACCGCTTGTATGCCAAATCGCAGGCGCTCTCCGAATTCTTCCGCCAGTGCCTGTCGGAACGCGGCGTCGAACTCGATCTCGTCAGCCCCGCCGATCCCGCGCAGCGCGGCAGCCAGCTCTCCTTCCGCCATCCGGAAGCCTATGCGATCTGCCAGGCGCTGATCGCACGCGGCGTGATCGGCGACTTCCGCGATCCCGATATCCTGCGCTTCGGCTTCGCCCCCGCCTATTTGCGGTTCGAGGATATCGCCGAAGCCGCGCGGCACCTTGCCGAGGTAATCGACACAGGCGAATGGCAGCACGCAGAATTCCGCGAGCGGGCAGCGGTGACCTGAACCGAGCCGCCTTTGTAAGTCATTGTTTAGTATCCGAAGCTAAGCGGAGCCCATGACTCAAGTCTGTCTCAATTGCGGTGCGCCGATGTACAGTCTTTTCGATCCCTGTATCGATTGCGGAATGCGACCAACGGACCCATCCCTTCGGAAAGGGGAGGGCAAGGAAGCTTATGATCGCGAACAGGGTCGCCACATCCACGCAAATGTAATTGCTGCGCGTTCGCATTCGGCGGAAGCAAGGCGAGGGGACTTAATGACCAAGTTTCGCTCGGTTTATTCTTGGAGTGGTCGACGTTACAAAGATCCCGGAATTAAAATTACGGACGTCGACGAATACGAGGACTCTAAACCAGTTTGGCAACGGAAGAGCCTACGAGTCCTTTTTTGGTTGCTTGCGCTTGTAGCGCTAGAGAAATTCCTGAGCTGAAACGCGAGAAGGCGAAAGATTGACCTAGATAGACTTTCTCACGCCTCCAGTTCGATGTCCCAGTAGAGCCAGTCGCGCCAGGTTTCGTGGAGGTAGTTGGGCGGGAACTGTTTGCCGTGCTGCTGCAGCTGCCAGTGCGTCGGGCGGATCGGCTCGTTGTAGAGCTGCATCCCCGCCTGCTTCGGCGTGCGGCCACCCTTCTTCATGTTGCACGGCGCGCAGGCGGTGGCGATGTTTTCCCATGTCGTCTTGCCGCCCAGCCGGCGCGGGACGACGTGGTCGAAGGTGAGATTGTGCATCGCGCCGCAAAACTGGCAGCTGAAGCGGTCGCGCAGGAACAGGTTGAAGCGCGTGAACGCGGGAAACTCGCTCGGCTTCACATATTGCTTGAGCGCGATCACGCTGGGGATCTTCATGTCGAGCGAAGGCGAATGGACCTCACGGTCATAGGTCTCGATCACGTCGACCCGGTCGAGGAAGATCGCCTTGATCGCGGTCTGCCACGGCCATAGGCTCAGCGGGTAATAGGACAGCGGGGTGTAGTCGGCATTGAGGACGAGCGAAGGGCACGACTGCAAATTGCGCGTCGGATCTTCGTCGGTACTGCGGAACCTTGCGGCCCGTTCAAGCAGTTCGGCCCTGAACACCTGTGCGTTCCTCCCCGATGCGGTAGAAAATGCACTTGCAAGGAAAAGCGTCAAGCCTGTTACAGACAGGCTATCCACAAACTTGTCCGCAACCGGCGCTATTCCGTGCTCTCCATCAAGAACCGTATGATCGTCACCCGCTTTGCCCCCAGTCCCAACGGCCCGCTGCATCTTGGCCATGCCTATTCGGCGATGGTCGCGCATGACTTGGCAAAACAGGCCGGCGGGCGGTTCCTGCTGCGGATCGAGGATATCGACGGCCCGCGCTCGCGGCCCGAACTGGCCGATGCGTTTCGCCGCGATCTCGCGTGGCTCGGGCTCGAATGGGAGGAAGTGCCTGCGCAATCGACCCGGCTCGCGGGCTATTCCGCCGCCGCGCAGGACCTGCTGGCGCGCGGCTACCTCTATCGCTGCACTTGCACCCGCGCCGAGATCGAGGCGCAGGGGGCGAAGATGGGTTCGCAGGGCCTCGTCTATCCCGGGACCTGCAAGACCCGTCCGGCCGATCCGGACCGGCCCGCGGCGCTGCGGCTCGATGTCGCGCGGGCTCTGGCCGATGTCGGCGCGCTGACATGGGAGGATGCGCCGGCCGGTCCTCAGGTGGCCGATCCGCGCGAGGCGGGCGATGTCGTGATCGTGCGCAAGGATGCGCCCGCGAGCTATCACCTTGCCGCCACGCTCGACGATGCCGCCGACGGGGTGACGCTGGTAACGCGCGGAATGGACCTGTTCGCGGCAACGCCGATCCACCGTCTGCTGCAGGCGCTGCTCGGCCTGCCGGTACCGCGCTGGCACCATCACGGCCTGCTGGTGGACGATAGCGGCCACAAGCTCGCCAAGCGGCGCGGGTCGCCATCGCTGGCCGATCGGCGGGAGGCGGGCGAGGACGGGCTGTTGCTTGCGGAGCAACTGCGCTTGCACAGTTTTCCGGCTGGCATTTCGCTCGCGAGCGCCTAAGTCCGTTGGGCTATGAACACATTCCTCATCATTCTCCTCGTCATCCTGATGGTTCTCGTGGTCGCCTCGCTCATCCGCGGGATCGTCGCCTTCATGAAAAGCACCAAGATCGATCTGGAAAGTGGTGAGCAGACCGATGCCACCGATATGCAGCTGATGCAGAACAAGATGATGTTCGCGCGCATCAAGTACCAGGCACTGGCAGTGGTGGTGGTCGCCGTGATCCTCGCCATCGCGAACTGAGCCGGACGGCCGCCGCAGCATGGTCAAGCTCAACAAGATCTATACCCGCACGGGTGATGACGGCACCACTGGCCTCGTCGATGGTTCGCGCCTGCCCAAGCACGCCGCGCGGATGGAAGCGATCGGCGCGGTCGACGAAGCCAACAGCGCGCTTGGCCTCGCCGCGGTCGCGCTGGCCGACGGCGAATTCGCCACACCGCTCTATCGCATCCAGAACGATCTGTTCGACCTTGGCGCGGACCTGGCGACGCCTGCGGGCGAGGGTGACGATTTCGCGCCCTCGGAAATGGTGCTGCGGATCGTCGCGGCGCAAGTCGCATGGCTCGAAAGCGCGATCGACGATGCCAATGCCCGGCTCGAACCGCTGACCAGCTTCGTCCTTCCGGGTGGGAGCGATGCGGCTGCGCGGTTGCATGTCGCCCGCGCCTCCGTCCGGCGAGCCGAACGCGCCATGACTGCGATGGCGGCGCAGATGCCCGCCAACAGCGAGGCGCTGGCCTATATCAACCGCCTGTCGGACTATCTGTTCGTGCTGGCGCGGGTCGCCAATGACGACGGGCGGGCAGACGTGAAGTGGGTGCCTGGCGCCAACCGCTGAGGCGCTAGCCAGCGCTCTGCGCCTTCGCTAGTGCAGCGCCGTTGCTGCAGACGCGAAGGAAATTTCGATGAACAATACGGTTGCCATCATCGGTGCGGGCCAGATGGGCTCGGGAATAGCGCAGACCGTGGCCGCGAACGGCATCGATGTGCTGCTCGCCGATGTCAGCCTGGAGGTCGCCGAGCAGGCACACGCCGGGATCGACAAGGCGCTGGGCAAGCTGGTCGGCAAGGGCAAGATCGAGATCGCCGATGCCGAAGCGACGCTGAAGCGCATCACCCCGGTCGCCGATTACGCGCCGATGCAGGACGCCAGCCTGATCATCGAGGCGGCGACCGAGAAGGAAGCGATCAAGCAGGCGATCTTCGAGAAGGCCGGCCAGTTCCTCGCCGCCGACGCGATCATGGCCTCGAACACCAGCTCGATCCCGATCACGCGGATGGCGAATTACGCGCCCGATCCGGCGCGCTTCATCGGCCTGCATTTCTTCAACCCGGTGCCGGTGATGAAGCTGATCGAGGTCATCCCCGGCCTTGCGACCGCGCAGACGACCACCGACCGCACCACCGCCTTTGCCGAGAGCCTGGGCAAGGAAGTGGTCCTGTCGCAGGACGAGCCTGGCTTCGTCGTCAATCGTATCCTGCTGCCGATGATCAATGAAGCGGTGTTCGTGCTGGGCCAGTCGACCGCCGGAATCGAGGATATCGACAAGGGTTGCCGCCTCGGCCTCAACCACCCGATGGGCCCGTTGCAACTGGCCGACTTCGTCGGGCTGGATACCTGTCTCGACATCATCATGGTGCTCTACAAGACCACCCGCGATGCCAAGTACCGCCCCGCGCCGCTGCTGGTGAAGTATGTCGAGGCCGGCTGGCTCGGCCGCAAGACGGGCCGCGGGTTCTACGATTATACGGGCGAAGAGCCGGTGCCGACCAGGTAGTTTCTGGGTGCGGGAAGCGCATTCGCGCTCCCCTTGTTGCTGCACCGGCCCGCACCCCCTCCCGGCCACCCACCGCACGGTATTTTATGGGTGGCCGGGAGGGGGTGTGGGCCGGTGCCGTAGGTCAGGACGGATGTCCTGACCGCACGCTACAAAGATTCGGGACGGCCGCGGGCTGGTGCAGCCAACATCACCGGGCACCCAGTACCCAAACTCCGCAGGAACCCTGCGCCCGTGCTCTCCGTTGGTCAGGCAAAGGAGACTACGCATGACCGACAAGAAGGTAAGCAGCCAGGAGGAGCGCCAGGCCGACCTCGCGCCCGATACGCATAACGACGAGCAGGACGATCATCGCAACCAGGCGCAGGAAGTGTCCGAGGAAGCGCAGAACCGCGAGACCGGCTCGCCGACCGAGAGCATCAAGGGCGACAACAAGAGCGACCTGATGGGCGATTCGACGCAGGACACGATCGACCACATGCGCGACATGGAAAGCTCGGGCCGGATCGACATGTCGGCCTATCGGGGCGAACCCAACCATGACGACAATGTCGACAAATACGGCAAGTCCGCCAAGCCCGACGGATTGCGCGGCGACGGGACCTAAGAGGTCAGGCTGCCGTCATTGAGGATCCATAGACCCGCGGTCAGGATCAGCGCACCGGAAGCAATCGCATAGGCCAGCACACGAAAGTTCGGGGTCGATACGGCCTCGAACTTGTGTGCGCTCAGCTTCTCCATCGTATGACAGGCGCGGCGCTGTGCGGTAATTGCCAGCCACCCGCCCGCGAGGATGAACACCGTCGCAATCGCCTTGGCCAGCCAGGGCGGATCGAACGCGCCGAATACCGCCTTGAACCCCAGACCGATACCGATCGCAGCGAAAGCGGTGCGCATCCACCCCGCGAACGTACGCTCCAGCGCCATGATATTGCGGTCTTCCGCAAGATCGGTGCGCAATTCGGCCCATTCGGTCGACTTGTCGGGATCTTCGGGGGGATCGTCTTGCGCCATAGGATATCAATCGCGGATCGCTGCGCCGGTTCCGCGCTTACTCGACGATCTCGGGAGGGGGCTCCCGGTCTATCACCACACCTGACGGCGGGACCGAGGTTGACGTGTCGATGGTCGGTGCGGCGTCGTTGATCAGATAGCTGTCATCGAGCGGGGCGGGAGTGAACGGTGCCGGTTCGGCGGGGCCGGAGGTCTCGCTCTCGGCGTACCATGCGGATAGCGACGGGTCCGGCCCCCGCCGTGCCGGTGGTGGCGGCTCGGGGCTGGATGAAACGGTCTCTGTCTGGCGCGGTTCGCCATAGCCTGCATCGTCCGGTGCGCCGTCGCCAAGCTGGCCGATCAGACCGGGGTCGTCTTCGCCGCCGACCAGCAGCAGCACGGCGAGCAGGAAAAGGCCGACCATCGCCAGCTTCTTCAGCACTCCCGGAGGCAGTCCGTCATCCATAGCGGCGCACCCTATACGAAAGCCGGTTAAGTGTCCGTTTCGCTCGCCTGCGCCTTGAGAGCGTAGAGCGTCTCGAGCGCCTCGCGCGGCGAAAGCGCATCGACGTCGAGCGTCTCGAGCGCGGTCCGCACTGGATCGGGTTTGTCGTCCTGCTGCTGCGCGGTCGCCGCGAACAGCGGCAGTTCGCCCAGTCCCGCGGCGAGCCCGCCGGTCTGCTCGCGGCCCTTTTCGAGCTTGTCGAGCACCGCGCGCGCGCGCTTGATAACCGGGGCGGGGACCCCCGCCAGCTTGGCTACCGAAAGCCCGTAGCTGCGATCCGCGGCGCCCCTGGCAAGCTCGTGCAGCAGCACCAGATCGCCCTTCCATTCGCGCGCCCGGACATGGTGCAGGGTCAGTTTGTCGCAGGTGTCCGCCAGCCGCGAGAGCTCGTGATAATGCGTGGCAAACAGGCAGCGGCATTGCAGGTTCTCATGGACCGCCTCGACCACCGCCCAGGCGAGCGCCATCCCGTCATAGGTCGAAGTGCCGCGGCCAACCTCGTCGAGGATCACGAAGCTGCGCGCGGTCGCCTGGCTGAGGATCGCTGCGGTTTCGACCATCTCGACCATGAAGGTCGAGCGCCCCCGCGCGAGATTGTCGGACGCGCCGACACGGCTGAACAGCCGGTCCGCCAGCCCGATGCGTGCGGCGCGGGCAGGTACGAAACTGCCCGCCTGCGCCAGCAGCATGATCAGCGCATTCTGCCGCAGGAAGGTCGATTTACCGCCCATGTTCGGCCCGCCGATCAGCCACAGCCGGTCGTCGCTCCCCAGCAAGCAATCATTGGCGACGAAGCGCTCGCCGCCTTGCGCCAGCGCCGCCTCGACCACCGGGTGCCGCCCGCCGGTAATCTCCAGACAGGGCTCGTCGAGCATTTCGGGCTGGGCCCAGTCGCCCTCGACCGCGCGCTCGGCCAGCGCCGCGGATACATCGATCCGCGCCAAAGCCGCGGCGGTCGCGGCAATCGCTTCGCGCGCTGCCACCACCTCGCCGACGAGCGTCTCGAAATGTGCTTCCTCGGCCGCCAGTGCATGCGCGCCGGCCTCCGCGATGCGCGTCGCTTCCTCGTGCAGGCCGAGCGAATTGAAGCGGACCGCGCCCGCCATGGTTTGGCGGTGGGTGAAGCCGCTGTCCGCCGCCATCAGCTTGTCGCCGTGCTTGGCGGGCACTTCGATGAAATAGCCGAGCACCTTATTGTGCTTGATCTTGAGCGAGGGGGTGCCGGTTTCTTCGCGATATTTCGCCTCGAGAGCGGCGATCGCCTTGCGCGCATTGCCCGAGGTCTCGCGCAGCGCGTCGAGCGCATGGTCGTAGCCGCTCGCGACATAGCCGCCCTGGCCGCGTTCGGTGGGCGGGGCGGGGACCAGCGCGCGCGCCAGGTGGTCGACCAGCGCCGCATGTCCGCCCAGCGCCTCGCACATCCGCTGCAGCAGCGCGGGCAGGTCGGCGCTGTCGCTCAGCATCGCGCGCACCCGGCGTGCTTCGGACAGGCCATCGCGGATCTGGCCCAGATCGCGCGGACTGCCGCGGCCCGCGACCAGCCGCCCCAGCGCGCGCCCGATATCCGGCGCCTGCCGCAGCACCGCGCGCAGATCGGCCCGCAGCAGCGGGTCGGCGTGAAAATGGTGGACGCTGGCCAGCCGGTGTTCGATCGCGCCGCGATCCGCCAGCGGGGCGGACAGGTCTTCGGCCAGCTGGCGTGCGCCCGCGCCGGTGGCGCAGCGGTCGACACAGGCGATCAGGCTGCCCGTGCGTCCGCCGCCCTGCGCTTCGAGGATTTCGAGGCTGGTCCGCGTTGCCGCATCCATCGCCAGATGCGCGCCCGTCCCGCGCGCGACCGGTGGCAGCAGGAACGGCAGCGTCCCGCGTCCGGCATGGTCGAGATAGGCGATCAGGCCCGCCGCCGCGGCCAGCATCGGGCGCGAAAAATCGCCCAGCCCGTCGAGCGTGGCGATCCCGTGGATCGCCTTGAGCCGCGCCTCCCCATCCTCGCTGCGGAAATCGGCGCGCGGTCGGGGGATCATGTCGGCGGCGGCGGCGTCCCAGTCATCGGGGGCGACCATCTCGCTCGCGCCCATCCGTGCCAGCGCTGCATCGAGCGCGTCGGGCGCGCATTGCTCTAGCTCCATCCGCCCGGTCGAGATATCGCAGGATGCCAGCCCCACGCCGTCGCGCACCGGGGCGACGGCCACCAGCAGATTGGCGCGGCGCGGTTCGAGCAGGGCTTCCTCGGTCAGCGTGCCGGCAGTGACGAAGCGCACGATATCGCGCGCCACCAGCGTCTTGGACACCGGCGTGCCGTCGCGCCGGGCGCGTTCCTTCGCTTCCTCGGGCGTCTCGGTCTGTTCGGCGATCGCGACGCGGCAGCCGCCCTTGATCAGCCTGGCGAGATAGCCCTCGGCAGCATGCACCGGGACGCCGCACATCGGCACCGGTTCCCCGCCATGTTCGCCGCGCGTGGTGAGCGCGATATCGAGTACGCCCGCCGCGATCCGCGCATCCTCGAAGAACAGTTCGAAGAAGTCGCCCATGCGGTAGAACAGCAGCGCATCGCCCGCCTCGCGCTTGAGCGCGAGATATTGCTGCATCATCGGAGTGGGCGTGTCGGCCATGGCGCCGGACCTAGCGAGCGCGCGCGCGATTGGGGAGTCGCCGCGGCCCCCTTTCCCCTATGACTTCGCCGCGCGAGCGGTTAGGGGCAGGGGGCAGCGAGACGAGGACACCCATGGCCGACGAAAAATCCGCTTTCACCACGCGTGAGGCGTTGTTCTATCACGAGACTATCCGCCCGGGTAAGATCGAGATCATCGCCTCCAAGCCGATGGCGAGCCAGCGCGATCTGAGCCTGGCCTATTCGCCCGGCGTGGCTGCACCGGTCGAAGCGATCGCTGCCAATCCGGCGGATGCGGCACGCTATACCGCGCGGTCCAATCTGGTCGCGGTGATTTCCAACGGCACCGCGATCCTCGGCCTCGGCAATCTCGGCGCGCTGGCCTCGAAGCCGGTGATGGAAGGCAAGGCAGTGCTGTTCAAGCGCTTCGCCGATGTCGATTCGATCGATATCGAGCTCGATACCGAGGATCCGGACAAGTTCATCGAAGCGGTCGCGCTGATGGAGCCGAGTTTCGGCGGCATCAATCTGGAAGACATCGCCGCGCCCGAATGTTTCATCATCGAGCAGGCGCTGCGCGAGCGGATGAATATTCCGGTCATGCATGACGACCAGCACGGCACCGCGATCATCGCCGCCGCCGGGCTGATCAACGCCTGTCACCTCACCGGGCGCAAGCTCAAGGATGTGAAAATGGTGGTCAACGGCGCGGGTGCCAGCGCGCTCGCCTGCACCGCGCTGATCAAGGCGATCGGCGTGCCGCACGAGAACGTGATCGTTTGCGACCGTACCGGGCCGATTACCCCCGGGCGCGACAATGTCGACCAGTGGAAGAGCGCGCATGCCGTGCCCACCAAGGCGACCAGCCTGGAAGAGGCGCTGGTCGGTGCCGACATCTTCCTCGGCCTGTCCGCCGCGGGCGCGCTGAAACCCGAATGGGTCGCCAAGATGGCCGACAGGCCGATCATCTTCGCCATGGCCAATCCGGTGCCCGAGATCATGCCCGAGGATGCCAAGGCGGTGCGCCCCGATGCGATCATCGCCACCGGACGCAGCGACTATCCCAACCAGGTCAACAATGTCCTCGGCTTCCCCTTCATCTTCCGCGGCGCGCTCGACGTGCGGGCGACCGCGATCAACGAGGAAATGAAGATCGCCGCCGCGCATGCCATCGCCGAACTCGCACGCGAACGCGTGCCCGACGAAGTGGCGGCGGCCTATGGCGTGAGCCACCAGTTCGGCGAGGAATACATCATTCCCGCACCCTTCGATCCGCGGCTGATGGAAGTTGTTTCCAGCGCGGTTGCGCAAGCGGCGATGGACAGCGGCGTCGCGGAAGCCCCGATCGAGGATTTCGGCGCCTATCGCCTCGCGCTCAAGGCGCGGCTCAATCCGACCACCGCGGCGCTGACCAATATCTACGAACAGGCCAAGGCCAATCCCAAGCGTGTGGTCTTCGCCGAGGCGGAGGAGGATGTCGCGCTGCGCGCGGCGATCCAGTTCCGCGATTTCGGCTATGGCGAACCGATCCTCGTCGGTCGCACCGAGAAGGTGCTCGAAAAGCTGCGCGAACTAGGCGTGGACGATCCCGACGACTGGATCATCGAGAATTCGGCGCTGTCGGACAAGGTGCCGGCAATGAACGACTATCTCTACAAACGCCTACAGCGCCGCGGCTACACGCAGCGCGACGTGCAGCGGATGGTCAACCAGGAACGCAACGTCTTTGCCGCGCTGCTCGTCGCGCTCGGCCATGGCGATGCGATGATCACCGGATTGACGCGGACCTACGCGCAGACCGCGCGCGAAGTGGCGCGGGTGATCGATCCCAAGCCCGGCGCGACGCCGTTCGGCATCCACATGATGATCGGCAAGAACCAGACCACCTTCCTCGCCGACACCACCATCAACGAACGCCCCAGCGCCGCCGAGCTGGCGCATATCGCCAAGGAAACCGCTGCGGTCGCGCGCCGCATGGGGCACGAACCACGCGTCGCCTTCATGTCCTATTCGACCTTCGGCAATCCCTCGGGCCAGTGGCTGGGCAATCTGCGCGATGCCGTCGCGCTGCTCGATGCGGACGACGCGGTGGATTTCGAATATGAAGGCGAAATGGCGCCCGATGCCGCGCTCAACCGCAAGGTGATGGAACTCTATCCCTTCAGCCGCCTGTCGGGCCCCGCCAATGTGCTCATCATGCCCGGGCTGCAATCGGCCAATCTGTCGGCCAAGCTGCTGCGCGAGCTGGGCGGCGAGACGATGGTCGGCCCGATGATGATCGGCAGCGAGAAGCCGGTGCAGATCGCCCCGATGACCGCGATTGCGCCCGACCTGCTGACGCTGGCGGTGCTCGCCAGCGCGGGTATCGTGGGGTGAGACTGGCCGCGCCGGCGCTGGCGTATTTCGGGCTGGTGTTTGCAATCGGCTTCGGACTTGGCGCGGTGCGGATGTTCTGGCTGGTGCCGCAGGTGGGCGCATTGATGGCAGGCGTGATCGAGTTGCCCGTGATCCTGTTCGCATCGTGGCTGGTGGCCACTTGGCTCGTCCGGCATTTCGCGCTGGCGCCGGGACGCCGCGCGCTCTCGGTCGGGGCGCTCGCACTGGCGCTGCTCCTGCTCGCCGAACTGGCACTGACCCGTGCCATGGGCGGGACGGTTGCCGCCTGGCTTGATGGGCTGGCCAGGCCGGAAGGCCTGCTGGGCCTTGCGGGGCAAGTGGTTTTCGCACTCATGCCGCATCTGACGGCGCGAAGGTCGTCGGCGGCCTAGCGCGGCCTGTCAGAAAGGCAGCGTCTTGCCGCTATAGTCGAGGTAGCGGAACGCGCTTTCGGCCCCTGCACCCTCGATCACATCGGCGATCCCTTTGACGCTTTCCGCCACTGTCAGCGTGGCTTGCGGGCCACCCATGTCGGTTTGCACCCAGCCCGGATGAAGCGCGATCACGCCGATCCCGCGCGGTTCGGCCAGCTGCACCGAAATGCCCTTGGCCAGCATGTTGAGCGCCGCCTTGCTCGTGCGGTAGAGCTCGAACCCGCCGGAACTGTCGGCGATCGAACCCAGCTGCGAGGACATGACTGCCAGCGTGCCGCCATCCTTCACCGTCGGCAGCAGCGTCTTGGCCGCGCGGGCCGGACCAAAGGCATTGGTCATCATGATCTCGGCCACGTCCTCGGTGGTCGCCTGCATGGCGTCCTGGTGGCGCGCCCCGCCGATCCCCGCATTGATGATGATCGTGTCGAGCTCGCCCGCGTCGAGGCCGAGGTCGGCATAGCTGTCGGGGTCGGTCACGTCGCAGGTCAGGATGCGCAGCGCATCGCATTCCAGCGCGTGCAGGTCGTCGCCATGCGAACGCTCGCTCGCGACGACACCCCAACCGCGCGCGAGGAACTCCTCGACGAGGCCAAGCCCGATCCCGCGCGATGCCCCGAGAATGAATACCGTCCTGTCCGCCATGTTTTGCTCTCCGTCGCCCTTGTGTCTTGTGCGGCAGGCTAGCTCGCCTTTGGGCGACTTGGCAAAACCCTTGGTCGAAAATTCGCCCCATCCGTCGCTGTCATGCGTCGCACCGGCGCGCGGTTCAGCGGGGCGCAAGCGCGGCTTCGCCAAGCGGCCTGACCGTGCACCCCCCCAACGCACGCGAAAGGAATCGAGATGAAAAAGACAATCGCAACGCTCGCCATCGCCACCGGCATGCTGGCCGTCCCTGCCATGGCGCAGGCCCAGAACACCGCGCCGGGCGGCTTCTACGTCGGCGCGCTGGCTGGCTACGAAGGGCTCAATGTCGATTCGGGCGACGGCAGCGTCAGCGCCGATGCCGATTCGGCGGTTTACGGCGTTACTGCCGGCTACGATCTCTCGCTTGGCAGCGCCTTCGTCGGCGTCGAGGGCGAACTTTCCACCAGTGGCGGGTCGACCGAATTCCCCGACAGCTTCGGCGGTGTCCGCGACGGGCTCGATGCCGATGGTCAGTATTACGTCGGCGCGCGCGCCGGTTTCGCCGTGACCCCCGGGATCGCGGCCTATGGCAAGGTCGGCTATACCGCGCTCGACACCAAGGCCTTCACCAGCGCCGGATCGCTCGACGATCTGGAAGAGAATGCCAGCGGGCTGCGGTTCGGCGGCGGGCTGCAGATCCAGCTGCCCGGACCGCTCGAAGGCCGGGTCGAATACCGCCGGTCGCAATATGACGACATCGGCGGCGATTTCGGCGATGCGACAACCGACCAGGTCGTGGCCGGGCTGGGCCTGCGCTTCTGATCCATAGTCGGTGCCGACCGGCATGATGGAAGGCCGTCCGGGCGACCGGGCGGCCTTCTGCTATTTGCGGCGGAAGCGGAAATACCAGATTTTATATACTTAAGTACATTAAAACGCTGAAAATATTATCTAATATCGGAAATTTCGAACCTCAAAAACTTTGCTGGCAATCACCGGGTAATCACCAAGCAAATTTGAATTACTAAGTGCTATTCTCTCGACGTTGAGTGCTGAAGGGCGCCTTACGATCGCAACTAGGCCTGGCTGGCGATCCGGTGAATCTTGGCTATGGAAAAGGGCAGCTTGAGAACATTATGATTGTCAGCGATCCATCGCTTCTGATCATCGCTCAGCCTGTCCGAGGACGACTTAACCTCGACGAACCGGAACTCCCCTTCGCGGTGCAGTAGCAAGTCCGGCCATCCCAGATATCGGCCCCAGTAGTCTTGCACGAGATAGTGCAGAATGGCTTTGATTGTTTGAGGTGGTAAAATCTCGAGCAACTTGCGAGCTCGCTCGACATCCTCCGGTCGATGTGCCCAGAGATACTGACGCAGGTTTTCGCTGTGGAACCGCCAATAGTCGAATAACCACTCAAGATCGTCGTCGTGCAGAAATTCGTCGAAATGTTTCTCGATCGCTGTTGCGCGCCGGATTCCATAGCCTGCAGACCCAAAGTCGCTCGGCAAATGTGTCCAGATCGGTTCCTTCGTTCTCCGCTCTTCATACGCAGTACGATCACCGAAACTTACAATCCGGTTCTTAGGGTCGATTGGATCCTGGATGACTATCCACATCATCACGCCGAACAGTGCGTGGAAGGGAACGCTTTCAAGCTGCAGGACTTGCCAGCCCTGCCCGGAATAGTGCCGCAAAGCGAATTCTTCGGCGCTGATTATCTCATCGCCAACTACGATCTGAGCGCCCTTCCGTCCGACCTTGGCATATGTCGCCTGCAGAGGTTCCACTTCGACCGAGTATTGATCGATCACTTCTGCCTGTGACTTTTCAGTGAAAGCATATTTGGGTGCGCTCGCATGCAGCTCTTTGATATCCTGCAGCACCGCTTTTTCTATTGCGGACTGCGCAGAGCGCCGCTCATCGTGAGTCGCGTCCGGATGCTCTGAGTCCCAATCGTGCAGTGCAGCTTCTTTGGTAAAGAACAGCTCGCGCCAATAGTACCGCCTGATCTTGCTGGTGCGCCCGTGGATCGCCGCTGCTGGTGCCGGATCGGCGGGCAATCCACGGCATTCACTACAAACTCCCTCTTGGAAGCCATGCGTTACCGGCACCCGCTCCTGCGTATCGAGTTCGCAGCCCTCGCTTAGTTGATGCGGCAGAAAGCGATGCCCGCGCACCTCGTCGCAGGCACACATCATCACCGCGCCGCAATCCGCACAACGGTATTTGCGGATCAGTTCATGCTGATTGAGGCAGGCGCGGTCTGGGTGATGGCAAGTAGAGGGAGGTTGCCTAGCCATCTTCGATTGCTAACCGGAAGCAGGTGGCAAAGCGGCCTCTGTCCGCAGGACTTAACCCCGCCTCTTCGAACAATGGCTGCCAGCGCGCTGCAACCATCACGCGCAACTCTTCGGTCATGGCCGAGGCCTCCTCGGGGCCGAGATCGAATACTGCTGCTCCGGCAAGCGCATTTCCGATGGTCGCATTGCGTCCTTCCGGACCAACGCCCAGCACAAGGCGTCGCTCCAGCCCCACCTGCGGCTTGGGAACGACATCGTAGAGTGGAGACAACCGCCAGCCAGTTCCGTCGAAAAGAAATCCGTGATTGCGCAGGTGGTCATCGTCATTCGTTACGAGAATATTGAACACCATTCGGCGGAACAGCTCATGGAGGTCTGCGCGGACCTGCGTCCCGTGCTGACGTATCGCGCCAGCGAGATCAGCGTAACTGTAGCTGCTTACCTCGCTTTCATGCGCGCCCAGCATGGTCAGCCCCGACGCGAACGGTCGCCGTTCGAGCCAGTTGCCATGCGGCACGCGGTCGAACCGTTCGATCAGATAGATATCGCGGTCCAGGACACAGCGGAAATCGAGCGCGGGCACGTTGAGGCCGCATTCGCTGGCCAGCTGCATAGTCGCCAGCTCTACGCGGCATTCAGGAAAGCTGTCGCCGCGCTTCTGGAACTTGGCGATCCAGGGTCGATCGCCGATTTGCGTTGCCGCCTTCGGACGCGCGCCGCCAAGCGACGAACCGGCAGCAAGCAGTGCGCGCAGGTTCTCGTCGAGCTCGTCGACGTGTTGTGCTCGTTCTGCTGCCTCGGCGAGTTCAGCGAGGGTGAACTCTTCGCCCGGAGCGGGACCGTCGCCCCATGGAGTGATGCGCTCCGGTCGCTCCGGAGTAGGCCCGAATGCGAGCGCGCCAACGCGATGTTCTCCGGAAGCAAGGATGAGGTCGATCTCGCTTGGCAGACGGTCGCCCATAGCCTTGTACATAAGATATTGGCCCCAGCCATCGGGAGCGGCGTCGCGGATGCCGCCGAAGACAGCAAACCCTTCCTCTGTGCGGAAGGTCCGGCTGGTCCCGGCATCGTGCAGCGGAAGGGCCACCGGATCGACGGGGATCCGGTCAGGACGCTCAAGATACCGGCGGCCATAAGCGAACGTGGCAAATTGGTTGCGCGGTTCGTCGGTCATCGTCAGCAGTCCCGCCGGGACAGGACCTTCGGGAAGATGGACGAATACGTAGGAGCGGACGATTGTCATGACCGATCAGAAATCCAGCTCGTCATCGCTGGCTGCATGCGTTCGCTCGGGCAAGCGCGAGAGGTCCTCGCTTATGCCCGCTCGATCACTCTCTGGCGCAACCAAGCTGGCAAGGCGCTGGGTCATTCCCAGCACATGCAATGCGCTCACAAGGACTGCGAGACCAACTGTCGGATCACCAGCTTCGAGCCGCTGAAGTGTCTGAACCGACACCAGCATTCGTTCCGCCATCAACCGCTGCGGCATTTTGCGGCGACGCCGGGCAAGCGCGATGTCCTTGCCGAGCTGAGTTATAGCTCGCTGGCTTTGTGGCGGCAGTCCGCTAGCTGCTCTGGAGGCGCGTGGCATAGGCAGTACATGACATATCATGTTAATTTATGCAATAGCGCATGATATGTCATGCATCCTATGACCAGACACGACAAGCTATTGCGGTCGCCGCTTCCTGTCAGGGTACTGCGGACGCCAGTAAGAGCAGAGGTAGGCTGTGGGGAGCGAGCCAAAAGGACCGCATAACCCATGCCCACTCATGAAGCGACAAGACCCACACTGGAAGGGACCGCACGCCGTATCTGCGAAAGTCGAGGCGGCAGATGGTCGGGCACGAAGGGCATGGCCTGTTGTCCTGCACATGATGACAGCACGCCATCGTTGGGCGTGACGCTCGGTCGCAAAGCCATCCTTTTTCACTGCTTTGCCGGTTGCGATCAGCAGGCAGTGCTTGCTGCGCTGGCACGCGAGGGCTTCAACGCTTCCATCCTATTCTCGGACTCTTCGTCAGCTGACCAGTTCGAGCCAATTGAAAAACGTAATCTCTCGCCGGCGGCGCTGAGGATCTGGCGCGAAGCGGAGCCTGTGCGTTCCAGCCCGGCCAAGGCCTATCTCAAGAGCCGCGGCATCCTCGCCGCCTCTTCTGCTCTTCGGTTTCATCCACGAACACCGCTGGGCCCCAAAGGACGCACCCGCTACCTGCCCGCCATGATCGCGGCGGTCAGTCTCGACATGGGGCCCATCGCCATCCACCGCACATTCCTGTCACAGGATCGCCACAGGAAAGCGGACTTCGACAAGCCCAAGCGCGCTCTTGGCTCGCTAGGTGAAGCTGCCGTTCGGCTCTTCGCCCCGGCGGATGCCAAACTCGGACTCGCTGAAGGGATCGAAAGCGCGATGTCAGCTTATGCCCTGACCGGCATCCCCGCATGGGCAACATTGGGCAATGAGCGCTTCGGTCTGGTCAGCATTCCCGACAGCGTGACCGAGCTTCATCTCTTCGTCGATTACGATGACGGTGGTGATCTCGCAGTCGAACGGAGCCTATCCGCCTATGCGCGAAAAGGCCGGACGATCCATGTCCGCAAACCATCTGTGCGAGGCACCGACTGGAACGACGAACTCCAGGCATGGCTATGCCGTAAGGCGAAGGTTTGAGAGGAGAGAAGGCTTTTCGATTTCCTGATCCGGCAGAGGGCGCGTGTCCCGATGCCTCAATCAGGAGGACGATAAGCCATGTTTCAGTCAGACCTTTTTCCCGCCCGCCAGAAATCTCAGGACGTTCCGTTGGCCTGCGCCATTGGCGTCAAAATTGCCGACCGTCTCGCAGCAGGATGCCATCTCACTCGTGCCGATATTTCGGACCTGTTCGCCGAGGAAACCGGAGTTCAGGACTGGGGCAGCGCCTGGACCATCGACGACTATAACAACGTGATCGAGATTGGCTCCCTGCTCTGGCTGCGTGGATCTTCGCGCATCGATCTGACGACCGGCTTCCACGAAGCGGAAGCGCGCTTCGATTGGCTCGACGCGGCTCTACCACCTCGTCACGTGCGCAGCGAAGGCCAGATCGAGCTTCAGCAATTCTCGACCCCTCCGATGCTGGCCTGGCTGTTTGCGAAAGCCGCGGCGCTTTCATCACGGGATACGCTGCTCGAACCCTCCGCCGGCAATGGTGCTCTCGCGATCTGGGCCTACGGCCAAGCCGCATCGCTTACTCTAAACGAGATCGATGCTGGCAGACGCGGCGGCCTGGCACACATCTTTCCGAAGGCCGCAATCAGCTCCCACGATGGCGAACTTATTGCCGACTTGCATTGCGGCCCAATCCCCTCGGTCTTCCTGATGAACCCGCCCTTTGCGCGTAGCGAGGAACGCGGCAGCGACGGTGGTACAGCATTGCGCCATCTCCGAAGCGCATTCAGAGCTTGCGTTTGTGGCGGCAGGATTGTCGCGACCATGCCAGATGGTTTCGATGCTTCGCGCTTTGCCAAGGCACAGGACGAGGCTTCGCTGCGGCTCGATGTCCGGTTGCAGCGGATGTTCACTCGGACGGGCACGGGGATCGCTGTCCGGCTGGTCGTGATCGACAAAATCCCGACGGGTAAAAGCCGACCGATCACCGGCGATACGTCCGAGTTGGGCGAGTTCCATGCGCTTCTCGCCGATCTTCCGCCTCGCGCCTTGATATCGGCTGAAGTGCGTCGCTTGCCGGTGCGCACGATGTCGAGGTCCGTGGAGCACCGCGCAGCGATCCGACCTTCTGCACCCTTCGCGACGACGCCAGTCGCTGGGACCGATGCGGTCGAACTCAGCTATGTTGCACTGGCGCAAGCTGCACCTGTGCCCGAGCAGGCAGGCATCTACCTTCCTTATCGCCCAAGCCGCATAGCGTTTGCCGATGCTCCGATGCATCCTACTCCACTGGTGGAATCGGTCGCGATGGGATCGGTCGCGGCACCTGTTCCGGAGGTCAGCCCGCTGCTCCCATCGAACTGGAAAGTGGATAAGCTCATCTCCGCAGCCCAGTGCGAGACGCTCATCTACGCCTGCAAGGCCTTTGATCGCGATCTGCCCGAACAGTTTCTACCGAGTCAGGAAGGGACGATGCTTGAGCTGGCCGAAGATGGCCATTCTTACCGACAGGGCTTCTTCCTTGGCGATGGGACCGGAGCGGGCAAGGGGCGGCAGATTGCGGCGGTCATGATGGATCGCTGGCTCGCAGGTGAACGTCGGCATATCTGGATCACCAAGAACGAGGCGCTGCTGGAAGATGCGCGCCGCGACTGGGAAGCGCTTGGCGGGCTGCCGCTCGATATCCAGCCCCTCTCGCGCTGGAAGCTTGGGCGACCCGTAACGCTGTCCGAAGGCATTCTGTTTGTCACCTATCCGACACTGCGCTCAGGGCGCGCCGAAGACACGCGCCTCGACCAGATCCTTGCCTGGACGGGCGAAGAGTTCGTAGGCGTGATCGCGTTCGACGCGTCCCATTCGATGGCCAATGCGCTCGGGTCTTCGAGCACGCGCGGCAAGGCTAAGGGATCGGAGCAGGGGATGGCGGGCCTGAGGCTGCAGAACCATCTGCCGCGCGCCCGCGTGCTTTACGCCTCCGCCACCGGCGCGTCGGAGATCGCTAATCTTGGTTACACCGCGAGGCTCGGCCTCTGGGGACCCGAAACCGCTTTCCCGACGCATGAAGGCTTCATGACCGAGATCCGCGCCGGTGGTGTAGCAGCGATGGAACTCGTTGCGCGCGACCTCAAGGCAAAAGGTCTTTACCTCGCCCGCGCGCTGTCTTTTGCCGGGGTCGAATACGAGATCCTAGAACACTGCCTGACCGAAGCGCAGATCAGTATCTACGACGCCTATGCCGAAGCCTGGGCGATCATTCACCGCAATCTCGATGACGCGCTCGAAGCCACACGAGTCGTCGACGAGGACAGCGGCGATACGCTCAATCGCAATGCCAAGGCTGCCGCGCTGTCAAAATTTGAAGGCACAAAGCAGCGCTTCTTTGCGCAGCTGCTTCTGTCGATGAAACTGCCGAGTCTCATCCCGGCTATAGAAGAAGCGCTCGGTAAAGATCATTCGGTGGTCGTGCAGCTGGTTTCGACCGCTGAGGCCATGCTCGACCGCCGCCTCGCCGATCTCAGCGACGAGGAACGCGAGGCACTCGATATCGACCTTAGTCCGCGCGAATACGTCATCGACTATCTCGCCAAGAGCTTCCCGGTGCGCCTGATGCAGGTCTTTACCGACGAGGACGGCAATCTGCGCTCCGAAGCGATGAGCGATGACGACGGTAATCCGGTTCTTTGCTCGCGTGCCATTGCCGCGCGCGATGCGCTGATCGAACAGCTTTGCGCGCTTCCTCCAATCGCCACAGCGCTCGACGCGATCATCGAGCATTTTGGGACCGGGGCGGTCGCCGAAGTAACCGGGCGCAGCCGCAGGCTCGTTATCGGCAGGGATGGGCAGCAGCGGCTCGAACGGCGAAGCGGCAGTGCCAATGTCGCCGAAGCGCAGAGCTTCATGGAGGGCACGAAGCGCATCCTCATCTTTTCTGATGCTGGCGGGACCGGGCGTTCCTATCATGCCGATCTCGACTGCCAGAACCAGCAGCGCCGCGTCCACTTCCTGCTCGAACCGGGCTGGCGGGCGGACAATGCAATCCAGGGGCTCGGTCGTACCAACCGCACCAACCAGTCCTCGGCCCCGCTGTTCCGACCGGTGACCACCGATGTGAAGGGCGAACGGCGGTTTATCTCGACCATCGCTCGCAGGCTCGACAGCCTTGGTGCCCTGACGCGAGGACAGCGCCAGACCGGCGGTCAGAACCTCTTCGATCCGGCCGATAATCTCGAAAGCGATTATGCTAGGGATGCACTCAGCCGTTGGTTCCACTTGTTGTATGATGGCAAGCTGGAGGCGACGAGCTTCGGCGATTTCGTCGAGCGAACCGGCCTTCGGCTCGAGAATCCCGATGGCGGGCTGACCGACAACCTTCCGACTATCCAGCGCTGGCTCAACCGCATCCTTGCTCTGCCGATTGCGCTCCAAAATTCTATCTTCGATGAATATCTGGGGTTGGTCGAAGCGCGAATCGAGGCAGCGCGCGAAGCTGGAACTCTCGATCTGGGCCTTGAGACGGTTCGCGTCGATAGCTTCGAAGTTCTCAGCGACGAGCTTTTGCGAGCCGATCCTGTTACCGGCGCAGAAACCCGCCTGGTCTCGCTTGGGGTGAAACGCCACCTACGCCCGCTCCGACTGAAGCGTCTCGTGCGGATGCACGAGATCGGGTCGCTTCACGCCATCCCGTTACGCAATGCGCGATCGGGCAAGGTTGCTCTCTCGGTCCCGGCCCGGCGGCTCATTGCCGATGATGGCGCGGTGATCGAACGCCGTCGGCTGCTCCGGCCGCTCAAATCGGCTAACTGGACGATCGAGGCACTCGGTGAAAGCTTGTGGGAGGAGATCGGCGTGACCGAGTTCACCAAGGCCTGGTGCACCGAGGAAGTTAAGGCAGCCGCTTCGCCAGTGACCGAGCGCCTTCACCTCGCAACCGGGCTGCTTTTGCCGGTCTGGAATCGCTTGGCGGGAGATCATGTTTGCGTCACCCGGCTCGTTGCCGAGGACGGCCAGTCGATCATCGGGCGCGAAGTGCTCGATGTCGATCTCGCCAAGATTGCCGAAACGTTCGGACTGGCAGGGGTGGCCGGTCCCTTGCCCGACGAACTGGGGAAGCTGGTTTTGGCGAGCGGCACGCCGCAGCCTCTTGCCAGTCATGACGCGCTGATGGTCAAACGCTCGCTGGTCGGAGGCGAGCAACGGCTCGAACTTACGGGATACGCGCCTGATCGGCTCGACTGGTACAAAACCATGGGCTGTTTCACCGAGATCATTCGTTACCGCACGCGACTGTTCGTGCCGGTCTCCAAAGCATCGATCATTCTACCCGCCCTGGCCGTCTGAACAGCGATCAGCCGCATGGCGATGGGTTAGAGGGGAGGGTGCCTTTGGGCTAGTCGGGCCATGCATGCCGCATGGCTCCTTCCCATCAGGAGACTACCCATGATCCAATCAATTTCCTTGAAAAAGCTTGTCCCGAGCCCGCGCAATGTGCGCAAAACCAGCGATCCTGCTGCCGACGAACAATTGAAAACCGATATCGCAGCACGAGGTCTGTTGCAGAACCTTGTTGTGCGCAAGGCGAAGCGCGGCAAATTCGAGGTCGAGGCCGGAGGTCGCCGCCTCGCTGCGCTTCAGGCGCTTGCCGAAGACGGTACGCTGGCCAAAACCCACGAAGTGACTTGCCTGGTCATCGAAGGCGAGGAAAGCGAGGTCCGCGAAGCAAGCCTTGCCGAAAATTTCCAGCGTCTCGCCATGAACCCGGCCGATGAAGCGCAGGCATTCTCGGCCATTATCGAGGCTGGTGGCTGCGTTGAGGACGTGGCGCGTCGCTTTGGCCTGACTGTCCGCTTCGTTGAAGGCCGCTTGCGACTGGCCGCACTTGCCCCCTGCGTGTTCGAAGCGCTTGCGGATGGCACAATCACCTTAGACATGGCCAAGGCCTACGGCGCGATCTCTGATGCCGATCGCCAGGCGCATGTCTATGCCGAACTGCAGGACGCCTGGTACCAAATCACGCCCGAAACGATCCGCCGTATGGTGTTAGATGCCAGCGTGCGCGGCTCAGACCCGCGGGCTGTTCTGGTCGGACGCGACGCTTATCTTGCCGCAGGTGGTCGCATCGAGCGCGAGCTATTTGACGATGATGCCAGCGAAAGCTGGATCGATATCGCGCTGCTTGAAGACCTCGCGCACAAGGCCATGGATGAAGCGGCAACGAAAAGCGCCCAAGAGCATGGCCTTGCTTGGGTGAGACCGACGCTTGGCAACTATGTCAGCCATGACCTCGTTGAAGGCCTCAATCGCTTGCAGTGCGAACCTGTGCCGATGACCGAGCAAGAGGCGCAGGAACTCGGTGAACTCGAGGCCGGCTACGACCGGGTGGCCGCTATTCTCGAAGACGAAGACAGCGACGAGGACGAGGTCGCCAAGGCCGAAGAAGAACTGGTCGCAATCGATCGTGCAATGCGTGCGCTCAACGATCGGCCACCGGTGCTTGCCGACGATCTCAAGGCAGATGCCGGCGCCTTCCTCGTTCTCTCGCGCAATGGTGAGCCCGCTCTGGTCCCGCAATTTTACACTGAGAGCGAAGTAATTTCGGAAGACGACGGTGTGGTCGAGCCGGTCGCCGGGGGCACCGAGACCAAGGGTAGAGGCAATTCGCTCTCTCAGCGCCTGCTCGATGAGTTGGCCATGCAGCGCCGCGATATCCTGGCGATCCATCTCGCTAACGATCCGGCACTGGCGCTCGACTTCATGGTTTTCACGCTTGCCGATGCTGATGGGCAAGACTGGCGTGCGAAGAAGGCTTCGACGATCTCAGGTTCGGCAGAGACTGGCCCCGTTACAGGTTTTGAGGCCAAGGATGCACCCGCTAGCGCCGCGCTCGCCGAGTTCGCCGGCAGCCTCGACGAGAGCTGGCGCTCTGGCGAAAGCGATGTCGAACGGTTCGAAGCTTTCCGGGCACTGTCCCATGAAGCAAGGTCCGCATGGCTCGGCCATGTCGTGTCGCGCACGCTCGTAGCCAGCCTGGCTTGCGAGGGTGAGCGCTCGGCTCCTCTCCACGAGGCAATCGGCGGCTTGCTTGAAATCGAGACCGCACATTGGTGGCGACCAACTGCGGCAAATTATTTCGACCGCGTGGCGAAGGCAAAGACGCTCGAGGCGCTTGACGCTGCGGGCGGGCCTGAATTGGTCAGCCGCTATTCGGCTTCCAAGAAGGCTGAGCTTGCCAGCGCTGCCGAACGAATATTCTCGGGCAATTTCATCGGTGAGGCGGGCACCAAGGAGCGTGCGCTCGCCTGGGTTCCGGACATCATGCATTTCCGAGGAACCGCTGAACCCGACGAAACAGTCGATCCCGATGAAGATACCGAAAGCGATGGCGAGATCACCGAGCAGGCCGCCTGATCCCTCCTGACAGGTTGAAGCCGTTCGGTAGGCGGTCCGTCCCTTCGGGGCGGGCCGCCTTTTCTCGTTAAGACCAGCTTGGGTTCCGCCATCGGCAAGGATCAGAGGGGAGGGGGCTTTTGGGCATCTGGCCCGGTGCAATTTCGTCCGGGCAATCAGGAGATTTCTCATGCGTAAGCTCAAACGCTCGCCAGCCTCCCGTTCACCGGCCCAGTCTCCGGCAGCACGGATTACCGCCACCATCATCGAAAAGCTTGAACAGGGCACCAAGCCTTGGATCAAACCCTGGCGCGGAGTTCCAATCTCCCGCCCTTTGCGCAGCTGCGGCACGCCATACCGGGGCATGAATACCTTCTGGCTGTGGATGATGGCCGAGGCATCAGGCTTCGCCTCGCCCTACTGGATGACTTACCGCCAGTGCGCAAAACTTGGCGGTCACGTGCGAAAAGGTGAGAAGTCGAGCATCGCCATCTTCTACAAGACCTACGAAAAGGAAGTCGAAACGCCCGATGGCGGTGAAGACACCGAGACCCGCCGCGTTCTCAGATCCTACGCAATCTTCAATGCGGATCAGTGCGATGACCTTCCGGCCATGTACAGTCCCGAGCCGCTCATGGAGCCGGTAGAACCCGCCGGACGCCGGCGCAGGATCGATGCATTCTTTGCGCGGATCGATGCGCAGCTGCGGCACACAGGAAGCGAAGCCTATTACGAGCCAGTCCTCGACCGCATCACCATGCCGCCTACCACGCTGTTCGAGGGATTTGACCATTACTATGCAACACTTGCCCATGAGCTGTCGCACTGGACCGGGCATTCGTCCCGGCTTGACCGCGATCTCAAGAACCGTTTCGGTAGCGAAGCCTATGCCGCTGAAGAACTTGTAGCCGAGCTTTCCTCAGCAATTCTGGGCGCTGAACTGGGACTTCCCGTTACCCATCTCGACAATCATGCCAGCTACATTTCGCACTGGCTGAAGCTCCTGAAATCGGATGACAGAGCCATGCTGACGGCAGCAGCAAAGGCTGAAGAAGCATCATCGCTGTTACTCCGCCTTGGCGGCCATGACGAACGCAGCGACCCTGAATTCGGCGATGATCTCGCCGAAGCAGCGTGAAGGGGAGCACGTCATGGGACGCTCTGTCAGCTACCCGCAAGGGGCCATCGTCGCTTTCTGCCTGATCGAGAACGAAGCGAGGGGCGACCCCGATTGGGAATATGAATGCCTGGTCGAAGATATTATCAGCACCGCGCGCGAAGCATTCCCCTCACTTATACCCCACGATGGCTGGCGCGGGCGCGAAGATCGGATACTACTCCGAAATGCCTATGCCGATTGCGGCATTTCCACTTATTGCGGTCTCGCAGCCATCTGGCTCGCCGAACGGAATGACAGCTTCTACTGGGAGGCAGATTATGACCGACCCAGAACTGGCCGAGCTCAGCGATGGCTTGACCAGGTGTCCGGCAAGTTCTTGCAGATGTTCGGCGAGATTCGTCAGATCGGGCGCTTCTCCAATGGCGAGGGCGTGTTTGAGCGGATCCATGTATTACCGCAGAGGCCACGAGATCGGCAGGCAGCCGAAAACTAGTTGTTCGTGCAGGCCCCGCTGATGATGTTGGCAAAGGAACTACGTCATGCCTCGTGCCTGTCCGCCGGGAGAGGCCCTGGACCGGCCGTGGTCTGGCGCAACCTGCAAGGCTGCGGCCCGTGTGGCCCGCGCCAGCCTTGCCTTGCAGGTTTCCCGCTTCGCGGTGCGCCAGCCCCCTTATTCCGGCCCTGATCGGGCTCCGGCGGACAAGGAGCGAGACATTCCGGTTTCGTAAGCTTTGCCGCCTGAGCACATCAGGAGGCTTAATCATGTACGATAGTTTTACCCAACAACTCGCCGGGCTCGACCTTGCAGGTCTAACCATCAAGCCTGCACCTTTCGATCCGTCCGATTTCCCAAGCGAGGAAGCGGTCGAGCAAACCTTTGCTGCCGTCTGGTCCGACATGTTTGTCATGTTCTCGGGGACATCGCTCGAAGCGGACGCGGAAGACGTGGCCTGGGGCTTCGTCAATCTGTTTCACCGTGCTGCCAGCCGTAAGTCTACGCAGCTCGACCGGGCGAGTGATGAAGTCCGGGCGCTCCTTGCAGCCGCCGACGGATCCGAAGTCCATTCAAGCAATCTCGAAGAGCAGATCGAACGCGCCCAGGCAGCCGAGGCAAGCATGGTGGCATTTGAACAGATGCGCGAAGTTGCCGCATCGCTTTATCTCGAAGAAACGGGTTCTTCATGGAAGCCATTTGTCGGTTCGCGTTCGAACCATTCGCGCAAAGTGACTTCTGCGGTTGTTGAGGCCCGCGATTTCCTGCGCGCGAGGGCTGAGCGGCGCCGGGATGCCCATAGTCCTGAGGGCACTGCAGTTTTATTCGCCGGTGGGCGACCCTCCTTTGCCAGTGCCGACGAGGCCAAGGCCTTCGCTTCGAACGTATGGGCTACGCTCGACAAGGTGCGCGACCGGGTTCCGGATATGTTTATCCTGCACGGCGGCGACAGCAAAGGTGTTGACCGGCTGGCAGCCTCCTGGGCCGAACGCCACAATGTCCAGCAACTGGTATTCAACCTCGATAGGAGGCTCGGAGCCCGTGCCGGCTTCAAGCGCAACGAGCAGATGCTCAAAATGGACCCGCGCTATGTCATCGCCTTTCCCGGCAATGGCGTACTTGAGCGACTCGTGATTGAGGCAAAATCACGCCGGGTCAGCGTAGTTGACCGTCGTGGACCTCTTGGGACAAATCCTCGCGAGAGGTGAAACTCTCTGTCAGCAAATCCATGGGGGTGTATCCCCTTTGCATAGGTAACGCTTGACTCAAATCTAGCACGTTCTACCGCTCCGCCGGGGCGCTCTCGTTCAGGGGGTGTTAGCGTCTGGGGCGCTAAATCGGGGGCTGCAATGCAAACTGAATTCACTCTGACGTATGATGGTCCAGCCCTTCGCGGGCACGAGATGAACGTCCGTGACCTTGCGCCTGCGATGCTCGGTGTGGGTGAAGTGTTTGAGGCCCTGAACAGGCTTTACAACGGCAAGGCTGCCGATGTTGCCGTCAACGTGCGCGCCCACCAACCGGCATGTTTTACCGTAGTGTTTGACGTTTCGCAGGCGATCAAATCAGCGACAGAATTCTTATCTGGCACGGAGTTGACCGCTGCTCTCAATTTGAAGGATCTGTTGTTTGGCACTGGCGGGGTCGGTGTCGGACTCATCTTGTTGGTGCGCAAGCTTCGTGGCCGGATGCCAGAGCGGGTAGAAAAGCTCACGCCTGGTATGTTTCGTCTATTCCTGGAGGGCGAGCACTACGACGTTCCCCTAGAATTGCTCCAAGCCTACAAAGAGCTGTCTGTTCGGAAGGCGCTAGAAAAGTTCATCACAAAGCCGCTCGCCAAACCCGGTATCGACGTGATGAAAATCGAGAGCGGCGGGCGTGAAATTGAGCGGGTTACAGAGGAAGAGGCCCCGTATTTCGCCGCTCCAGATGTGCCTGACGACGTGATTATCGATGATACGCGACGGGCAGCCTACACGATAAGCAACCTGTCTTTTGACGAGGACGGGCTATGGCAGCTGAACGATGGCAACAATCCGATCCGCGTATCGATCGAAGACACCGAATTCCTGCGAAAGGTTGAGGCTGACATCATCCGCTTCGCCAAGCACGATGTTCTTGTCTGCATGGTTCACTTTGTGCAGCGGCGCACCGCAAAAGGCGGAGTTGCGAACGAGTATACCGTAGTCGAAGTTCTGGAGCATATACCGGCACCTCGCCAACTACGTTTCCCAGAACCGGAGGAAGGCCCAGATGACGACCCTGCGTGAAGCCCTAGAGCAAGGGAAGCTCGACCAGTTCATCGCCGAACACAAAGGCGAGGTTGGCGACCAAGCCGAGCTAGAGCGGATCATCCGTTCAATGGCCGGAACGTCGAAAGAAGCTCCGGAAGCATCGTCTCCGGACGATTGCGACGATTGAAGCGATATTCGAACTCCTTGACGTAGCTGTTCAGGTGCTTCGCGCTCACGCTGGTATGGGTGCCGTTGATTGAGCATTTCAGGTGCCGCCAGAAATTCTCGATGCCGTTGACCGAAACCGTCTCGGCTAGGCGATAATCGTAATAGGCATATTCCATCGCGCCGTGGTTCACGCGGGCGTGGCGATAACCGGCATCCGACAGGCTGGCATAGCTGCGAAGCTCGTCAGTGTGGACGTTGCCGCCGATCCGCACGTTGGCGGTCACAAACGGTTCTAGGGTTGCACGGCGCTGGTTCGGCACCACTTGCGCCACAATGTCGCCGCCACGTTGCAGAGCGCCCACCACGACCGTCTTAGCGGCGCTTCCGCGATTGTGCTTGCCGCGTTTCACGCCGCCCATGAGCGTTTCGTCAATCTCGACGTTCGTGCCTTCGCCGCCAATCGGAATGTCGCCGTCAACGTCAGCCATGTGCTCGCGGATCAGTTTCGCCATGCGCCATGCGGTCTTGTAGGTGACGCCTAGCTGGCGCTCCAATTCCTTACCCGACACGCCATGGCGCGTGGTGGTGAACAGGTGGATCGCGTAGAACCACAGTTGTAACGGGGTGCGCGTCTTTTCGAACGGGGTGCCCACGGTCGGGTGCAGGTGGTGTCCGCACCACTGGCAGGAATAGGCCCGCTCCGCCTTGATGCGGAACCACTTGGAAGCGCGCTCGCACTTCGGGCATTCGAAGCCCTGCCCAAAGCGAACTTCGAACAGATGATTGAGGCAGGTTTCGTCGTCAGGAAACTTGCGGAAGAATGCGGCGGTGGTGAGGGGCTTCGTCATACATATTGTATAGCAGACCTAGTTACGTATGGCAAGGGGATACACCCCAATCCATGTACCGGCCACTCCAAACCAAGCGAGAAAATGAGCAATCTTCTCATTCATCCGCAGAAGCCTTGGTCGCTCCGTAGATCGATATCAAGCCAGTGATGGTTTGATACCTCTTGCATTCTGTGATGCTGAGAAATCCAGCTTGTTCCATAAGCGGTACAAGCGCGCCGTCCGCGTTTGGCTGCGTGTCTGAAACACCGTCGAGCTGCTGTATCGTTGCTCTGAACAGGACACGCATGAGGCGTGATTGCTGCTCGCCGTAGTCTGCTATGAACAGGCGTCCACCTGGCTTAAGTGCTTCGTTTATGTCGCACAGCAAGCGGAGCTTCTCTTCATAAGGCACTTGATGGAGAACGAGGCAGAGTGTGGCGATGTTCGGCGCTGGCCATTTGGCAACAGTGGCCACCGAGAATAATCCATGTTTGAATTCAGCATCTATTCCAGCTCGCCCCGCTTTCTTTCGTGCGATCTGGATCGCATCTTCGTCTGGATCGATCCCGAAGTACGTCGTGGCTGGGTTTTTCGTGGCCAGTAGTGGCGCCAGGCTGCCGGTACCCGCCCCAATGTCGAGCAGGACCTCGTTACACTTGGGCTCAATCAGGTCCACAAGGTCTCTACGCCACCTTTTTTCGCGGGTCGAAAGTCGGACCCCGATATCGTAGAGTGGCGTGAGAATAGGATAACCGGCTGGCGGCGTATAGACTGCATGTTGATCGGTCATGCCTGTCTCTCGCTTTGTGGGCCGAGCTCCGGCAGAGACTGTGCCTGCTTTCTAAATGGTTCGGCCAACTGTGCTAGATAGGCATCCGGATAATCTTCGATGCCAGCGAGGCCAATCGCCCCCGCTCTGATATGCTGGCTCGACCCAAAGCGCGCTGTACCAAGCAGAACATCCCAGAGCGTCAAGAAGAGACCGAAATTGACGTCGCCGTCCGTTTCGGATGCGAGGTGGTGGTGCCGATGGACTGGAGCGACGGCCCAGATATATGCCAACGGCCCGACCCGCATGTCGACGTTCGAGTGCTGTAACTGGAGCTGTATCAGCACCGCAAAGGAAGCCACGGCGGCGACATCGAGAGGGATTCCCAGAAGAAGCCAGGGCAACGCACCGGCGGTAACCTCGATGAACTGGTGGACTGGATGCTTCAGTAGCCCGTTGAAGCCGTACATGCGGCGTACCGAATGATGCACGGCGTGAAAACGCCAGAGAAACGAAACCCTGTGACTGGCGAAATGGGCAAGGGTAATCCCCACGTCGAGGAGTACAATAGCCATTGCTACATCGGCCCATAAGGGCAGCGTCTTTGGCCAGGCTGATTCCCAAGGGACAAGGCTTGTGATGAGCGGAAGAAGCAGCACCATAGCCACAAGAGATCCTTCATTCACGAGGGCATGCAAAATGTCTCTACGGCCATCGCCATGGCTCGAGTTCCACTGGCTTTCGAAAGGCGCGATACGCTCGGCGGCGAGCGAGGACCCAATCGCGGCGATGATCAGAACGAACAACCAGGCCGGCGAACTACCCGAGGACACGATCGCCGTAGCGCCCCCGACAAAGCCGAAAAAATAGAGCGGGCCATAGAGATAACGAAAAACGGCCATTGCAGCCTCCATCAAACGATGGTTCCGTCTACGCTCCCTTAGGGCCCCGGTATTGAACGTTTCGCTGGTGTCTTAACGCACGATGGTAATCTCGATTTTTGCGAGACCCTGTGATGGCGTCACGCCGAACCATTCGACCAAACGACGGGTAAAATGCGCTTGATCGGAAAACCCACCTGCGGCCGCGGCGGCAGCTAGACTATGAGACTGGTGGAAACCTTCGATGGCACGCTGAACTTGCAACCATTGCAGGAGCTTGGTCGTCGGCACTCCAAAATCTCGAATCGCAATTTCCCGCATCCGCGTGGTCGAAACACCGACGGCTTTGGCCAATTCCGAAGGTGTCGCCCCGGGTTCGATCCGTTGCAGCGTAGAGCGGAGGCGCGGGTCGATTTGGCTCGAACCCTTCCGGTTCAAAAAGCCTTCCATCCATTTGCGTGCCTCGTTCCCAGATCCAACCAGAGCCAATGCATTCGCTTCAGCGGTCGAAAGCCGTTCCAGTCCAACACTCTTGTTGAGGTCACGGGTTCCCATGAAAAACGGATCGACATACAGATTTCGCAGGATGGCACCGGATGGCGTCAAGCGGTGAACCGTGGTGGCAGGGATGAGAACAGCTTCACCGGGCGACAAGCGAAGATCTCGGTCAGCGTTAATGCTGCAAGAGTCGACCAGCGAAAGACTGATCTGGTGTGCCAGATGACTGTGCGGACGGTTCTCTCCTGTTTGGGCGTCGAGAAGTGCCCAGCCAAATCCGAGCATCATGTTGCCCTCCCATGAGGCGTCGGTGCTTCTCAAAGAGCGATTTCGTCTTAGCTGCTGTGCAATCGGACGTTCCTTTCTGAGAGATCTCAACGCGTTCCCGGCTCTCCTCAAGTCTCTTTCAAAGACCGCTCACTGCGCCGGATATCCTCGAGAATGATCTTGCTGCCTGGCAGCGCCGGCATCCGGGAACGATCGATGCGCAGATCCTGCGGGGGAAGCCGATATTCCATTTCGCAAAGAAGCATTCGCAACGCGCGCTCCATCACTTCGAGCACGACCGTCTCGCCGGGGCAGCGATGATTTTTCGGGACATCGCCGCCGCCCTGAGGGATCAATGCGAACGCGGAAATGCCTTCCTCGCGAAAGCGCTCCGGATTGAAGGTTTCCGGCTCGTTCCAGAGATGAGGATCAGTGTTGGTTGCGTGCAAGTCGAGCAGGAAACGTCGCCCGGCGGGAAAACGGACATTTCGCCACCGGAAGTCCTTTCGGCTTCTGGCAGCGACCGCAGGAAAGAAGGGATAGAACCGGCGCACTTCCTGGACGAAATAGCCCATCTCAGAGCGATCGGATGCAGGGGTCGGAGCCAAATCGGGAAACGAATGGAGAGCATGCGCCAGGAGAGTGATATAGACAGACGCTGCGACGGTTGGGCGCAGAACGTTCAGCAGTTCGACGGCGGCGATCTTGGGACTTAGCAGCGCGCCATTCTCATCCCGGTGCCCAGCGATCACAGCCAGCGCGGATTCAGCGTGTGGGACCAGACGGCTATCGCGCACATCCTTGATGATGCGAGCGAGCCACGCTTCGGACCGGCTGCGAGCGCGCCGGGCTTGAAAATGGCCCAAGCCGAGCGCGGCCGCGCGGTCGAAGAGTAGAACAAGGTCGCGAGTTCGCTTGATGCGCTCTTCAGCCGGTAGTGGCACTCCGGCCCAGTCGCACACTGCTTCGGCCAATATGGGATGCAGCGCTTCGTAGAAGATTACCTGCGTTTCCCGGGTCCATGCCGGGAGCTGGGCCAACCACATTTTTTCGAATTTCTCTCCCAGAGCCTCGACACGCTCTTGCGTCAGCAACGACACGAACATTTCCTTGCGCCGCAAATGCCGCTCGCCATCCAGACCCTGGACTCCGCCCTTGCCAGTCAAAGTCGCCCGAACCGGTTCCGGCATCGCGCCGTCGCGCGACATTCGCGCTTTATCGTAGAACATCTCGGCCGCAGCTTCGCCGCGCAGGCACACAGTCCGCCGGAGCAACAGGCGGGTTTCGAACATATCGCCACCGGTTCGCGAGCAGACCGTGCTTACGAAGTCATAGGGCCGCCTCAGGAAATGGAGTGTGCTGTCGACGGACCCTTGCGGTATGAGTTCTTCGCTCTGTTTTATGGAACGATTCATAGACCAATACCGTCCTTTCGATTTGGCATATCGGTGCCGAGCCAGCCACAGCGAAACCAACCGGCTCGCTTTTGACTATGCTCCCGCCGATAAGTCTCGCATTGCCCCTTTTGCCGCGATCAATCCTGCGGCTGCGGTGTGACGCGCAGATAAGGTTTTACCGTCTCCCAGCCTTTGGGGAATTTCTCACGCGCTTCTTCATCGCTGAGCGAGGGCACGATGATGACGTCCTCGCCATGCTGCCAGTTCACAGGCGTGGCCACGCTGTAGTCGGCTGTCAGTTGCAGCGAATCGATGACCCGCAGGATCTCTTCGAAATTTCGACCCGTGCTCGCGGGATAGGTCAGCGTAAGTTTCACCTTTTTATCGGACCCGATTACGAAGACCGAGCGTACGGTAAGAGTGTCGTCGGCCTGTGGATGGATCATTCCATAGAGATTGGCGATTTCACGATCCGGGTCCGCGATCAGCGGAAAGTTGAGAGCATGACCCTGGGTTTCGGCTATGTCGCCTGCCCAGGATCGGTGGTCTTCGAGTGGATCAACGCTGAGACCGATCACTTTAACGCCGCGTTTGTCGAATTCCGGTTTCAGGCGGGCAACCTCACCAAGTTCCGTTGTGCAAACAGGAGTGAAATCCGCAGGGTGCGAGAACAGCACCGCCCAGTCGTCACCCATCCATTCATGGAACTTGAGCGTGCCATCGGTTGTGTCGGCCTCGAAATCGGGTGCGGTGTCGCCAAGTTGAAGTGTCATTGAAAATCTCCTGTGGTGAGCGCTAACATAGCGTGTTCCATCAGCAGATGGGTGCTACAGTTACTGTAGGTGCAAGCGAGATCGCGACGGAGCGGCGTTCTGGCGCGACGGACGGCATCAGGAGCGCGCTGGTGTTTCGCTCGCCCGCGCTATGCGGAACCCTAGGCCCTTCCTTGCCTTACGCTATTTTTAACTCAGTTCATGTCGGGGCGGTTTTCAGGCTGCTCTTCGCCCACCAGGACCAAAAGCCCCAGTCCCACTACGATCGCGACGTCGGCCAGATTGAATGATGGCCAATGAAGAGTATCCCAGTATAAATCGATGAAGTCTCTGACAGCACCGAACATCAGCCTGTCCGCAACGTTGCCGAGCGCTCCGCCAATCGCGAGGCTCAAGCCGAGCGCATGGATGGGCGATCGGGTTCTCATCAGCCAAATCCCGAGTAGTCCCGAAAGCAAAACGCCGATCGCGATAAGGATAACCGGTGCTGCTTCACCAGCCAATCCGAATGCCACGCCGCTATTGGTGATGGCGACTAGATTGAAGCCCGGGAACACTGCGATCACGTTACCCGAACCAACGAAAGAATGCGCCCAGGTTTTCGACAATTGGTCGAGGCCGAAGCTGGCCAGAATCATAACGGGCGCAAGCCGTTTCGCCGCGCTCAAGGTCATCGGACGCTGGATGGTGCATTTACGACCACCATCTTTTCTTCGCTCATATCGGCCATCGTGTAACCGATACCGCCTGTTCCGAGACCCGACTGACGGCGTCCTGCGAACGGCATCCAGTCGACGCGAAATGCGGTATGATCGTTGACCATTACGGCTGACGCGGCCAGCGTTTCGACGCAGTAATCGGCCCAGGACATTCGGTCGGTAAACACAGCCGCCTGAAAGGCGTAGGGAAGCGCGTTCGCTTGGCCGAACGCAGCATCGACGTCGTCGTATCCGTAAATGCAGACCACAGGGCCGAACACTTCCTTCTGCGATACATCGGCGTCGCACGGCGGATCGACAAGGACCGTGGGCTGGTAAAGGGTGGAACCCATGCGCTTACCCCCTGCGGCGAGCCTGGCGCCGCCCTGAACGGCTGCATCGACCCAGGATGCGACGCGGTCGACTTCGGCAGGACGAATGAGCGGACCGCATTGGGTTTCCGCTTTGGTCGGATCGCCCACAGTCAGCGCTTCTGCTCCCTCAGCGAGCTCGGCAGCGAAGTCCGGCAGTTCGGCCCGCGGAACGAACACGCGCTGCACCGAGACGCAGACTTGTCCAGAATGATAAAAGCCGCCTTTCAGGAGAGGAGGAATTACCTTGCCGCTTGCGACGCCCTCATCGACGATGACCGGAGCCGCGCCACCGTGTTCCAGTGCCAGGCGGGTGCCCGGCGCCAGTTTGGAGCGGAGCATCCAGCCAACTCTGGCCGAACCGATGAAGGAGAAAAATGCCGTCCGCGAATCGATGACCATTTGTTCGGCGACATCGTTCGAACATGGCACAAAGCGGCACCAGCGTTCATCGAGTCCGGCTTCATAAAGGATTTCGACGAAGCTCTTGCAGGAAAGGGGCGTGTCCTTGGCCGGTTTCACCAGAACAGGGCATCCGCTTGCAACTGCCGGTCCCACCTGATGGGCGATCAGGTTCAGAGGATGATTGAAAGCGGAGATCGCCACGACCGGCCCAATCGGCTCACGGAAGGTATAGGCTTTGCGTCCTGCTCCAGCCTGCGTCAGGTCCATCGGGATTTCGCGCCCGCCGCTGGCGAACAATTCGTGTATGCACAATTCGACGCTCTGAATGGCGCGACTGGTTTCCACGCGCGCGTCGACGATGGGTTTACCGCCCTCGAGCGCAATCTGCATTGCCAGTGTCTCCGCGCGCTCGCGCATCAGCCCGCTGGCGCGCTGCAGGATGGCGATGCGTTCATGCGCGGGGAGCCGCGCTTGTCGGTCTTCGTGCAGCGCGCGCGCCTCGTCGAGCCAACGATCGACTTGCGGCCAGTCGACCAGCTCAACGCTGCCAATGCATTCCTGGTCGTAGGGATTGAGGACCTGCCACGTCATTGGGGACACTCCATCGCCTTGAGTTCATCGATCAGAACCTTGCGGTTCTCGGAGTAATCCACCGGCAAGTCGACGAGGTGAACGCCGCCGCTTTCAAACGCTTCATTCAAGGTCGGTACCAGTGCCTCGCTGCTTTCGATCCGGTGGCCCGTCGCACCATAACTCTTCGCATAGGTAACGAAGTCGGGGTTGGCGAAGCTCAGACCGTAATCGGGAAAGCCAAGTTCTTCCTGCTTCCACCGGATCATACCGTAAGCGGAATCATTGAGGATGAGTACGACGAGGTTGAGGCCGAGCCTGACCGCGGTTTCCACCTCCTGCGAATTCATCATGAACCCGCCATCGCCGCATACGGCGAGCACGCGGCGCTCGGGCGACAGCATCGCTGCCATCATCGCCGAGGGGAGACCCGCTCCCATCGTCGCCAGCGCGTTGTCGAGCAGAATCGTGTTCGGCTCATGCGCGATATAGTTGCGGGCGAACCAGATCTTGTAGATGCCGTTGTCGAGTGCGACGATGTCGTCGCGGCCCATGACCGCCCGTACATCTGCAACGATGCCCTGGGGCACCATCGGAAAGCGGCCATCGTCGCTGCCTTGGCGGATGTGCGCCGCGATGTCCTCATGGACTTTGGCGTAGGCTGCCGGGTCACTAGGGTGTTTGCCGCGCAGCCGGTTTCCCAGTCGCTCGACAGATCCGGCAATATCGCCGATGACTTCCAGCTGCGGGAAATAGACCTGGTCGACCTCTGCGGCCTTGTAATTCACATGGATAACAGTGCGTCCGTCAGGCTCCATGAAAAAGGGCGGTTTCTCGACCACGTCATGGCCGATATTGACGATCAGATCGGCACGATCGATGGCGCAATGAACATAGTCATCCGATGATAGAGCCGCCGTTCCAAGATACAGGGGGCTTGCCTCATCAAGCACTCCCTTGCCCATTTGCGTATTGAAAAACGGAAATTGGGTGTCGTCGACGAACTTTCGGAGAGCCTTACAGGCGCTACGTCGGTTGGCCCCGGCACCAACCAGTAGCAGCGGGCGATCGGCGGCCAGAATACGCTCGGCGGCTTCGTCTAGCGCGGCATCTCCGGCGACCGCATATTGGCGAGGGTGGGGCGCCACGACCGGTTCGGAGGTTTCCTCCTCGGCAATATCTTCAGGCAGCTCCAGCAGAACTGCTCCGGGCCGCTCTTCCTGGGCCCTCCTGAAACCCTCTCGTACGAGCGAGGGAATCCGCTCTCCATTTACGATCTGCTTCGCCATCTTGCACAAGGGGGTAAAAAGCGAGACGACATCGACGATCTGGAACTGTGCTTGCTTCGAGACCTTGATGGGTTTCTGGCCGGTTATCATGACAAGCGGGAAAGCGCCCAGAGCGGCATAAGCCGCGGGCGTCGTGAGGTTTGTCGCCCCTGGCCCCAGCGTGGCAAGGCATACACCGGCGTTACCGGTAAGACGTCCATAGGTTGCCGCCATGAACCCTGCCCCTTGCTCGTGCCGGGTAACGATCAGACGGATCGACGAGGTCCGCAGTGACTCCAGAAGATCGAGGTTTTCTTCGCCCGGAACCGCGAAGATATACTCGACGCCTTCGGCTTCCAACGCGGCGACAAGAAGATCGGATGCTTTCATGAAATGGTTCTCGCATTGGTGAGGGCCTGGAGGCCGTCGGTGGCAGGTCTTCTGCCCGGTTACTGATTCAGGCTGTGACGGTGAATTGCCCCATCATGCCGGCGTCTTCGTGCTCGAGGATGTGGCAGTGATACATGTAAGGCAAATCCGGGTCGGTATAGTCCTCGAACCGCAAAAGGAGCCGCACGGCTTCGCCCGGATAGACGACAACCGTGTCCTTTAGCCCCTGTTCCGTCGCATCAGGGGCCCTGCCGTTCCGGTCGAGGATACGGAACTGCACATCGTGGATGTGGAACGGATGCGCCATCATCGAGGCATTCTCGACCTGCCAGATTTCGGTGGTATTGACCCGTACTGTCTCGTCGATACGCTGCATATCCATCGATTTGCCGTTGATGGTGAAACCACCTCCACGCATCATGCGCATTCCCATGCCCATATCGAGAACAAAACGGCGCGTGCGAACGGCATTGCCCGGATCGACCTGAGGCAAAGTAGCGAGCTGGCGAGGCATAGCGATCGCCCGCCTGCGGCTCGCGGTCGGCTGGATATCCAGCACGATAAAGCGACGCCTTTCATCCATCATGCCGCCCATCATCCCATCGCGACGCTCCTCTTCGCCCATCATACCGCCACGGCCGCCTCGGTCGCCCATCATCCAATTGTCCGTCGGCCGGTCGGAATCGCCCACGGGTCCGGACCCTCTCATTCCCCGGCCCATATTTCCCATACCCATGATTTCGAGCCCGTCCGCAAGCAGCGAAACCGGCCTTCCATCGCTGACATCGACGATTACCTGCGCGCGTTCGCCGGGAGCGAGAACAACATTGTCGGTTGGCAGCGGCGCAGTGAGCAAACCGCCGTCGGTTCCGATCTGATGGAAGCTGCGGCCATCGTCGAACCCGAAACGGTAAAAGCGTGCGTTCGAGCCATTGACCAGACGCAGCCGAAGGCGATCAGACTTTGCTTCAAAGACGGGTTCGACGATGCCATTGACCAGCATCGTATCACCCATCATCCCCATCATGACATTGTGCATACGTGTGGAGTAAATGAGGCTTCCATCGCTCGCGAAAGCGCGGTCCTGAACGACCAGCGGTATATCATCGATGCCATAGTCGTTTGGAAGGTCGAGCGCCTCGCTCGCGCTGTCGCGGACGTAGATCATTCCGGCCAGACCCTGATAGACCTGTGGCCCAGAGCGACGGTGCGCATGCGAATGATACCAGAACATCGATGCGCGCTGGCGGACATCGAAACGCGCGGTCCAGCTGCCTCCTGGCTCGATCGGTTGATGCGGTCCGCCATCGGCGCGCGCAGGCAGATGAAAGCCGTGCCAGTGGACGGTCGCCGTTTCGGATAGATCGCTCGTGACATTCATCCGCACCGTATCGCCCGCGTTCAGTTCAAGCGTGGGGCCGAGATAGGGCTGGTTGATGCCGATGGTTGGCGTTTCGATCCCGTCAAAAAATTGCGAGACGCCGTGGCGCAGATTGAGATCGAAAACCCTCTCGCCGCCTTCTCGTTCGCCTGAATAAAGAGGAGGAATGAGAAGTTGCGAGCGTGCCGTTCCCGAAGCAAGCGTTGCTTTCTTGCCTATCAATAGGTCGCGCCCGGCATATGCGGCTATCCCCAATGCACCTGCGCCAAGCATCGCACCGCCAAGAATGGAACGTCTGTCGATCATATCGCTTTCCTGCGACCGGAGCGCCGCTAGCCGGATTCGGCTTGCGGCGTCCGCACTTGCAGGCCTTTCGTTCTGTTGCGCCAATAACCCAGCGTGATCAGGGCGAGTGTGAGGATTTGCGCTGCCACCGGCTCGAGTGCTGGTGCAATGCCCAGAATCGGAACGCGGGGCAGGTCCGGAAGCGGGGTGATGCCCAGCAGACCGGCTTCCTGGAGGCCCGAAATGCCCTTCCCGGCCAGAACGACGGCAAGAATGCCGATCAGGATCGAGCTGTACGCGAAGAAGGTTCCGATCGGCAGTCGGCGGCTGTAGCGCAGCATCGCCCAGGCGATTAGTCCGAGCAACACGACTGCGGAGGCGGCGCCGCCGAGAATTGCGTCGGCATGCCCCTGAGTCCAGAGCGCCGCGAAGAAGAGAATCGTTTCAAAGACCTCCCGATAAACCACCAGAAACGCCAGCCCGAACAGAAACCATGCGGACCTGCGCGAGAGAGCGTGCTGCATGGTTTTCTGGATATAGCGTTGCCATTCGCCGGCCTGCGACTTGCCGTGCATCCAAATACCGACCGACAGCAGGACGAGCGCGGCAAAAAGCGATCCGAACCCCTCTACGAGTTCACGGCCTGCTCCACTTATGCCGATCAGGTAAGTCGCTGCCACCCAAGTCAGGCCACCGGCGACAAGGGCCGACAGCCATCCGCCATGGACGAAGGGCAGAACTTCCGTTCTCTCGGCCTTGCGCAGGAACGCGATCATCGCGATCACGATCAGCAATGCCTCGAGCCCTTCGCGCAACAGGATCGCAAAGGCTCCTGCGAATGCCGACGCCTCACTGGCATTGTCCGGGGCGAGGACCGTCTCGGCGCGGTAGAAAAGAACGTCGAGCGCATTCACCCTTTGGGCGACGGCGGCCAGCGGATCCCCGCGACCTATTGCCGCTCGAAGCTCCGCCATGCCGGTTTCGACAGATGCGAGCAGGTCTGCATCGCGCGTGCTTAAAACGGCTTCCAATGGTTCGAAGCCATCCAGATAGGCCGAGAGTGCGAGTTCGCGCGCTTCGGCCTCATTACCCGCTTCGTAAGCGGCAAGACTTTGCTGCAAGCGTTTGCGTGCCAAAGCGAGTGAGCCGGTCGTATCGCTCGCCATGGCTTCGGGATGAGCCCGCAAATAGGCCATAACGGCATCGGCACGCTCGGTGCTGATCGCCTCGCCAAGGGTTGCCGGCGTAAGGCCGGATAGAGCGGCGAGGTCAGGAATACGCGCCCGGATTTCCGGATCGTCGTTCCAGATCCGTCTGCCGCGCTCCACATCCTCAAATGCGATCGACCCTGAATAGTAGGCCAGGCTCCAGCGATCTTCCGCCCCGAGATCGGAAAAGCCCGGCATGGCCGTTCCCTCCAGACCCTGTCCAATGACCTGGTAGAGCGCGAAAGCGCTTCGCTCGCGGGCACGGACGACGTCGTCGAACGCGATTGGCGGGGGATCGAGTCCCTCTGCCGCGGGGCCGTCGCCTCCTCCGCTCACGCCATGACAGCTTGCGCAGTTCTGGGCGTACAGCGCGGCACCTCGCGCGAGGTCGGGTGCCGCCTCGGGAGCAAGCGGAACGGGAAACGCCGCGATCAGCTCGCTTGCCAATCTGCGCGCGTCTCGTGCGACGACAGCAGGCTCCACCTTCGTCGAGATTGACTCGACGAGAGCCTCTGCCTCCGCAACCAGCTGGGCACGGTGCGCGTTTGCGGGCAGGGCAGCCATGCGTTCGGCTACCGAGGCAGAAAATTCCTGCATTTCGGCATACTCCAGCTCGTTCGTGACTTCACCGCCTTCGACCGCTTCTATGTAATCCACCGCGATGTAGTCGAGCAGGCGCCAACTCGTTTGGACTTCCTCGTGCGTGTCTGCGGAAGCGGGCATTGCGACTGCCATCGCCAGAATAGCGATTAGCTGGCCGACAAAGGCGCGTAGCGTCATTTGGAGACGACCCTTTCGAGAGCTGAAGCGTGTTGCGCGCGAAGTTCCTCGGTTGCGCGCCGGACGATGAGGTAAGCCGAATGCAGGAATATCAGCGCGATGATCGCCGCGACCAAAAGATCCGGCCAGGCTTGCCCGGTCCAGGCGACCAGCGCTGCAGCGATGATCACTCCGACATTGGCGATCGCGTCATTGCGGCTGAACAGCCAGATCGCGGATACATGTGCGTCGCCTTCGCGAAACCGCATCAGCACAAGCGCCGCCGCGATGTTCACCACCAGTGCTGCAGCCGCGATACCGCCCATCAAACCGGCTTCAGGCGCAACTGCGTTTAGTGAGCGCCAGACTGCCAGACCGATTACTCCAAGGCCCAGTGCGCCCAGAAACAGGCCCTGTGCCAGCGCGACCCGGGCGCGCGTGCGGGCAGTCCACGCAAGAGCAAGGATGCCGATGAGCGTGATCGATCCATCGCCGATGAAGTCGAGAGCGTCGGCCTTGAGCGCTTGGCTGTCCGCCAGAAACCCGCCGAAGGCCTCGAAAACGCCAAAGCCCAGATTGAGCAATACGACGATCCAAAGGGCGCGGCGATAGGCGGGGTCTGCGCCTGCTCTTTGCGTATCGCCTGTGCAGCCGCAATCCGATGTTTCGTTATTCGACATGAGGCATTAGGTAACACCTCTAGCAACTGTAGGAGCAAGCCAAAATTGCGAATGGTTCGCGGTTTCGGAGCTGGAGGAGTGAGTTCATGCTTATCGGAGGTCTTTCGAAGGCGACGGGCACCAAGGTCAATACGATAAGGTTTTATGAGGATATCGGACTGATGCCCGAAGCCGCGCGTACGGCAGCGGGGCAGCGAACCTACAAAGAGCAGGACGTCGAGCGCCTTTCCTTTATTCGGCATGCTCGAAAATTGGGGTTTTCGATCGATGAAACACGCTCGCTTTTAAGCGTGAAGGCGAGACCGGATCAGAGCTGTGACGAGGCGGGTGACATCGCTTTGCGGCACCTTCGAGCCGTGGACGAGCGCATCAGTCGGCTACAAGCGCTTCGTTCCGAACTGAGAAGTGTGGTCGCGGCCTGCACGGGCGGCGAGGTTTCCGAATGCAAAATCATCGAAACGCTTTCTCGAAACCCAGCTGCCTCTTCCGCGGGTCGCTGACGCGAAAGCTATAATGGGACTATGGACACCGAACCCAGACAGCAAAAAAAGTGCTTGCACCTCCAGTCGCTGGAAGCGTTATCATCGTGATAATCCAGATTCTGATGTCGTGATCTAGGATTGGATGGCTGATTATGACGGAACTTGGGTAATTTGAATATTAATCAGCTTTCGCCTTATAAGAACGCTGCATTCATTCCATGGAATTTGGTCGAAAAAGAAACTACTCGAACAATATTCATTGTCCGGACGCTTCGTGACAATATCACATTACAGCAACCGAGAAGATTTTTGTTTCAACTTTCGTTTCATCTTGTTAGGGGCCAACCGATGTTCGATCTGAACGCCTTGATTCCCGTCAGGATTGTAGCCGCACTTTTGGCGGTCGCAGCGCTGATGGCGTCTCCGGCGGTCGAATCAGCGCAATGTGCGGACGAGCTGTCAGAAATAGCCTATTCGGTCCAGATGTTCGACATTGATGCGGACGAGAGCCCGCAAAACGAAAGCCCGGAGCAGCAGGAATGCGCCCACGGGCATTGCCATCACGTCGCCGCAGCACTGAAATCGAAGCTTTTAGACGACATGCCCGACCGGCTTAACATCACGGTTGGGTCGCATATGGCCGAAGAATTATTCGGCGATGCGAGCAATTTACCCAAACGCCCTCCTCGCGCCTGACGACCGTCACTGCGCTGCTTGACGCAGCGCATTTCGATTTGTCAGCAGAGAGAGTTTTGAAAAATGCCAGCCATCAAATGGCGAGGGGCCCTGATAGCAGGGCTAACCCTCGCCGCAATTGTCACGCCTGTGGCAGCGCAGGAGCGGGAGCTTCTGACGCTCGACGAGGCGTTGGGCCGGACAGGCGTGGTTGCCGCACCCGCTAACACCGAGTTAAACCCGCGCATCGTCGGTCCTCAAGCGGAAGCCGAGGCGGCGCAGGCTCTTGTCGGACAGGCGCGGTTGCGGCCCAACCCTGAAATATCGCTCGAGGTCGAGAACATCGCCGGGAGTGGGGCCTTCTCCGGGCTAAGCGCCACCGAATATACGCTTGCTGTCGGACAGCGGCTCGAACTTGGAGGTAAACGCGGCACACGCGTCGAGGCTGCCCGGGCGCAGGCACAGCTGGCGGATCTGCGGGCTGACCTTGCGGGGGCCGAACTCGGATTTCTTGTCCGTGAACGCTACGTAGCAGCGGCTGCAGCAGCCTCGCGCGTCGAACTGGCCCTCGATGTGGTTGAGCGAAACGAAGAGCTCGCCCGCATTGCCGGTCTCCTCGTAGAAGTCGGGCGCGAGCCCCCGCTCCGTGCTCTTCGGGCCGAAGCGGCCTTGGCGGAAGCGCAAGCCGAACTTCAGGCCGCCGAAGCGACAAGTCTTGCAGCCCGAACGGCCCTCGCCTCGCTATGGGGCGATCAGGGGGCGCCGCCGCTTGTTCCGAGCAGGTTCCCCGGGATCGAACCGCCCGGTGCTGTAATGGCGACAGCAAGCGGTCTGCAATTGCGAGTGGCGCGTGCGGAAAGCACCGCCGCCGCCGCCGAGATCGATCGTGAGCGCAGCTTGCGCATTCCCGATCCCGTCGTTTCCGCCGGTGTTCGACGCTTCGAGGAAAGCAATGACAGTGCCTTTCTTCTCGGTGTCTCGATCCCGCTTCCCTTCTTGAATCGTAATCAGGGCAATATCGCTGCAGCCGAAGCAAGGCTGCGCGCCGCCAATGCTCGCGAGGCTGTAGCGTTGGCCGATTTCGAGCAAGCCGTGACGCGCGCACGATCGCAATATCTTGCTGCCGAAGCGCGCGTCGAGACGCTTTCCACGACATCACTCCCCCAGGCCGAGGAGGCTCTTCGGCTCGTCCGCATCGGTTATCGCAATGGCCGTTTTCCGTTGATCGAAGTGTTGAGCGCAGCCGAAGCGCGCGATGCCATTCGCGAGGCGTTGATTGCTGCGCAAGAAGACCGGGGACAAGCTGCCGCCGAACTCATCAGGCTGGCCGCACAATGAGGAATACCAAAATGAACCGCAAAAGACTGGCGATCATCGCCGGAATTGTCATACTTGTTTCGGCCTTGATGCTGATGTTCTGGCCTGACAGCCAGGTCGACACCCACGCGGACGAAGAGGTCGCAGAGACAGAACTGCCCGAGGGGCTCGTGCTAATCGAGCAAGAGCAGATCCGCACCGCCGAGATCGAGGTCGCAGCGGTGCAAACGGGTGCCGCTGTCGAACTCGTATTTCCTGCAACGGTTGCGGCAAGTCCGACCGCCAGCGCACGCATCGATGCACGGGCTTCCGGTGTCGTGCGCAGCGTTGGCAAGACGCTTGGCGATTATGTCCGGCAGGGCGAGACCGTCGCTCGGATCGAAAGCGCCGATGCGGCTGCACTCGCTTCCCAGCTTAGTGCCGCCCGCGCCCGCGTAACCGAGCTTTCGGCGGCCTATGAACGGGAGCGCCGGCTATTCGAAGCCAACGTGACCGCACGCCAGGATCTCGAAGCGGCGCGCGCCAATCTTGACGTTGCCCGTTCCGAACTGAACCGGTCGCAGGCGGCCGTCGCCGCGGCAGGCGTGAGCGGCGATGGACGCTCGCTCGCTGTCACCAGTCCGCTTTCGGGCCGTGTGACCGCCGCTCCAATCGTGCTCGGCTCGTTCGTCGACGCCGGGGAGGAGCTTTACAGCGTGGTCAATCCCAGCGGCTTGCAGATCGAGGTTGCGCTGCCTTCCGAAGATGCTTCACGCATCCAGCCTGGCGACGAGGCTGCGTTGATCCTCGGCGATGGAAGGGAGATCGGCGCTCGCGTCCGGTCGGTAACGCCTTCGCTCGATGCCGAGAGCCGTAGCGCGACAGCGGTTCTTACCTTGACGCGCGCCGTTCCCGGTCTGCAGCCCGGATCGTTCCTTCAGGCGCGTATTCGCCCCTCGGGCGAATTGGACCAGAGCCGTATCGCGGTACCCGAAGATGCTGTGCAGGTGCTCGAAGGACGCGATGTTGTTTTCGTGCGGACACGACGCGGATTTCAGGCTCGGGAGGTCGAGATCGGCAGCCGGTCTGCCGGAATGGTGACGATCCTCTCCGGGCTCGAGCCCGGTCAGCGGATCGCGACTGCCAATGCCTTCCTGTTGAAGTCCGAGCTCGAAAAGGAGGGCGCAGAACATGGCCATTGATCAAACCACGGCATCTTCTCCCATGTCTTCGGACGAAGGTAGCCACCGTCACGGCCCGATCGGAGTCATCCTCGATGTCGCCGTTCGTTTCCGCTGGGCGATCATCGTCCTGACCGTGTTCGCAGCGATCTACGGAGCGTTCAATCTGGTGCGCCTGCCGATCGACGCGGTTCCCGACATCACCAACACGCAGGTCCAGATCAACACCAGCGCTGCCGCGCTCTCACCTTCGCAGGTCGAGACGCAGGTGACCTTCCCCATCGAAACCGGACTTGCCGGGATCGAAGGCCTGGAGATGACACGATCGATTTCGCGCAACGGCTTCAGCCAGGTCACCGCGATTTTCGAGGAGGGCACCGACCTCTACTTCGCCCGGCAGCAGGTGAACGAACGGCTCGCGCCGATTGGCGCTTCATTGCCCGAAGGAGCGGAGCCTACCATGGGGCCGATCTCCACCGGCCTTGGCGAAGTGCTGATGTATACGATCGAGTATGAGCATCCCGGTGGCAAGGGTGCGACCACTGGTGGCCGCACAGGCTGGCAGTCCGATGGCAGCTTCATCACCGAACGCGGCGACCGCCTCGAGAGTGAGGTGGCTAAGGCGGCCTATCTGCGCACTGTGCAGGATTGGGTGGTCGCGCCGTTGATGCGCTCGATCGACGGCGTGGCCGGCGTGGATTCGATTGGCGGGTTCGAAAAGCAATTCCTTGTTCAGCCCGATCCGGCACGTCTCACCGGCTATGGCCTGTCATTCGACTCACTCATCGATGCTCTAGAAGCCGCCAATCTGGCGGCAGGCGCCAATTTCGTCGATCGTGCCGACGAAGCCCTGCTTGTCCGCGTGGACGCGAGGCTGGGCAGCATTGCCGACATCGAAGAAGCCGTCATTGCGACCCGCGAGGGCGTGCCCATCCGCATCGGCGATGTGGCCGATGTGGAGATCGGCGGCGACCTGCGAACCGGTGCTGCTTCACTGAACGGTGAAGAGGCGGTGGTGGGAACCGTGTTGATGCGCGCGGGCGAGAACAGCCGGACCGTTGCGGCTGGTGCTGCCGAGAGACTTGAAGAGGTCCGCGCATCGCTTCCGGACGGAGTTGTCGCTGAGATTGTCTACAATCGTTCCTCACTAGTCGATGCGACGATCTCCACCGTCGAAAAGAACCTGCTCGAAGGCGCATTGCTCGTGATCGCCGTCCTGTTCCTCTTGCTCGGCAATATCCGCGCCGCCATAATCACCGCACTGGTCATTCCCGTTTCGATGCTGATGGCAGCGGTGGGGATGAACCGGCTTGGTGTCTCAGGTAATCTGATGAGCCTGGGCGCGCTCGACTTCGGGCTGATCGTCGATGGTGCGGTCATCATTGTCGAGAACAGCGTCGCCCGGCTTGCGGCCCGGCAACATCGCGAAGGACGCTTGCTTACCTTGGGTGAGCGGCTGACCGAAACGCGTCTCGCAGCGCAGGAAATGATCAAACCGACCGTCTACGGTCAGGCGATTATCTTCCTCGTCTTCGCGCCGCTGCTGACCTTTACCGGGGTCGAGGGCAAGACGTTCTCGCCCATGGCGATCACGATGATGCTCGCGCTGGCTTCGGCCTTCGTTCTTTCATTGACCTTCGTGCCAGCGATGATTGCGGTCCTGCTCAACAAGAAGCTGACCGAAAAGGAGGTGAAGCCCATTCGCTGGGCCAAAGAGCGCTACGGTCCCGCCGTGCGCAAGGTCATTGCGCGGCCCTGGCCGATGATTGGTGCCGGGGTTGGTCTCTTCACAGTAGCGGTTTTTGTGTTCGGCTTTCTGGGCAGCGAGTTCACCCCGCAGCTCGATGAACGCGACATCGCGGTGCAATCCTTGCGCATCCCCTCGACATCGCTCGAACGCTCGCTGGCGATGCAGCGGCGGGTCGAAGACCGGCTCGAAGAGTTTCCCCAAGTTGATCTTGTGTTCTCACGGACGGGCACGGCCGAAGTCGCCAGCGATCCAATGCCCCCCAATGCTTCGGACGCTTATGTCATCCTGAAGCCTCGCGACGAATGGCCCGATCCCGATTTGCCGAAAGATGAGCTTGTTGGTGAAATGGAAAGCGCGCTCGGAGGCCTCATCGGCAATCTCTACGAGTTCAGCCAGCCTATCGAGCTGCGCTTCAACGAGCTGATCGCCGGTGTGCGCGGCGATGTCGCGGTCAAGCTCTACGGCGATGACCTCACTGCGCTCACCGAAGCTGCGGGCGAGGTCGCGGGCGTGCTTGGAGGTGTCGAAGGCGCCGCGGACGTGAAGGTGCAGCAGGTGACCGGCTTTCCTACGCTGGACATCGCCTTCGATCGCCCGACCATCGCGCGCTATGGTCTGACCGTCGAGGAAGTGGCACAGTCGGTTGCTATCGCGCTCGGCGGGCGGCCAGCAGGACTGGTGTTCGAGGGCGATCGCCGTTTCGATGTTGTCGTGCGCCTCGAGGATGCTACGCGCGACGATTTCGACCAGCTCGGCGCGCTCCCGATCGTGCTTGAAAACGGGGTCACCGTTCCTTTGCGGACATTGGCCGATTTTCAGGTCGTCGATGGCCTTGCCGAGGTTCGGCGAGAGCAGGGCCGAAGGCTTGTGATCGTCTCGGCCAACGTACGCGAGCGCGATCTCGGCTCCTTTGTTGAGGAAGCGCAGGAAAGGGTTTCGACCGGCGTCGATATGCCGCCGGCCTCCTTCATCGAATGGGGCGGACAGTATCAGAACCTGCAGGAAGCGCAGGCGCGGCTCACCATCGTCGTCCCGATTGCCTTCGCTCTGGTTCTCCTCTTGCTGTTCATGGCTTTGGGTGGATGGGTTCCAGCGCTTGCCGTGTTCAGTGCCATTCCCATGGCCTTGGCTGGCGGGGTGTTCGCTCTGGCGCTGCGAGGCTTGCCATTCTCGGTGTCGGCAGCGGTCGGCTTTATCGCGCTTTCCGGCGTGGCGGTGCTCAACGGTCTCGTCATGATGACCGCGATCCGGCAGCGACTCGACAGCGGGATGTCACTGGATGAGGCGATTGCCGATGGCGCGCTGGCGCGACTGCGACCGGTGCTCATGACCGCGTTGGTGGCGTCGCTGGGTTTTGTGCCGATGGCGATTGCCACAGGAACAGGTGCTGAGGTGCAACGTCCCTTGGCTACGGTGGTTATCGGCGGGCTGATCACAGCCACTGCGCTCACGCTGTTCGTTTTGCCAGCGATCGCTCGCCTGGTACTCGATGATGGCAAGGAGAAGCGAAGCTGGCGCCAAAGATGGTGGGACCGCCTGCGTCGCAACGTCACGCCTGAGGAACGTAAAGAACTTCGGGATGTTACTTGAAGGGGAGGGCTAATTGAAGTTAGCTAGGTCAATTTGTCTGCCTCAGATCGCTTCGGGACTGACAAGTCTCGAAGCGATCCGGTATCGGACTCAATTGCGGGCGCGCGGAGCCTCGGCAGAACGCCCGGCTGCGATACGGGCACGGCGTGGGTGTTTTTCGCCGATGGCTTCTATGCAGAGGTGCAACCTTCGGACGGTGATCTGTCCGCTGTCGGCATCTGGCGCGATGAGGGTGAGGCCATCGCATATACCATGACCATAAGCCCTTCGAACGGCATGCGCGGCCAATGCAAGTGCGCCATCTTACGATCGAAGATTGTAGCCCGGGACGGCCCTTCACCTGCAACTATCGAGGTTTCGAGCGCATCTTTTACCGCTGTCCAGAGGACGCGCCAAAGCCGCTCGACGGTCGCGCGGAACATTCAAGAGGAGAAATCGCCATGCTCACCGCAATCGAAGATAACGGTCTGTTGCTCATCAGGGCGGACGGAACGCTTTCCGATAGCGACTATGACCGCTTCGTTCCGTTTTTCGAGCGCGTCGCGGCGCGAGTTCCTGGGACGGTTCCGATGCTTATCGAACTTGCTCCCGACTTTTCTGGCTGGGATATGGGCGGTCTCTGGCGCGACCTGAAATTCGATGCGAAGCACAAGGACAGCTTCGGCCGGATCGCGATGGTCGGCGATAGTAGTTGGGAAGAGTGGGGCACCAAGCTTTTCGATCCGCTATTCCGCGCGGAGATGAGGTTTTTCACACCTGTCGAGCGGGTTGCCGCCGAAAGCTGGGCGAGAGACGGAAGGAATGCGTCATGAGCGGCGAAGGCGAACTCAACCTCGATTCGGCCGAAAAGCGCCGCACTCTCTGGATCGTTTTCTGGCTCAATGTGGCGATTGCGATAGGGTTTTTCATCACCGGGGTAATCGGCGATTCCAACGCGCTGATTGCCAATGGGCTCGACAATTCGTCGGACGCGATTGTCTATGCATTGAGCCTGCTTGCGCTCACCCGCTCCCGGGTCTGGAAGCGCGGAGCCGCGCGTTTTTCCGGGGTCATGCTGCTTGTGTTCGCAGGCGGTGTGATTCTCGATGCCATCCGGCGCTTCATGGAGGGTTCGGATCCGATCGGCGGCGTCATGATGGTGATGGCGCTGGTTGCCGGTGCGGTGAACCTCTGGTGCCTTTACCTGCTGAAACGTTTGCAGAATAAGGATGTCAATTTACGTGCAGCCACCACGTTCAGTTTGAATGATTTCGTTTCGAACGGCGGGATTATCATAGCGGGTATCGTAGTGTTTTTCACCGGATCGAATTGGCCCGATCTCGTCGTCGGGATCGGTGTGGCCTGCATAGCGATCTACGGCGGCATCGAGATCCTGCGCGATGCGCATATGGACATCCATGAGGAAGAGGGCACAGAGCACGAGGGCTGGCGCAAGTGATCGCGGTCTGGGCAGCGGTTCTCCTCGCCGCCGTCTGGGCCGCTCATTGGGGCGCGGAACGCCTGTCCGCACCGCTCAAGAAATTACGCAAGCAATGGGGGTTCTCCGTCGCGGCGGGGGGCTCCTTTTTAGGTCTAGCCGCCGCTTCGCCAGAGATGGGCATCAATGTGACGAGCGCTGCTCGTGATGTGTCCGATATCGGCCTTGGCGCCATGCTGGGTTCGACCGTTCTGGTGATTCCGGTGATCGTGACGACCGCTTATCTGGCGACCCGTAAAGGGGCCCTTGAAGGTGCTGACAAGGAGCACAAGAAGCATCGTCGTGATCATTACGTCGCGGTCGATAAGGGGGCTCTTACCGTCCAGGCGCTGCCTTACCTGGCGATCCTCGCGGTCTTCGCTCTACTGACGCTTCCCGCCCCTTGGCGCGGGTTGCAGCCGATCGATGGATGGCTGCTGCTGATCGCGTATCTCGCCTATCTCCTTCAGGCTCTCGTTCGGGGCCGAGAGAAGGGAGAGGAGGTAGAGTGGAGTCTAAAGGAGAAATGGATGGCCATAGCGGGCGTCGGCGCCCTGGCGGTCGGGGCCTACTTCACCGTATTCTCGACCGAAAGGATCGTGAGCGCACTCGGCATCCCGAATATCGTCGGCGGTCTTTTCATCACTGCCGCCGTCGCATCGCTGCCCGAGGTGTTCACGACCTGGAGCGTCGCGCGCTCCGGTCAGGTGACCTCCGCCAGCACAAGCGTGATCGGCGACCATGTCGTGACCATGACGCTCGCCTTCATCCCGCTCACCATCATCGGAACGCCGATCGAGAATTTTCAACTCTTCTGGGTCAGTCTCGCGTTCGTCGTGCTGATGGCCGCGCTATACGCTCTCTTTCTTTCGTTGGGAGACGAAGAGAAAAGAGGCTTTGGTCGATGGCACATCTTCGCGTTCTGGGCAGCCAATGCGGCTTTTATTGCCGTAATATTCCTGTGGGTGAAGCCTTTGCAAGTCTCCGGAGGAGCCGGATGAGCAATGACAACCGAGATCAGGGTGAACGGAGCGGCCATAGCCACCGCGAAGAGGATCATGACGATCAGCCCTTGCTTATGAGGACATCTCCCCGAAAAGATTTTGATGGAGATTTGCCTGTCGCGCGGAAGAAAGTCGCAGACGAACTTCCGGCGGTACGGGGTTTGAAAAGCTAATGAGCCTTTTCGACACTATCTTTGAGACACAAAGCCGATCGCATGTTTTGCTTCTTGCGATATTCGCAAGCACCGGCTTGGTCGTAGGGACGTTGTGGGTCGAACGTGTGGGGGCGGGATTGCGCCGGTCCGATCTGTTGTATCCTGCTGCTGCGGGCGTTCTGTTTGCGACCGCTGCGCTAGCGGTTACGCCGTTCGTCCAATCGGCAGTCGACAGCTGGGCCATCCCTGTGCTCTTTTTGCTCGGTGGAGGAGCCTATGTTCTTCTGTGCAAGGCAGCCGGCTATCTCAGAGGCCGTTTCGCGGACGGCAAAAGAAAGCAGCATGATCATGACGAGGATTTGTCCAATGTTGCTGTATCGTCGATCTTCTCCATCGTCGATCTGATCGGCTATGGTTTGACCCTCGGTATTGCAGCAGCCGCTTCCGTGACTTTGGCAATAGTCACCGCGGCAGGGTTGGCCATGGCGAATGTCTTGGTCAGTCGTCAGATTGGCTCCAGGTTCATAGCCGCTAGCTCAAGCCGAATGGACCGCATCGCGCTACAGGTCGGTCTCGCTCTGGCCTTCATCGGTTCTGCGCTGTTGGCATTCTGGATGGTACACAGTGTCGATAGTTTCGGGCTGCCTTGGCTCCTCACCGTCCTTGCAGGGTTGCTCCTGGCTGCGGCGGTAAGAGCTTTGCTTCTTCATCAAGCGGCACACACAGCGGGGCACTTCAAATCGCTTCTTGTTTTTCTCGTCGGGTTCGCCCTTCTCGCACTCATTTTCGCCGGGCTTGATGAATTATCAGACGCGGTGGATCTTCCGAATTCGGGTTTGGAGCATCCCGCAGAGCGACCGGCAGTCGCGTTTAGCATTGAACCCTTCACAATGGGACGCGAGTAATGGAGCAATCCCACGGTCACGCCGGACATAGTCACGGCGAAGAAAATCTCAGCGATCGCCAGCTGATCTTTGCAGTGGCGATCAACGTTTTGCTTACAGTTGCCCAAATCATTGGCGGGATCGTCTCAGGGTCGCTCGCGCTCATAGCCGACGCCTTGCACAATTTCAGCGATGCGGCTTCGCTTGGCCTGGCCTGGTTCGCGCGCAAAATCGGGCGGCGACCCGCCGACAAACTTATGACCTTCGGTTATGCGCAAGGCGAAGTCGTCGCCGCACTCATCAACCTCACGACGCTGCTTATCATCGGCTTCTACCTGTTGGTGGAGGCAATCAACCGGTTCGCCGATCCCCAACCGGTCGAGGGATGGACCGTCATAGGCGTGGCGGGCATAGCGCTGGTCATCGATCTGGTGACTGCCTTCATCGTCTATCGCGGTTCGCATGACAGCATCAACATGAAGGCGGCCTTTCTGCACAACGTCTCCGATGCTCTCGCGTCGGTCGGTGTGATCGTTGCTGGCGCGCTGATCCTGCTATACGATCTCTACATCGCGGATCTGATCATCACCCTGATCATCGCCGGTTATGTCATCTGGCAGGGGGTGACCCTGATGCCGCGGACAGTCCGGCTCTTGATGGGCGCGGTTCCCGACGAGCTGGAGTTTGATCGGATCGTTTTGGCACTCGAAAAGTTGGATGGGATCGACGGAGTACATCATGTTCATGTTTGGTCGATCGGCGAGCATCACCGGGCGCTGGAAACGCATGTAACCCCTGAAGGCGCTTCACTTGAGCAATTCGAGAAAGTGAAGGGCCGGGCTAGGTCGATGTTGAAAGAAGAATTTCAAATTGAGCATGCGACATTCGAAGCGTGCTTTGAAACGGACTGCGAAGCCGATCTCGTTCCCGCGCATCAAACCGCACATCCGCATGAAGTTGGCGGACCCCATCAGCCTTAGATTTGTGTGCGTATTCGATGACGTCTGCAGACCACGATAATTGCTGAAAAACCGGAAACCCGGGCCGTCAAAGCTCGGCCGCAAGGTTTGGGTGCGTACGAGTGTTCGTTGAACAACCCTAACTCAGGCTTGCGAGGATTGTCGGGCTTGCCATCGGCCTGGCCCTGCTCGTGCAAAAAGGACCGCGCTGCGCAAGGTGTTAAAAGCGTTGCAGTTGCTCGGTTACAAAGGAAAACAGCCGACCGCAGGCTTACTCTTTGAAGCTCAGGTAAATTACCACATCCTTGCCTCATCGGTGTCGCAAATCCCCCGCGCTGCGCTGCACAGCTACCCGCACGAGCGCTGCCGAGAAGTTTTCCCAAAGCGTGTTTTTGCTCTTGCGAGGCAAGTGCAATAAGGTTAGGGCCCGGATTTCCACACTCGGAGAACAGGAAGTTTTTATGTATCGTACTGCCGTCTCGTCCCTCGCAATCGCTTTGTCCGCACCGGCGGTGGCACAAGAGACTACCGGGCCTGATGACGGAGAGGTGCGCGCCGAACAGATTGCAGACGAGCGCCGGGAGAACCCGGTGGATTCGATCATTGTGGTCGGCGGCCGGATCGATCCCTACCGTATCGCGGGATCGGCCGATCTTATCGACAGCGAGGATCTGCGCCGGTTCGATCACGGGGATGTAAATCGCGTTCTGCGACAGGTCCCCGGCGTCAACACGCAGGAGGAAGACGGGTTCGGCTTATTCCCGAATATCGGTCTGCGCGGCAGCCCGGTCGAGCGTTCGAGCAACATCACGCTCATGGAAGACGGCGTGCTGATCGCGCCTGCTCCCTATGCCGCGCCGGCAGCGTATTATTTCCCGGCCATCGGGCGCATGCAGGCGGTCGAAGTCACGAAAGGGGCTGCCGCCATTCGCTATGGGCCCCGTACGATCGGCGGGGCGGTCAATCTTCGGTCGACCGACATTCCGACCGACGGGCTGGCTGGCTACGCTTCCGGGCAATACGGGTCGCGCGACTATTATCAGGGACAGGCCTGGGTCGGTGGAGACACGGACTACGTCGGCGCGCTGCTTGAAACCTACCAGCAGGGCAGCGACGGCTTCAAGACGATTGATGGGCTTCCCGACGCCGACACCGGTTTCGAGCGACAGGATTACCGTGGACGCTTGGCTGTTCACACAGCACCGGACGCGCCTGTCGAGGCGCGACTGGAATTCGTCTATGGCCGATCGGACCTTGAAGCCAACGAGACGTACCTTGGACTTGCCGACACCGATTTCGCCGCGGAGCCCTATCGTCGCTATGCGGCAAGCCAGCGCGACGCTTTTTCCGGTGAGCACGATCAATATCGCGTTACCGGCAGCTTGGCATTTTCTGACGGAACGAGGATCACAGCTACGCTGTACCGGAACGACTTTGCCCGCAGCTGGTCCAAGCTCCAGGATATCGACTTCGACGGCGATGGCAGCTTCGATTCAATTAGCTCGGTTTTCGTTAATCCAGAGGACAATGCCGGGGCGCTTAGCATCTTGCGCGGGGCGGATAGCTTCGAGGGCGCGGTTCGCATACGGAACAACAACCGCGTCTATCGCAGCGAAGGCGCTCAGATTTCGCTTGAGCGCCCCTTCGAGATGGGCGGCGCGAGGCACAACCTTGCCGTATCTGTCCGCTACCACGAGGATGAGGAAGACAGGCTGCAAAACGAGGAATTCTACTCACAGATCGGGGGTGATCTCGTCTTCGAACGGCAGACCGATCTTGGTCAGCAAGCCAACCGGGAAGCGAAAGCAAAGGCGATCGCGTTCTATATCGAGGACCGGATCGAGATCGGTGCCCTGACACTGACTCCCGGCTTGAGGTATGAAGGGATTGACCTGACCCGGCTCGACTATGCCGGGTCGGACCCGGATCGCTCAAATGGGCCGACACGTGTCCGTCAGACCAATATCGATCAGTGGTTGCCAGGTCTTGGCGCCACCTACGAGTTGGGTGATGCCATATTGCTGGCAGGTGTGTCGCGCGGTTTCTCACCTCCCGGTCCAGGCAATCCTGATGCACGGGCCGAGGAAAGCTGGAACTACGAAGCCGGGGTCCGCTATCGGAGCGACAAGGTCCAGGTCTCCGCGATCGGCTTCTACAACGACTACTCGAACCTTCTGGGCAACTGCACTCAATCCGTGGGCTGCAGCGTCGGTGATATTGGCGATCAGTTCAATGGCGGCGCGGTTACGGTCAAAGGGCTGGAACTGTCGGCGGCGGTTGAACCTCGCCTTTCCAATTCGGTCTCGTTCCCGCTCTCGCTTGCCTACACGTTCACGGATGCAGAATTCGACAGCAGCTTCGACAGCGAATTTTTTGGCGACGTAAACGAAGGCGATGACCTGCCGTACATCGCGCGCCATCAGCTCTATGTCGAAGCGGGGGTAAACATGGGACGTGCGGCGGCTACCGTTGGCGCCAACTACGTTTCCGAGTTGCGCGACAATCCAGGAAGCGGAGCCGTTGCTGAAAACGAGAGGATCGATGATCGCATCGTCTTCGATATTGCGGGAAGTTACGCGCTGACTGACAAATTCTCCCTGTTTGCGCGCGTCGACAATGTTCTCGACAATCAATACGCCGTGAGCAGGCGCCCGTTCGGTCTGCGACCAGGGGTTCCGCGGCGCATTGTGGGTGGTGCTCGGGTCAGTTTTTAAACTCCGCGTGAGGCTTTTGGCGTTGATGTTCGCGCCCCCTTCATTTTGCGTGCTTGGAGGCGAGAACTGAGATGAAAGCTGACCCTAGATCGAATGCCAGACGGGATTGGGCAGGGCGGAACTCCCCACCAAGACTGTTGCGGACGCCTGGGGGTGAGCTCGTCCGCGAATCCTGGTTCTCGAACGACAATCGTATCCCTGAAAAGTCGACCGGTGTTTTCAGTATCAGGGATTCGTCGCGATCTTTCAGGCCACGCGTGGCGCGAAAAGGATGACTGTGGCACCGCCGAGGCAGATCAATGCTCCTAGCAGATCCCAGCGATCCGGCTGTGTATCTTCGACGAGCCAGAGCCAGCCAAGCGACGCGGTGATATAGACGCCGCCATAGGCGGCGAAGGCTCGCCCTGCAGCATCCGCCTCAATGCGAGCAAGGAGATAGGCGAACAACACGAGCGCCAATACTCCGGGAAGGAGCCACCAGGCGCTCCTGTCCATTCTGAACCAGGCCCAGAACGCAAAGCACCCCGCAATCTCGGCGAGCGCGGCAAGGGGATAGATCCATATCGCGTTCACGCTTCAGTCCCCTCGGCGAGCGCTTCAATGACCAGACAGGTGCCGACCGTTCCTTGCTCGCAGTTTTCCAGCATCCGGCGCAGTTCCCTTCGGAGAGCCTCCAGATCGGCAATCTTGCGGTTGACTTCGCCCAGGTGCGCTCGTGCCAGCGTGTCGACCGCATGGCAGGCCCGCGACCGGTCGTCGGCCAGTTCGAGAAGTTCGCGAATGCGCGTCATGGAAAACCCCAGGTCGCGCGCGCGGCGAATGAAATTCAGTCTCCGGGCGTGCTCGGGACCGTAGTCGCGATAGTTGGCCTGTGTGCGGGGCGGGGACGCGAGAACGCCCTCGCGTTCATAGTAACGGATGGTTTCCGCTTTTACGCCCGCCGCGCGGGCGAGTTCACCGATCCGCATAGGCTTCCCTCGATCGCTTGACCTTGTAGCGACTACAAGGTGTATAAATCGATTCGACACAAGGAGTCGAGCGAATGGGAAAAAATTGCTGCGGTCCTGTCGAGGACGTCGAGGCGAATAATGATCCGCTGTGGCGCCGTATCCTGTGGATCGCTCTCATTCTCAATGCGGTTATGTTCAGCGTCGAAATCGTGGCGGGCCTTGCTGCTGATTCGCGTGCATTGCAGGCTGACGCACTCGATTTTCTGGGCGATGCGGCAAATTACGCCATAAGTCTCTGCGTTGCCGGAATGGCGCTTGCGTGGCGCGCTTGCGCAGCCATTGCCAAAGCAGCGACCATGCTGGCGTTCGGGCTATGGGTGCTTGGCTCCGCGATCTGGGGTTTCTTTGTCGGTGCCTCGCCGGACGCCGGGACCATGGGCATTATCGGAACCGTCGCGCTTGCGGTGAATCTCGCAGTTGCCGCGATGTTGTTCCGGTTTCGCACGGGTGATGCCAACATGCGCTCGGTGTGGATTTGCTCGCGCAACGACGCGATCGGCAATGTAGCGGTTCTGGGCGCGGCGCTGGGTGTCTTCGGAACCGGGCGCGCGTGGCCCGACCTGGTCGTGGCCGCCATTATGGCCAGCCTAGCAATTTGGGGCAGTATTGAGGTATTCGGTCAAGCGCGCGGTGAGTTGCGCTCTGCTTGAGAAGGGACTCCGACAGGCAGTTACGTGATAGCACGACCTCTGCTGGCTTACGCTAACTTCCTTTCAAAGCCCATTGAAGGCCAACCGCTTTCAATTATTGCAGGTGACCGCATGAGTACTGGTCCATCAAAACCATCCTTGCGGTGGACTCCGGAGACGGTGATGTTTTCGGCGGCCGGGTAACGATTGTCTCTCCTGATGGTGACAGTCTTGATGCAATTCGTCGCGCTGCTCATCCCGGCGACCGCTGCTCATTAGGAATCACTTTCGCTCGCTTCGACTAGGCTGACCCAAGTCCCATTTTTCGTGAGAGCCAAAGGGTCGCGGTCGGGACAAGAACCCACATGATTATGGGAACGAGTCCGATCTTTGTCCCAGGGACTAGCGGCATAGTGGGACTGTAGGTCCAGCCCCAGGCAGCCCCAACGGCCAATATTTCGACCACGGATGTTATCGCGAGACCGATGGCGAGATAGATAAGGAAGCGGGATATTGGCCAGTCGACAAGCCAAGGTGTTCGGCGGTTTCCCAACGAGGCGCCCAGATAGGCCGCCACCATGATACCCGCGTCACCGAACGATGCCAGACCACATCGGTATGCGGCTTCAACAGGACCAAGCCCGTCAGTGCTGTAGAACGGGAGCTGGAACATTTCCCAGGCGAAGGCAATCAGTCCGCCGAAAATGGCGATCCACAGGGCGGGATGCGCGCCCCGCCACACTGCTTCGGGCCTACCCGTATTAATAGGCTCCAAAGCTCACCATCCTATTGCATTGGCTCCGCCATCGCCATGCCGATCCGCTAAACAACGAACCGGTCCCAGCTTCCGTAATGTTCGTCGCTCCGATGCCCTCTTGGCAGGCTCAGTACAATCAGAAGCGCTCCGAGCATCGTACCGACAACGTTGCCAACAGTACTGGCGCCTCCGTCCATAAGCCACGGAGCCACGATGAGCCAGGCACCGAACGCGACGTTGAGAAAGCGCAATGGCCTTGCGACCTCCGCCATGGCAATTACCGATACCGTGATGACCAGCGCGCCGACCAGATGGTCGCTGTCAGCAAGAGGCGGTACATTCCCAAGAACGAGCCTGGAGAACATCAGGAAAGCACCGATCAGCACACTGATGGCCAATGTCCATGGGACCGTGACCCCGCGCGCCGCCGAACCGCCGATCGCCGCGAGCGGAGCATCGAAACCGGGATGTGAGTCCTTGCTGCCGCCTGGCAGCGCGTCGCCGCGGAAGAACGAGCGCCAGAACGGTCGCCCGCGCCGCGTGTTGAGAACCAGGAACTGGCCCATCGCGACCAGCTCGTCGAGCGAATAGGGGATCATGATCAGCATCGCGGCCGCCGCCATGAGGCAGATCGTGCAATAGGTGCCGATCATGATCGGCTGGATGATGATGAAGTAGATGCTGATCACGCCGAGGGGCACGACGACGATGCCGAACAGTGTCACCATCCAGGGCATGGTCCGCCAGCGGGCCCTGCCGCCCATGACGCCCATCAGGATCTCGAACATGTAGCTCATCGCACCGATGCCGCCATCGGCCACCGGCCAGGCCTTGGAGACATCGGAGGTAATGATGTATTCGGTCCCGTTGAGCGCGCTTGGCGAAGCGAAGAACGGCTCCCACACGCCGTCGATATGGCCGAGCTGATATGCCGTGAGGATACGTGAAAGAAAGAAACCGACGGCGCCGAGAATAATGATCGGCATGCGCTGGACATAGGTCGAGGGCGAATAGGTCCAACCCGGCGGCACGTCGCTGTCGTCCATCATGCCTTCCGGAGCCATGCCCGGCATCATGGGCACCAGGATGGTGAAAGCGATCACCAGTGCGCCGATGAAAGTGTCGTTGGCATAGACGGCAGCATCGGGCGTCCAGAACAGCAACGGGGCGCCGAGCAGCCAGATGCCGATACAGGTGTTCGCCCATTGCGCCCAGCCTCCGCGCGGCGAAAGGGAAATGGCCGCGAAGATCATGATCAGCACGCCGCTCACCAAATCGTTCCAGGCTGTCAGCCAGCTTCGTAGCGCGGGATCCCAGAGATCGCGATCCTCGGTTATGCGCGTGACTGCAGCGGTAAATTCGCTCTGGTCGAAGGTCCCGAAGACAAACGGTGTGGTCGCGAGCCATAGGCCGAGCAACATCGTAAACCAATGAACCCAGAGCATGTTGAAATGCATCTTGCGCATGTGACCGGCGTGGTCCGCCAGAGCATCTTCGCTTAGCGGGGCAGGCTCTGCCTCATCGGCTTCATCGAAATTGCTGCCGGCCACCCGCGCGGCATTGAGCTTGTTCTCAGCGTACCAGGCCGAAGGATCGGCTTTCAGACCTTCGACGATCCGCGGGAGGGCGGTCCTCAGCCTGTGCTGCGGCGTCCAGTCCAGCCTTTCCCGCGCATTGCTGAGATCGAGTTCGTAGTGGTCGTCCGAAATGTCCACCATCCACGGCCGGATGAAAGTCTCTTCGCCAAGCACTTCGTTTTCGACCCAGGCGCCGGTCTTGGCGAGGCCCTTCGGCACCGTGCGCGTCGTCCAGTCCTCATCGTGGATCAGGCGTCCAAGCGACTTTTGCAGTTCGCCATAGGACATCACGTCATCTTCGCCGAGAAGAACCGGCCATTCACTGGGAAGCTCGCTCCGCCGGTCGACGATTCGCTCGATCCCGTCGAGCAAATCCTCAAGGTGCAAATATGGCTGTCCGGTGTCGAGGTCACCGGGATAGACGCGGGCGCTCGGCCGCTTCTCGTAAATTCGCGCGACCTGCTGTGCCAGAAACGCCGAATGGCCTTCATCGTCGTATACGCCCGCAGGCCGCACGAAGACCGCATCGATGTCGCCGCGCTTCTCGCGGATCAACTGCTCGGTGCGGACCTTCGATTCGCGGTAGGGCAGATCCGTGTCCAGCGGCGAGGTCTCGTCGATCAGCCCGCCGCCCTTGATGGGGGCATGGGCCAGCATCGTGCTCACGAACACGAACTGGTCGATTTCGAAATCCTGAAGTGCGTCGAGCAATCGACCGGTTCCCTTGACCGTCACCGCGTCATATTTGGGGTTCGGTTCACCGGTAAGATCGAAATAGGCAGCAAGGTGGACGAAGGAGGCGATCCTTTTGCCATAGGCGGTTCGAACGCGTTCGAAGGCGGCATCGATGCTCGCCTGGTCGGTGACATCGACACAGACGCATTCGGCCTCTGCCGGGGGATGGGGAGCGGCGTCGCGGTCGAATCCGATCACGCGGTATCTCGCTGCAAGCTTCTTTACGATGGCTGAGCCGATATAGCCGCTCGAGCCAGTAACGATCACGACAGGTTTATCGGAGTTGTCAGTCAAGATATGATCCTTGCTTCGACTTTGAACGACCTCACGACCCTTGAGCGGTGCCTAAAAACCTCAATCTAACAGAGTTTCCAACCCGAAAGCGTGCGGGAAAACGCAGTCCTTCTCCCTGTTACGAAATAACGATCGATTTCCCTCACATCGAGAGCAATTTCCGCAGCGAGCGGGCATTGGATTTAACTAACGGCACCCTTCCTGCCGAGCCTCGGGTTTCCTCGGCAGCCGATAATACGGACCAGCGCGAAAGACCAACGAGTCGGCTTTGAAATAGGAACACATGGTAAGGGGAGACCGTAGTTCTGTCATATCAAACTACAATTTTCGAAGAGTAGGAGGCGACATGAAGGCCCAAGACGTAATGACATCGAACCCCGCATGCTGCAATCCATCGAGCACCGTGCAAGAGGCAGCTTTACTGATGGTCGATAATGATTGCGGCCAAATCCCCGTTGTCGATGATTCCGGTGCGTTGGTGGGCGTGGTGACCGACAGGGACATCGCCTGCCGCTGTGTTGCCAAAGGCAATTCCTCCGACCAACGCGTTGAGGAGGTGATGACATCATCACCTGTTACTGTCACCGCCGATGCAAGCGTCGACGAATGCTGCACCAAGATGGAAGACAATCAGGTTCGGCGGCTTCCGGTGGTCGATGACGAAGGCAAATGCTGCGGCATCGTTGCGCAGGCCGATATCGCCAGAAGCGCAGCTGAGAAGGAAACCGGCGACCTCGTGCGCGAGGTATCGGAGGCCAGTTCGGAGCCAGCTTCGGCGGGATGCTGCTAGTCGCACAAGACTATTGATTTTACGCGGATAAAGCGGACGGGGCGATCTGATCGGTCCCCGTCCGCAATCGCTCGTTACTTGTCAATCGCCTCGCCCCCGACTATCTCGGGCCGGTGAAGTTCATTCGTACCTTGACCTTGATCCTTTTTGGCTTCGGACTCTTTGTCCAGGTTGGAGCGAATGCGGCAGCCCTTCCTCAGATCGAGGCGGCGGAGATGAGCGACTGTGCCGAGATGGCCGATAACGATACATCCACCGATCCGGCAGGACCATGTTCCAGCATGACGCTCGATTGCGTGATTGCCATGAATTGCTTGCCGCCTTTGGCTCTGTCGAATGCGACTGAAATGGAGGGTGCGCCCCTTCGTTTGGTACCGAGCTACCTTGTTTCTGCGGCCCCGTGGTTTGAAACAGATCCACCGCGACCGGAATCGCCTCCTCCAAAACCAATCCTCACCGTCTAGTTTTCCCTGAAGGCGCGTTGCGACTTTTGCGAGACTGACGAACGATGCAGCCGCACGAACCGGTCTTCGCCGGTGCGGCATGTTATGTCGTCAGCTCGCTCTGCACGAGTGAGATTTATGAACTGGCGAATTGGTTGGGTGCCGTTTTCGGCCCTGCTGGTCGCGCAGGCTGCCCAAGCGCAGTCGGTCGGCTATGAAGAAACCCTTGCGGCGGCGCGGGCGGAACAGCCCATGCTTGAAGCGGGCGCTTTGCGTGTACAGGCGAGGCGCGATGCTGCGGACGCAGCGGACGAATTGCCCGATCCACGCGTTCGTGCAGGCGTGATGAACTTGCCGGTCACCGGACCCGCTGCATTTAATCCGTATGCGCAATTGCCGACGCAGCTCGCGGTGGGCATCGAGCAGGAAATTCCCAATCTTGCCAGGCGGCGAGCACGATACGGCCTTGCCGGATCCGAAATCGGTATTGCCGAAGCCCGTCTTGGCTTGTCCGAACGTTCCATCCTCGCCGAGGCCGGGACGGCTTGGATTGGCCTGTATTATGCTCAGCAGCGCCTCGCTCTTGCGCGCGACTCTCTGGACAGCTTAAGGGACTTCGTTCCGGTCGCAGTCAGTGCCGTCGCTTCGGGATCGGCCAGACCTGCCGAAAGCCTTGCGATCCGGCGCGAGCTTCTCGAAATCGAGGATGCCATTACCCGGATCGAGGCCGCGCGCGCAGCCGCGCGTGCCCGGCTGCAGCGATATATCGCCGGAAGCGAGCCCGTCGCTGCGGGGGGCGCTCCCCAAGTTACCGTGGACCCGGAAGAGCTTCGGTTCGCGTTGGAGGCCAATCCGGAATTGCGTCTGGCGGATGCCGAGCAGCGACGTGCCGAAGCTGCAGCCGATCTGGCACGCGCTGAAAAGCGACCTGATTTCGGTGTCAGCGTGACTTATGGCCACCGTAATCCCGATTTCGGCAGTGCCGTATCGGTCATGGGATCGGTCACTTTACCCATCTTCACCGACAGGCGGCAGAACCCGCGCATCGCGGCAGCCGAAGCAGACGCCGCTGCCGCCTCGGCCGAGCGCGTCGATCGCCTGAGAGTGATCAGGGCCCGGTTCGAAGCCGATCTGGCTGCGTGGCGCAGCGCACTGCAGCAGTGGGAACGTGCGCGTGATCAGCTTCTTCCGCTCGCGCGCGACCGTGCCGAGCTCGAGACCGCCAGCTTCGCTGCTGGCCGTGCAGACCTCGTCGATGTGATCGCGGCCAAATCTGCGCTGGCATTGCTCGAACTCGAGATCCTTGAACGCGAACAGATGGCTGTCGAAGCCGCTGCAACTCTACGTCTTACATATGGGGAGGACAGGCCATGAACGCCGCTTTCGAACGTTTTACGCCGCGCCAGCGCACTTATGCGACCGCCGCAGCCATCGCCCTTGTCAGTCTGGCGACCGGATACGGCTTGTCGATGCTCGGCGGAGATAGCAGCGGCGAAGAGCTCGGTGCCGACACCGGCTGCGACGAAGTGCTTTACTGGTACGACCCGATGGTGCCCGACCAGCGCTTCGATGAGCCGGGCAAATCTCCGTTCATGGATATGCAACTGGTCCCAAAATGTGCCGGAGGCGGAGCGCAGGCGGGCGAGGGCGTCAGTATCAGCTCGACCCAAGTGCAGAATTTCGGAATTCGCACTGCCGAGGCCGAATACGGCGTGTTGGAACCGGATGTGAGTGTGACTGGCACGCTCGCCTATAACGGTAGCGAAGTAGCGATCGTGCAGCCGCGCGCGGGCGGCTTTGTGCAGCGGACATATGGTCACGCGCCGCAAGACCTGATTACAAGAGGTGCACCGATCGTCGATCTGCTGATCCCCGAATGGGGCGGTGCCCAGCAGGAATTCCTTGCCGTAGCGGCAACAGGAGACGCGGCGCTTACCAATGCTGCCCGCCAACGGTTGCGACTGCTCGGTATGCCGGAAGGCGTGATCTCCTCAGTCGCTCGAAGCGGCAGACCTCAATCGACGATTACCGTCACCGCGCCGCAATCGGGCGCAATCACATCGCTCGGTATAAGGCCGGGCATGACCGTCATGGCAGGCCAAAGCCTTGCCGAAATTAGCGGCTACAGCCCGATCTGGCTCGAAGCCGCTGTACCCGAGGCATTGGCCGGAAGCGCCCGCGTCGGGCAGCCGGTCAGCGCGACGCTCACAGCTTTTCCTGGCGAGCGATTTGCTGGACGGATCATCGCCATCCTGCCGAGCGCGCAGGACACAAGCAGGACGATTACCGTGCGGGCCGCCATGCTTAATCTAGGGCTTCGGCTCAAACCGGGCATGTTCGCGCAAGTCACATTGGCACCTGAGCGACGTGAGACGTTGCTGGTTCCTTCGGAAGCGGTCATTCGCACTGGCGAGCGGACTCTTGTGATGATTGCACAGGAAAGCGGCGGCTATCGCCCCGCAGAAATTCGCATCGGCCGCGAAGCGAACGGGCGCACCGAAGTCCTTGCTGGCCTTGCTGCGGGCGAGCAGGTCGTTACTTCGGGCCAGTTCCTGCTCGACTCCGAAGCCAGTCTTACCGGTATCGATGTGCGTCCTGTCGATCAGGCCCCATCGGCGGCGACCCGAGACCAGACGTCAAGCGAGGCCGACGAGCCGCAAACCTATAGGGCAACCGGTACAATTGAGCGTATCACCTCAAGCAGTGTGACCCTGCGGCACGGCCCGGTGCCTGCACTCGAATGGCCAGCGATGACCATGCCTTTCGCCACCGAGGGGCCAGAGCAACTGCGCGGTTTCGCGCGCGGTGACCGGGTTTCCTTCACATTTGCGCAGGCCGACACCGGGCCCCGCATTGTCTCGATCCGAAAGACCGGCCAATGATTGCGCGCATTATCGATAGCTCGATTGCCAATCGCTTCTTCGTGGTGTTGGCGGCGATCGGGCTGGCATTGGCCGGTTTCTGGGCTGTGAGGACAACACCGGTCGATGCATTGCCCGATCTGTCCGACGTGCAGGTGGTGATCCGCTCGAACTATCCGGGACAAGCTCCCCGAATTGTCGAGGATCAGGTGACCTACCCGATGGCCACAACCATGCTGTCGGTCCCCGGCGCCGAAACAGTGCGCGGCTATTCCTTCTTCGGCGACAGCTATGTCTATGTCATCTTCGAAGACGGAACCGATCTTTACTGGGCGCGCTCGCGGGTTCTCGAATATCTCAACCAGGTCCAGAATCGGCTGCCCGAAGTAGTTCAGAGTACGCTCGGGCCCGATGCCACCGGGGTCGGCTGGATCTACGAATATGCACTGGTGGACCGTAGCGGCGGACACGACCTTGCCGGGCTGCGCAGCTTGCAGGACTGGTTCCTGCGCTACGAGTTGCAGACCATACCCGGGATCGCCGAGGTCGCCAGCGTTGGCGGCATGGTCAAACAATACCAGATCGTTCTCGATCCCTACCGTATGGCCTCGCTGGGTGTGACGCATGCGCAGGTTGTCAGGGCAGTTCAGGCGGGCAATCAGGAAACTGGCGGCTCAATTGTCGAGATGGGCGAAGCGGAATATATGGTCCGTGCATCGGGTTATCTCGGAACTCTGGCGGATTTCCGCAGCATTCCGCTGCGCGCCGAAGCGGGCGGCGTGCCGGTCACGCTCGGCGATGTCGCGAATGTCCAGATCGGTCCGGAACTGCGGCGCGGCATCGCCGAGCTGAACGGTGAAGGCGAGGTTGCAGGCGGTATCGTCATCCTGCGGCAGGGAGCCGACGCGCGGAGCGCGATTACGGCAGTGGAAGCCAAACTCGAACAATTGCAGGCGAGCCTTCCCGAAGGGGTGGAGATTGTCACCACCTATGACCGCTCGCAACTGATCGACGCATCGGTCGAAAACCTGACCACCAAGCTGATCGAGGAATTTATCGTCGTGGCCTTGGTGTGCCTTTTGTTCCTGTGGCACGCGCGCTCGGCTCTGGTCGCGGTCGTGACGCTGCCTATGGGTGTGCTCGCGGCCTTCCTCGTAATGCGCTTTCAGGGAGTGAACGCCAATATCATGTCGCTCGGCGGTATAGCCATCGCGATCGGGGCGATGGTCGATGCGGCGGTGGTCATGATCGAGAATGCCCATAAACACATCGAACGGTGGACTGAGGAAAATCCCGATGCGGTTCTGTCCGTCAACGAGCGATGGCGTATCGTCACCGATGCCTCGAAGGAAGTCGGCCCGGCGTTGTTCTTCAGCCTGCTGATCATCACCTTGTCGTTCCTGCCGGTATTTACCCTGCAGGCGCAGGAAGGACGGCTCTTCGCGCCGCTCGCCTTCACCAAGACCTATGCCATGGCTGCTGCCGCGATCCTTTCAATCACTCTGGTTCCAGTACTGATGGGTTGGCTGATCCGGGGTAAGATCCCTGCAGAGGACAGCAATCCGGTTAACCGCGTGCTGACCCGCGCTTACCGACCCGGTCTCGACTGGGTTATGCGCCGCCCCAAGACCACGCTGGCCATCGCCGGTCTGATCTTCTTGACGACGCTTGTTCCCTTTTCCCGGCTCGGCGGTGAGTTTCTCCCACCGCTCGATGAAGGCGACCTTCTCTACATGCCCAGCGCCCTGCCCGGACTGTCACCCGGCGAGGCGTCGGCGCTGCTCCAGCGCACCGACCGGCTGATCATGACCGTACCGGAAGTCGAAACCGTGTTCGGCAAGGCCGGCCGTGCCGACACCGCCACCGACCCCGCCCCGCTCACCATGTTCGAGACAACCATCCGCTTCAAACCGCGCGAGGAATGGCGCGAGGGCATGACGCCCGACATGCTGGTCGAGGAACTGGATCGTGCCGTGCAGGTGCCCGGCCTCGCCAATGTCTGGGTCCCGCCAATTCGCAACCGGATCGACATGCTCGCTACAGGGATCAAGAGCCCGATAGGGATCAAGGTTTCCGGAGAAGACCTGGGCGAGCTCGAACGAGTTGCGCTCCAGGTCGAACAAGCCGCCAAGAACGTTCCGGGCGTGAGCTCTGCACTGGCCGAACGGCTATCGGGAGGCCGCTATGTCGATGTCGATATCGACCGGCTGGAAGCAGCCCGCTACGGCCTCAACATCGCCGACGTCCAGCAGATCGTATCTGGCGCAATCGGCGGTGCAAACGTGGCCCGCAGCGTGGAGGGGCTGGCGCGATATCCGATCAACGTGCGGTATCCGCGCGAAATTCGTGACAGCGTGGACGAGCTGCGTAACCTGCCGGTTCTCACCCCGTCGGGTCAGCAGATTACGCTTGGCACCGTGGCTGCTGTCAGCGTGACCAGCGGCCCGCCCATGCTCAAGAGCGAGCAGGGCCGACCGACAAGCTATGTCTACATTGATGTGCGCGGACGCGATCTTACCTCGGTGGTTGGCGATTTGCAGGAAGTCATCGCCGCAGAAGTCGATCTGCCAGCGGGTGTCAGCCTGTCCTATGCCGGGCAATTCGAATATCTCACACGTGCCTATGAACGCCTGCAGATTGTCGTCCCGGCGACGCTCGCAATCATATTTCTGCTGCTCTATCTGATCTTCCGCCGGTTCGACGAGGCGCTGCTCATCATGGGCACGTTGCCATTCGCGCTGACCGGTGGCTTCTGGCTGCTTTACCTGATGGGGTACAACCAGTCCGTCGCAACCGCTGTCGGCTTTATTGCGCTGGCCGGTGTGTCTGCGGAATTCGGCGTCATCATGCTGATCTACCTGAAAGCCGCGTTGGACCGGCGCGGCGAGAATGCAGATGCAGAGGAAGTCTCTGCCGCCATCCGCGAAGGCGCCTTGCTGCGAGTGAGGCCCAAGGCGATGACCGTGGCGGTTCTCTTGGCCGGTCTGTTCCCGATCCTGATCGGCACTGGGGCTGGCTCCGAAGTGATGAGCCGAATCGTCGCGCCGATGATCGGCGGAATGATCACAGCTCCGCTTTTGTCCATGTTTGTACTTCCCGCCGCATATCTGTTGTTGCGGCGTCCCCGGCCAGATCGGCCAAACCACTCCGAAGGAGAAGAAAAATGCGTACCACAACCCTCTTGACCTCATTGGCCGCCCCGCTGGCGCTGGCAGCCTGTGATTCCGGCCAGGATATGGCTGAGATGAACGATATGCCGATGGCTGAAGATGGCATGATGATGGATGATCAGGACATGTCGGCAATGGACCCTGGTGACATGATGCAGACCGCCAGCGCTGAGGGAACCGTCACCGCCATCGATGGCGAAGCTGGCACGATCACCGTCGAGCATGGCCCGGTCGCCGCAATTGACTGGCCGGCAATGACGATGGCGTTCGAGGCAGACGAGCAACTGCGGAGTGATGTCAGCGTCGGTGAGGGAATTTCCTTCGAGTTTCGTACTGGTCCTGAAGGCAGTGTGATCACGTCGATCACGAAGCAGTGAAACGATGGGGCGGCGTCGGACAAATCCGGTGTCGCCCTCGAGGAGCAACGCTATCATGAACCGCAAAGGCCAGGTATTCCCCATCGAGCGTCGTGCATTGCTGAAGCACGCGGGCCTGGCCGCAGCGGGATTTGCGGTCATGCCGCTTGCAGCGTGCGAGGCACCCAACAAGCTTTTGCAGGGCAGCACTGGCGGTTCCAACCCGCTCGCCATACCGCCGTTGCAGGTGGGCCGGATCGAACAGGGCGAGCGTGTTTTTCGCCTCTCCTTGACCTCGGGCCAGAAGGAATTCGTGGCTGGCGTCGCCTCACCCACGATCGGCATTGACGCACCCTATCTCGGGCCGACACTGGAAATGCGCCGCGGCGAACGGGTGCGCTTCCACATCGACAATAATCTGGCCGAAGGCGCCACGGTCCATTGGCACGGGTTCGAACTCCCCGCCTCTGCCGATGGCGGACCGCATCAACTGATCTGCCCAGGCGAGAGGTGGAGCCCGTCTTTCGAAGTGCGCCAGCGCGCCTCGCTCTACTGGTATCATTCGCATCTGCACCGCAGAGCCGGGTCGCAGGTTTATGCCGGACTTGCCGCGCCGATCTATGTGCGCGACGATCAAGAAGAGCGCCTCGGTCTGCCGAGCGAATATGGCATCGACGACATTCCGCTGATCGTCCAGGACCGGATGATCGATGGGTCCGGTCAACTGATTTACCCAAGCGGAATGCAAGCGCGCATGATGGGCGTTCGTGGCAACCGGATTTACGTCAACGGCACCGAAGACGCTGTCTTTGACGCAGCGACCGGACAGCTCCGTCTGCGCCTTCTCAACGGATCGAACGCACGGTTCTATGATTTCTCGCTTGAGGGCGGTGCACCGATGCAGCTTATTGCGAGCGACGGCGGCTTGCTTGATCGACCCCATCCTGTCCGGTCGCTCAGGCTTGCGCCGGGGGAGCGGGCGCAGATCATCCTTGATCTCGCCGAAGGACGCCCGCTGCGCCTTGTCGCCAGCAGCCCGGACAACATGATGGGCATGATGGGCGGACAGGGCCGCGGCATGATGGGCGGAGGGATGATGGGCCGTGGAAATGACGGTGATCCTTCCGGCGGGGTATTTCGCATTCTCGACATCAGGCCCGCAGATACGGCTCGGTCTGTCAGGCTGCCGGCCGAACTTGCTCCGCTTGGTGTGCCCGATCCATCGCTCGCCGTGCGAACCCGCCGGTTTGTGATCGATATGGGTATGATGGGCGGGGGAATGTCGATCAATGACGCGGCGATGGACATGGATGTCATCAACGAACGCGTGCCGGTCGGACAATGGGAAATATGGGAGATCGCCAACGCTTCGATGATGGCGCACCCCTTCCATATCCATAATACGCAGTTTCGCGTGATCGAGCGCAATGGCCGCGCGCCGCCGCCGCTGGAAACGGGATACAAGGACACCGTGGTGGTGAACCCGCGCGAACAGGTGCGCGTACTGGTCCGCTTCGAGGAAAACACCGACCCGGACCTGCCCTACATGTACCATTGCCACATCCTCGAGCACGAGGATGCAGGTATGATGGGGCAATTCGTCGTCATGAACAGCTAGGAAGGAAATGTTGTGAGCAAGGATGAAAGCGTAATCGAGGGCACTGCCATCGACCCGGTATGCGGCATGAGCGTTGCGATCGACGGCGCGAAGCACATTGCGCCGTATGAAGGCGCCGAGCACTATTTCTGTTCTTCGCGCTGCCACGACAAGTTCCTTGCTGATCCCGAACTCTACCTGTCGGGCGCGCACCTCAATGCGGTCGAAGAGGTGCCTGAGGGGACGATTTATACTTGCCCAATGCACCCTGAAATCCGGCAGCCCGGCCCCGGTTCGTGCCCGATTTGCGGAATGGCGCTCGAACCGGAGATGGTCTCGCTCGACGATGGACCAGACCCTGAACTGATCGATATGCGTCGCCGCTTTTGGTGGAGCGCGCTCCTGACGCTGCCATTGTTCGTCTATGCAATGGGCGACATGGTTCCCTGGATCAGTTTCGACCAGCTTATCGAATCTGCCTATGCACAATGGGCGCAGTTCGCTCTCGCTACCCCCGTCGTTCTGTGGGGAGCCTGGCCGTTTTTCACCCGCGCCGTCGAGTCGCTGAAGACGCGCAATCTCAACATGTTCACGCTGATCGGGTTCGGCGTGGCGATCGCCTACATTTTCAGCGTGGTGGCAACGATTGCACCGCATATTTTCCCGCCCGCGTTTCATGACCATTCGGGGCGGGTCGGGGTCTACTTTGAGGCCGCGGCTGTCATCACGACGTTGGTCTTGCTGGGGCAGGTCCTCGAGCTCAAGGCAAGGGGCTCGACCTCCAGCGCATTGCGCGCGCTGCTCGAACTGGCTCCGCCAAGCGCGGTCAAAATCTTCGGGTCCGGCGACGAGCGCGAGGTGCCGCTCGATCAGCTGGCCACCGGTGATCGTCTGCGCGTCCGTCCCGGCGACAAAGTGCCCGTCGATGGCGAGATTGAGGAGGGTTCGAGCGCAATCGATGAATCCATGATCAGTGGTGAACCGCTGCCCGTCGCCAAGAAAACCGGCGACACAGTTATAGGCGGGACAGTCAATCAGACCGGCGGCTTTGTCATGCGCGCCACCGGTGTAGGCAAGGACACGATGCTGTCCAAGATCGTCCAGATGGTAGCCGAAGCGCAGCGCAGCCGCGCACCGATCCAGCGCTTGGCGGATCAGGTGGCGGGCTGGTTCGTGCCCGCCGTGGTGGTGATCGCCATCGTCACGTTCATAGTCTGGGCTATCTGGGGCCCCGCGCCCGCGCTGGCCTATGCGCTGGTCAATGCCATCGCAGTCTTGATCATCGCCTGTCCGTGCGCGCTTGGGCTTGCCACGCCGATGTCGATCATGACCGGTACCGGTAAGGGCGCGCAGCATGGCATTCTGATCCGTAACGCCGAGGCGCTCGAAACATTGGAGAAGATCGATACGCTGGTGGTCGACAAGACAGGCACGCTGACGATGGGCAAACCCGACCTGGTGGCAGTGACACCTGCAAACGGAATTGACGAAACCGAATTCCTGGCCGCGGTCGCGGGTGTCGAGATGGGAAGCGAGCATCCGCTGGCCCATGCGATCGTCGAAGGCGCAAAAGCGCGCGGCGTATCGCCGGCCGAGGCCACAGACCTCGCCTCGACCACCGGCGAAGGTGTCGAGGCCAGCGTGCAGGACCGCCGCGTTGCTATCGGCAATGAGAAGATGATGCGACGTGTCGGTATCGACGATGACGTCTGGCTTGGCTCGGCGGAGGGCGGTCGCAAGCAGGGCCAGACAGTTATGTTCGTCGCGTTCGATGGCCGTCCGGCAGGTCTCATTGCGGTAGCCGATCCGATCAAGCCGACCAGCGCTGCGGCGATTGCGGCGCTTCATTCGCGCGACATCCGGGTGGTGATGCTCACCGGCGATAGCCGTGGCACAGCCGAAGCGGTGGCGCGCGAAATGGGGATCGACGAGGTGCATGCCAATGTCTCTCCGGAAGACAAGCACAGCAAGATTGAGGAGCTGAAGGCACAAGGCCGCCGCGTCGGTATGGCCGGAGACGGCATCAACGATGCCCCCGCGCTGGCCGCTGCAGATGTCGGAATCGCCATGGGTACCGGCACCGATGTGGCGATTGAGAGCGCAGGCGTGACTCTGGTGCGCGGTGATTTGACAGGGGTAGTCCAGGCCATCGTGCTGTCGCGCTCAACGATGCGCAACATCCGGCAGAACCTGTTCTTCGCGTTTGGTTATAACACGCTTGGCATTCCGGTCGCCGCAGGCGTGCTGTTTCCGTTCTTCGGATTGCTGCTGAGTCCCATGATCGCGGCGGCGGCCATGAGCCTCTCTTCTGTATCGGTGATCGCGAATGCGCTGCGGCTGCGGAGCCTGCGCCTGGACACATGACGCCGAATGGCGGCGATCACAACAAAGCCGTCGTTACCCATTCGCCGGTGACGAACACACCGACAAGGATCACGACTGCAGAGAAAATGTATGTTAGCGTCCGCTTGCGCGCCGCGAGGCTGTGCGAGGCCCAGGTTCCCAGCCAGCCCCCCATCGCGCCTCCGCCAATGAAGAACCCGGCGATCGGCCAATTGATCAGCCCGTCCAATGCGTAATTGGCGGCCGTGGTGGCGCCGAAAGCGGTTACGGAGACTAGCGAAGAGCCGATCGCATTGAGGATCGGCATGGCCGTCGCGGCAACCAGGCCCGGCACCACCAGGAACCCGCCGCCGATACCGAAAAAGCCGGACAGTGCGCCGACAACAAACCCACCGGCCGCCAGCCGCGGGGTCAACCGCAATGCGGTCGCTGCGGTAAGGCGGACATCCGGGTCGGACCCACCCGATTTTTCGCGTATCATCGACAGGCCGACAATGATCATCACCAAGCCGAACAGGCCCAGCAGGAGATCGCCCTGTGTCATCTTCCCCATAGTCGATCCCGCCGCTGCACCGATAATACCGAATGCCGCGAAAAGACTTGCGCAACGCCATTTCACACTGCCGCCACGGGCATGTAACAGCAGGTTGGCCAAGGCGCTCGCGGCCACGGCGGCAGCGGATGTGGCGATTGCGACATGTGTGTCGCGAACGCCGACAACATAGATCAATAGCGGCACGGCGAGGATCGATCCCCCGCCGCCGATCAAACCCAGCGAGAACCCCACGAGGAGCCCTGAGGCTAGCGACAATGACGCCTGAACAAGACCGATATCCATCAGGCGGGCGCAGCCGTCATTAACTTGTCTCGCCGGGCCTGCTGCCGGCTTCGCCGTCCGGACTGCAATAGATGGCGTAAAGCGTTTCCAGCACACGCCGTGTCGCATCGCCGGACAGGGAATAGTGGATTGAGCGACCGTCTCGCCGCGCTGCGACCAAACCGTCCTTGCGCATCAGCGAAAGATGCTGCGAGACGACGGTTTCACCGATCTCCAGCAAATTGGCCAGCTCGCCCACGCTGCGCTCGCCCTCCACAAGCTGGCAGGCGATCATCAGGCGGTTGTGGCTGCCCAATGCCTTGAGCAGGGTCACCGCCTTTTCGGCTTGTTTGCGAATATCTTCGGCTTGCATACTTGCATATATGCGAAGGTGTGCATATAAAGTCAATCGTAATCTGCCCCCGCGCTATTGCGGGCCGGGAGCTTTGAGCCAGATCCAGGATATTCCTTATGACCCACATCAAGACCCTCAACGACAGTTTCGCTGTCTCGGCTGCTCCGCCTTCCGAGGGCGACCTGCGCGCCTTGGCGGAGGATGGTTACAAAGCCGTCGTCAACCTGCGCTGCCAGGATGAGGCGGATCAGCCAATCGCCCCGGACCGGGAAGGTGAAGTTGTGGCATCGCTTGGCCTCGAATATCGTCACCTGCCGGTGGCGGGCGGCGCCATGTCGGATGAACTCGTCGATGAATTCAGGGCCAGCGTCGAAGCGCTCCCGAAGCCGGTGCTGGTCCATTGCGCTTCGGGCAAGCGCGCAGGGGCCTTCACAATGATGCATCTGGCGGCGCAACAGGGAATGGGCGGCGACGCGACGCTGCAGCAAGCGGCGGATATGGGCTTCGTTTGCGATGAACCGGCGCTGGAAGATTTTGTCCGTAATTACGTCGACCGAGCGCAGGACTGATCACTCCGACCCGCCTTCAACCTGCATACAAAAAGAGCTTTCGATGAAACCTGACGTAGAGGCATTTTTCGACACAAATACCAATACGGTGACCTATGTCGTGTCCGATCCCGCGGCCAAGGTGTGCGCGGTGATCGATCCGGTGCTCGATTTCGATGCCGCAGCGGCACGAACCGCGACAAAGTCCGCCGATAAGGTGATCGATTTCGTCCGGGAGAAGGGTTTCAAATGTGAGTGGATACTGGAAACCCATGTCCATGCCGATCACCTGTCCGCCGCACCTTACATTCGCAGCGCGCTAGGCGGCAGACTCGCTATCGGCAGCCAGATCACCGTCACGCAGAATACCTTCGGTCCGATCTTCAATGCCGGGGTGGACCTGCCGCGCGATGGGCGCCAGTTCGACCATTTGTTTGCCGATAATGACAGCTTCGACCTGGGCACCATATCGGCTCGGGCACTCCATACGCCGGGACATACGCCCGCGTGCTTGACTTATGTTATCGGCGATGCCGCCTTTGTCGGCGATACGCTGTTCATGCCCGATTACGGCACGGCGCGCGCCGACTTTCCCGGCGGCGATGCACGTACGCTCTATCGCTCTATTCGCCGGATCTTCGAGCTACCAGGCGAGACGCGGCTGTTTATGTGTCACGACTACCTACCGGAAGGCCGCTCGGAGCATCGGTGGGAAACTACGGTACAAGACCAAAAGCACAGCAACATCCATGTCCACGCCGGGATCGGCGAGGATGCATTTGTGGCCATGCGAGAGGAGCGCGACGAACAGCTGGGTATGCCACGTCTCATCCTGCCATCAATCCAGATCAACATTCGTGGTGGGAACATGCCTGGCGCAGAAGAAAACGGCACGATCTATCTGAAACTGCCGGTCAACGTTTTGGGTGAACCGCAAACACCGCCCGAAGAAACAGGTCCACGCACCCAGTAAGTTTGCCGTCGATGCATCAACCTGAGGGTGGAGGGTACATTATGATCCGGAATGTCGAAAACAACCTAGCGACATGGGCCACAAAAGTGCGATTGATCGATCCGGTCTTCCGCCTCTCTTTGAGCCTCATATTCGTCATCGGCGGAGTGGGGCATTTTCTTGCGCATGAATATATGCTCGACCGGATGGCATTGTCGCCATGGAAAGATCATGTTGTTTTAATTGGTGATGCGTCCATCCTTTTGTGGCTGTCTGGCTTGGTGTTCATCGGTGCAGGCACATCGCTGGCCTTGGGGTGGATGACTCGGCTCTCATGCACCGCGCTATTTCTCACTCTCGTTCCGATAACTTTCGCGATCCATATCGCCCCTGGCCACACAGGCCCGCTACTCAAGAATATCGCTATCCTGGGGGCGCTGGCATTTGTCTTCGTTCGCGGACCAGGAAGTCATTCAATGGATACGGCGCTCGGTCGCGCCGCTAGTTGAGCGACGAGCACGCTGACCCGCCACATACGAGCAAAATCTCGCAAAAGATTTTGACGTGCTTTGCAAGAGTTTCGCGCTTCAAGCTACGCGCTTCAGCCGGACGCGTTCTTCCACGCCCCCATGGAACCAAGATAGATGTCGAGGTGCTCGAAACCCTTGCTGGCCAGCCAGCCCGCAGCAACGCTCGCGCGCATCCCGCTGGCGCACATCAGCGTGTAGTGATGATCCTGCTTTAGCTCTTTCCAGCGGGTATTCAGCTCGCCGACGTAGATATGTTCTGAGCCATCGATACTGGTTTGCTGGCGCTCCTCGAGATCACGCACATCGAGCAAGGTCCATTGGCCGCCGTTCTGGTCGAGTCTTTGCGCGACTTCATCGGTGTTGATCATGGGAACGCTGCGCATCGCCGCGCCCTGTGCAGCTGCAGGAACGACGCCCACGTAACCACCAATGATGTTGTCAAAACCGATGCGCACCAGATGCGCCATCGCCTCGGCAAGCTGGTCTTCTTCGGAGGCGACCAGCGCTATCGTCTCGCCCTCGGTGATGAACCACCCGGCGAAAGCCGGGATCATTCCCACCGGAAGGCACATCGCGCCCGGCAGGTGGCCGCCGGCATAGCCAAGCGGTTCACGAACGTCGATCAGGTGGTCAGCGCCGCTCTTGGTAATTTGCTGGAGCCCCATCCGGCGGGGGCGCATGATGCGCGGCGCAGCATCTGCGCCCTCCAGATTAAGCCGCTCCATCAACCGGAAATACGGCGGCTGGTAATGGTGCTCTGCAATTTTCGCCTGAATGAACTCGTCGCGATCAAAGATGCGCAGGCGCGGATTGTTGCGGCGCTCGTGGCCGACCGTGGAGAATTCCCGGTCCGCCATACCCGATCCGCAGACCGAACCCGCGCCATGCGCCGGGTAAATGATTGCCTGGTCTCCGAGACGGCAAATCTTTTGCAGGGAATCGTACAGCAGCCCGGCAACTTCCTCCTTGCGTTCGGGATAGAAATCGGTTCGCCCGACATCGCCGACAAACAGCGCATCGCCGGTGAAGACGCCAACCGGTCCTTCGGAATATTCGCTGTCATGGATAACAAAGGCGAGATGGTCGTCAGTGTGACCGGGCGTTTCGAGCACTTCGATTCTCAGTTGTCCCAGTTCAAAGCAATCGCCTTCGCGCGCAGTCTCGGCAAACACGACTTCGCCTGCTGGATTGGGCCCGTGATAGACCCTCGCGCCGGTCATTTCGGAAAGGATCGGCGATCCGCTGATGAGGTCCTCATTGCGATGGGTCTCGAAGATATGGGTGATCTCCAGTCCTTCGGCGCGGGCCTTGTCGACATAGACTTCGCAGTCTCGGCGCGGATCTATGACCGCAGCCTGCCCGCCGGCACCGATAATGTAGGAAAGTTGCGAAAGACCCGGGGTCTTGATCGTCTCGAAATACATACGGCTTCCTTGTGTCCTACTCGAAATTTGTGATGTTCAGTCCGATTCGCCTCAATCGTTGGTACCAGGCTTAATCGATCCCCAGCTCGGCTTTGATGGCGGCAGGGCTCTCCAAGCTCTCGTTTTCGGGCCGACCGATGGCAGGCTTTGCGTTGATCCAGGTGTCTTCGAGTACAAACTCGAGAAGGCTTGCTGCAAGATCCGCATGACGGCATCTAAAGCAACCATCTGCCAGACGTTCGTCGGTAATCACCGCTTCGCCGGTATAGGGTTCGTCAAGCAACCAGCCGGGCCGCGCAGCAGTCCATCTGACATCCGGAGCGTCACTCAGCATCGCCTCCATTGCACGCATCTGTTCCAGGATGTTGAACAGTGCAGGCTTGGCCGTCAGCTCAAACCAGGCAGGAACGCTCGACTGGTGTTCCACGAACGCTGCGGAGATCACGGCAATTCGGTCTATGTCGGTTTGCTTCATCGCTTCGAGCAGATTCCGCGTTCCTTCGGTATAAAGCGGTGGCGGATCAATGGCATTGCTTGGACCAAACCCGACACCGAGAGTGGAAATCACCGCGCGGCATCCATCGAGCTGCTGTGCGAAATCATCCGACAGAACATCGCAGTCGATATATTCGAACTCGCCTATACGCTCGCTCGGCTCGGGCAGATTGTGTTCAAAGGCGCGGATCGGTACGTCACGGCCAAAGGCATGCTTCAAAAGCTCGGTGCCTGCTTTACCGCCGGCACCGAAGACAGCAATCGGCCTGGTATCGGGCATGGGATCGCTCCTTTTCAGAAATGATGTCTGCAAGAAAAATCAGCTTGAGCGGGCGGACGGGCGAGCCATCGCTCGCCCGTCCGCCCTGCTTCAATCAGGTTCCGCCGCCGGGACAGGTGGTATAGCCCCAGAAGCCGAATTCATCCTTGGCTCTCGGCGCAGCCACGATCATCTCCTGCATCTGCAGGCCCGCATCGCCTTCATCATCCAGCATGCGCGTCCTGATGCGAAGCTCGCCGTTCGAATAGCTGTCCGGGCCATCGGCAGTGACCGGAATAAGGGTACCGTTGATCTTGACCGCACCCTGGCCGCTATCGTCGTAGACGAAGGACGGGAAAGCAATTTCGGTCAGACGAAACTGACAGGAATTCTCCGCGCCCAGCGCAGCGATATCTGCGCCATTCATGGTTTCGGGAAGCATTAGGCCGGGGCTGACATTTGCCAGCGCACTGGCTGCATTCTTAATGGGGGCCGCAATTGCGGGCGGATCTAGCTGTGCCTCGCGGTCATTGCCTGGGGCCGTGTTGGAATTGCAGGCGGCGAGCGGCAATGCGATGGCCGCTATAAGCGCGAAGTTTTTCATTGCTGCATCTCCTCTGGCAGGCGTTCTTCGGTCCGCGGGCCGTTCTGCTCGATATCGTTGATCAGATATTTCATCTCGGCGATTTCGCGGCGCTGGGCGACGATGATGGCCTGTGCGAGTTCGCGCACTCTAGGATCCTTCAGGCTTGCGCGTTCGCTGGTCATGATCGCGATCGAGTGATGCGGGATCATCGCTGCCATATATTCGGTGTCGTCGACGGTGGTCTGACTGCGCACCAACCACAGAGCGAGGGCGAACACGACGGCACCGACGCCAAGAATGATGAAGTTCTTAGTCCGGTCCTTGTACATGCCCCACATAAAAAGGAGCATCACGATCATCATCATTCCGCCCATGACGAACATCATCCAGAACCGGGTTTCGCTCCAGAAGATATCGTCAACGGTGAAGGTGTTGGCATACATCAGGAAGAACATGATCACGGTTGAGGTCGAAACCATGGCCATGAACCGCCAGTAGCTGCCTCCCCCTCCCTTGTCCGAGTGGCGCGTCTTCTCAGTCATGCTTTTTCTCCTTCATGCATCATGGTCCAGAATAGCTGCGCCGAGCAGCTGATGAGTGCGAAGCCTGTCAGGGCTTCGATGCCGGCGAGCACCCTCAGGTGGTCGGTCGGATAGATGTCGCCCAGACCAAGCGTGGTCACGTTGATGAGCGAGAAATAAAAGTAGTCCATCCAGTCCATTGTCGGGGCCTTGTCGAACCCTCCAAGATCCCATTCCGCGCCCAGCCAGAAGCCGACCGCGAAAAGGATTGCGACCAGAAAATGCGAACTGAGGACGAGCAGCGAGACGCCAAGTTTGGCCAGCGTGTCTCGCCTGCGACCAAGGAGGCGGTGGCCGACACCAAGGATCGCGAGGTGTGAGGCGATAGCCAAGAGGAACAGAGCGACGGCAAGGATGAGCGCAATGATCATAGGAAGACCTTTGCGCCCATCCACAGACCCATGCCCATCATGAACATGTTCTCGGTCAATGAGACGAAGCCAAGCGGCACGTTGCTGCTGCCACCGACGCAGGCGCATTTGAGCTCGCGCTTATCGATATAGACCGCCTTGAATACGCTGACAGCGCCGATAGTCCCGATAAACAGTGCTAGCGGAGCAGAAAGCCAGGTCAGTGCGCCAGCGGTCATGAGAATACCTGCGGCGGCTTCACCGAACGGATAGACGAAGCCATAGGGGACCCAGCGTTTGGCCAGCAGATCGTAGTTGAGGAACATGGTCGAGAAGCTGCGCACGTCTTGCAGCTTCTGGACAGCCAGCAAGGTCATCGACAGGCTCACGAACCATTCTGCCGCGCGCACGGTAAAGAGATTGTCGAAGAACGCCCAGCTCAGCCCGAGCGCGAGCAGCAGAGCTACCGCGAAAATCGCGATGACCGGCTGATAGCTGGTTTCGCCCTCCTTGGGCTGCGAGCGGCTCTTGCCGAAGAATTCGCGCACATCGTCATAGCCACCGATGCGCCTGTCTTCGATAAAGGTTTGGGGCGTGGTCTCGACCTCGTGCTTGTCTTTAAACGCGTCGGTCTCTTCCCTGCTTGTCAGGTGATTGTCGTCGATCTCGAATCCCTGTCGCTTGAGGAGATCGATCGTCTTGAGACCATAGGGGCAAACGTGATCCTCCATCACCATGCGGTAAACCGTCGCTGTTCGGGTCGTCATAATTCGCTCCGTTTGTTTTTCGTGATGGCGCTACTGGGCAATGCGCAAGCCGGGCACGGTTGTGCAGTGGAGCCCGCCTCGAGAGCTTCCCACCTGGAAAGGAAGTGCATGGTCAACTCGCCTCTCCCGTTCCATCGTTCTCGGGCGATGCTGGTGCGCCGGGATTGCGCGAGAGGTAGAACCATTGGCCAAGAAAAACGGCGGCGATCCCGATCACGGCGTAGGCCACGACGGCAGGATCGCTGCGCAATTTCGCGACAGTGAAAGCTGCCAGGACCACGCCATCGGCTGCGAGTGCAGCGAGAAGCACCGAGGCGCGTGCGCCGACTTTTCCGCGCAGGTGGCGCAGGACGCCCCAGTGAACCAGCATGTCCATGACGAGATAGAAGAAGGCGCCCAGCGATGCGATACGGGAAAGATCGAACAATACGGCCAGCGTTCCGGCAACGACAACCGTATAGACCAGCATGTGGCTGCGGATCCCGCCGCTCATGCCGAAATGGCTATGCGGGATCATCTTCATATCGGTCAGCATCGTCAGCATCCGCGACACCGCAAAAACACTCGCGATGACGCCCGACGTGGTGGCAGCGATCGCGATCGCGACGGTGAAATAGAAACCGAGATCGCCAAGTGCCGGGCGCGCCGCCGCCGCCAGTGAATAATCGCGTGCTTCGATAATCTCGGAGATGCTGAGGCTTGAGCCCACCGCAACAGCGACGAGCAGATAGACCACGATGCAGATGCCAATCGAGATCATGATCGTGCGGCCTACATTCTTGTGCGGATCGACGATTTCGCCGCCACTATTGGTGATCGTGGTAAAGCCCTTGAAAGCGAGAATCGAAAAGGCAACCGAGGCGACCAGGGCTTCTGCGTTGGTCAGCGCTACAGGCTGCGAGAATGCTCCTGATGAAAAACCGCTCACCCAGATCGCAGCTACTGCAAATAGCGCAATGCCGCCGATCTTGATCGCCGACATGATAAGTGAAAACCCGCTAACCGACTTGTTGCCCGCTGCATTGACGAAATAGGCAAAGATAATGAGAGCGAGCGCTACCAGAGAAACGAGCCATCCGCTGCTCTCGAGATCGAACGGACGCAGCGCATATGTTGCGAAGGTCCTTGCCACGAGACTTTCGTTGATGACCATAGACAGCGCCATCAGCAGCGAGGCTGATGCGGCGATGACGCCGGGCCCGTATGCTTTTTGCAAAATCATCGCGATGCCGCCCGATGAGGGCCATTTGTTCGACATCTTGATGTAGCTGTGGGCCGACAATGAAGTGACCAGCGCCCCGGCGATAAAGGATAGCGGAAAGAGGGGGCCGGCAAGTTCGGCGATCTGCCCGGTGAGTGCGAAGATGCCTGCACCGATCATAACGCCGGTGCCCATGGCGATGCCGCCCAGCAGCGTTATGGAGCCTGCGGTATTGCCCGTTCGATCGTGACCATGGTCTTGCAATACATTCCCCTATGGATGTCCTCCCGTTCGAGAAACATCATTGCCGAACAGTACGTTCGGCAGGGCTTCACCCCTCAAAAAAGATTCTGCGAGACTCCAGGCGCCTGTGTGCGACCGGGTTATAGTTACATCGGCCCGGCTTCTCTTCGTTGAAGGTGCGCCTGAGCTTCGCGAACATCCAGCTCCCGGGTACTGTTTCCGGTGCGCAGCATGAGATGAGCGACACCCCCTTCGGTGTAGTAGACCGGATGCACGCTTTTCTCGACGATCACCCTGCAAACGGTCAGCCCGCCAAGCCCATGGAAACGACTATGGACCAGGGCACAAGCATCCCCGCCCAGGGCGTCTCTTGCAGTGTCCATCAAAAGTCGTTCGAATCCATCCTGGTTCGCGTGCTTGAGCGTTCGCATATCCGCTTCAATGCCCGCAACAGTCCCGTCATCTTCCACGCCGATCAAGAGCGTGCCACCTTCATGGTTGAGAAAACCCGCTATTGTCTTCACGACAACCTGCTGCAGGCGCCGGTTTACGCGCTCTTCGCGTCTGTCCCAACGCATAGACGACTTGAACTCGACATGCTCTCCTTCGCCCCGGGCAATGAGCAAAGGTAGCTCTTCTTCAAGCTCGCGTTCGAGGAAACGAACTTTCGAGCGTTCATCCAAAAGGCGGCTGTGATAAATACCAAACCCCAGCCCGATCGCAGCGCCCAACGCCACATACACAGCGCTCATCGTTAGCATTTCAAACGCGAATGCCGAAGACAGACGGTCAAGCAGAAAAGCGAGCGCGTTGCTTTGGGCGGCAATATTCGAGGCACCGAATTCATACCAGTAGACAAGTGTCGTCACCGGATGAAGGATCGCGAAACCCATGACTGCGCCTATGGCGGTGTGCAGGAGCAGACCCCGTCTATCGTCGCTGGATCGATATCGCGAAATTGTTCGTCTCCTGTCGAGGCGTCATTCTGATTGGTGTCGCCAGCCTTCTTTTGTCGCATCCGACACCCGCGTGGAACCAAGTGCTTGTTCCGATCGATAGAGCGCCGTTTCAAGCCAGTCTGATTTCCTCAAGCGTTATCTGAAGTACCGGTATAACGGCACCACGATCACCGCGATGTACCACCCATATAAGAAGCTGCCGATTGCGCCTGCGAGAAATCCAGGCAGAGTCAGCCATTCGTATCCGGGAAGCAGCGGTTCCCAGGCCTCATGCATATGGAACCGTTCGGGCGCGAGCAGGCCGAAAGCTATGCAGATCAAATAGCTGACGAGCAGAAACAGGCTGAGTGTCCAGCCCCAGGCGATGATCGAGGATTTGAGCGAACGCTCTGACATCATGGTTCTCCTGTTGAATTACCGTCATCTGGGCTGGTCGGCGTTTACGGATAGGATGCGAAGACTTTCTGGCCGTCCGGACCGAAAGCGATGACCTCATAGGGCTGCACTCGATCGCCCATTTCCATGCCGGGGGAGCCTAGCGGCATTCCGGGAACGGCGAGGCCGGTCACGCCCTCGGGCCTTTCGCGCAGGAGCCGCGCGATCGCTTCGGCGGGCACATGACCTTCGATGATGTAGCCCTCGACTTCCATTGTGTGGCACGACCACATATCCTGCGGTACGCCCTTGGCTGCCTTGAGCGCACTCATATCGTCAGTATCGACCGAAGCCACTTCTGCTTCCATGCCGCCCTCGACATGTCCTGCCCAGCTCAGGCAGCAACCACATCCCGGGTCCCTGAACATCGTGTAGGTGGCGGCCTGTGCGGCATTCGAGCAGGCCGCAAGCGTGAGAAGAACCGATGCCGTCAGCGAACGCCGCAGCGGCTTCGATGGATTGTCTTTGATCATGTTACATGCCTTTCTTGGAGCCGCGCCAGAGCGAAATGGTTCCGGTTGCGGTATGGATCTGAGCGAGCAGCTCTGCGCTTGCGAAAATTTCGCCTAGCAATTTCTCGACTGCTCCGTCAGCGCTCGGCTGGGTGTCTGGTAAACCGTCGAGAAGCTGAACGGTCGCGCGGAACATTGCGCGCATGAGCGGATGGTCCTGGCGCATGTAATCAGCGATCAGCACCATGCCGCCAGGAGCTAGCAAGGCCTCCATTTGCTCGAGGATCGCGCGCTTCTGCGACACGGGAACCTGGTGCAAAACAAGCGAGCTGACGATCGTATCGGGTCGCCGATCACCCGAAAGGTCGAGACTGTCGAGAAATCCGTTGTGCCATCGAACGAGGCCCGCAGCAGGACCAAGCTTGCGCCGTGCGATCGCAAGCGCTGCCGGATCGGGTTCTACGCCTAATAAATCTGCTTGGGGGCAGCTGGTCATGAAGGCTCGCAACAACGTCCCCGTGCCGCAACCTACATCCATGACCTTGTCGCCAGGTTTTACTCGAGCCTGTTTGACGATCTCCCGGCGCCATTTCGCCTCGCGCGTGAAAACGCCAATCGCACGATCGTAGAGCGGTGTGAGCCAGCTGTGGCCAAGCAGAGGAGTGAACTCCCGTTCCACTTTTGTGAGGCGTGCATTTTTCACCACATAATTTCCGATCTGTTCAAACAACCTTCGCTATTGTTCGTTGCACGTTCTGATACGCACAGCCGGGCCGCAGCCCTCAAAAAAGAAACTTAAGGGTTCGGGTATTCTATCGCGTATAGGAAGCGGGCAACCGACAGGAGCAATGGATGCGTAACAATCAGACACTCGATGCGATGCTTGGGACGCTGGGCACACAGGACTCCTTCAAAGTTCCGGACGATTTCATGACCGGCGTGTGGCAACGGGCAGGCCAGCTTGGCGAAATCGTTGAAAGACGCCGCAGGATGGCCTTGTTCGCGGGCCTGTTCGTCGTCGGCCTGGGAGCCGGTGCAGGCACCAGCGGGTGGCCTGCACAATTTGCTGGTTCCCAACCTGGCATAGCAGATAGCATCATTGTCGGAGAGCGGCTCTCGCCCTCCGAGCTGCTGCATGTGGAGCGCTAGACATTGAAGAAATTGCATATTGCCCTCGCGGTGCTGCTCGCGGCGCTCGCCGGTTGTCTCGGTGCGCTCGCCGCAGATCGCTGGGCCAATCACGATGCTGATACGGGCCTACATGCGTTCGTGCATGATGAACTCACACTAACAAACGAGCAGAAGCAACGCCTTGAGACACTCGAAGCGCGCTTCGCTGTGGAACGGGCCAGGCTCGAGGCCTCTGCGCGCGCTGCCAACGCCCAACTCGCGCAGGCGATGGAAGCCGAACACGAATACGGACCCAGGGTGGGGGCGGCCATCGACGAGGTTCATGCACGCATGGGCGATCTCCAAAAAGCAACGGTCCGCCATGTCTTCGACATGCGTGAAATTCTCGACCCCGATCAGCAAAGACGATTTGACCAGCAAGTGTCCAAAGCTCTCACCGACAGCCCGCGCAGCTGACCCCGCATGCCGGTAAAAAAGGGGGGCAATTCAGAACAAATACTTGTCGCGCAGGTCGTGGCCGGCAGCAGGCAGGCGTTTTCGTCTCTTGTCGAAGCCCACATCGCGCGGCTGATTGCGCTGGCGACGCGCATGCTGGGGTCTTCCTCCTCCGCTCAGGACGTGGTCCAGGATAGCCTCGCATCGGTCTGGCTCACCCGGCATCGTCTCGATGCCTCCAAGCCCGTCGGCCCTTATCTTACAACAATTGTCCTGAACCGGTGTCGCGACCGACTTCGCCGAAGGAAGGTCGTCGGTTTCTTCGGTTTTCCGAGTTCCGACGAGGTACAGGCGGTGGCCGACGACACGCCCGATCCCGAAAACCTTGCAGCGAGCCGTGAGCAACTCAGGCTCGTCGAGGCGGAGATCGGGCGGTTGCCCATACGCCTGCGCGAAGCGCTTGTGCTCGTAAGTGTCGAAGGCCGAAGCCAGGCCGAAGCCGCCGCGTTGCTCGGCACGACCGAGAAGGCGATCGAGACGCGCATATATCGTGCGCGCAACCGGCTGAGAGAACGGGTCAAAAACTTTGAGGGGTACAGCTGACAGGCGCGTAAGGGTGGGTGTATGTCACATCAGGAGCCGCATTCAATGATTTCCGTAAATCGACGCAAATTCCTTGGTACGGGAGCAGGCGGGATGGGCCTGCTTGGCCTTGCCGGAGCAATGCCGGCCTGGGCGCGCGGCGGTGACCTCCTGGCGGGAAATGCCCGTAAGGGACTGGACGAGGTGGCGGGGCCGAATATCGACCTCACCGTAGCCCGGTCCGCCTTCGCAAGCGGCAACAGGCGCGGCGGCGCGATCGCTGTCAATGGCAGTATTCCAGGACCTCTCCTGCGCCTGCAGGAAGGAACGACGGTCCGGCTAAACGTGCATAACCAGCTTGAGGAAGATACGTCCATTCACTGGCACGGGCTTCTCGTACCATTTGAGCTCGATGGCGTTCCGGGAGTGAGCTTCCCCGGCGTCAAGCCGGGTGAGACCTTCACCGCCGAATTTCCCGTGCGGCAATCGGGAACTTACTGGTGGCATTCGCACAGCGGCCTTCAGGAACAGGCGGGCCACTATGGCGCGATCGTGGTCGATCCCGCAGGTCCCGATCCGGTGCAGGCCGACCGCGAATATATCGTGGTGCTGAGCGAATTCAGCGACATGTCGCCGCACGCGATCTTCGACAAGCTCAAGAAGGGCGAAGGCTACTTCAACTACAACCAGAACACCTGGACTGATGATTATCCGCTGTCGGGTGAAGACCGCCGGATGTGGGCGAAGATGCGCATGATGCCGACTGACATCCTCGACGTATCGAGCGCGGCCTATACCTATCTTCTGAATGGCCATGGCCCGCTGGACAATCTGGAGTATCTGTTCCGGCCGGGTGAGCGGGTGCGCCTTCGCTTTGTTAATGCCGGCGCGATGACTTTCTTCAATATACGCATCCCCGGCCTACCCATGACAGTGGTTCAGGCTGATGGACAGAATGTCGAACCGGTCGAGGTCGATGAGCTGCAGATCGGTGTCGCCGAAACCTACGACGTTGTCGTCACCCCGCGCGAGGAACCGGCCTACACGCTGGTGGCGGAGTCGATGGACCGCTCTGGCATGGGCATCGCGACGCTGGCGAGCAGGCCCGGCGCGCGCGCAGCTATACCTCCGCTGCGCGATCCGCCGCTGCTCACCATGGCCGACATGGGCATGAGCGGTATGGACCACGGTGCAGGCACTGGTGGTGACATGTCAGGGATGGATCATGGAACCGATGGTGCCATGGCGGGCATGGATCATGGTTCGAGCGGAGCGCCGAACGGCGACGCAATGGCGGGGATGGCAGGCATGTCTGGCATGCAGATGCGCGATACGTCGCGCCTTCCGCCTGACGTGAAGGTCGGCCCGGGCCTCGACATGGTATCGATGAACCCGGTCGATCGCATGGGCGATCCGGGCATTGGCCTTGCCGATGTGCCCCATCGCACGCTCGATTATCGCAAGCTTCGCGCGCTGAGGCCGCACGAGGAAGGCAGAACTCCGTCCCGGCGGATGGAAATCCATCTGACCGGCAATATGGAGCGCTACATGTGGTCGTTCGACGGCAAGAAGTTTTCCGCCGTCTCCGACGAACCGATCCGCTTTGCCTATGACGAGCGGGTACGGGTCAAGCTCATCAACGACACGATGATGGCGCATCCGATCCATCTCCACGGTCATTTCTTCGAACTGGTCAATGGTGCCCCTGCGGATCGCCAGCCCTTGAAGCACACGGTAATCCTGCAGCCAGGCGGCAGCGCCCAATTCGACCTGACTGCCGACGAGCCGGGTGACTGGGCCTTTCACTGTCATCTTCTTTACCACATGCACGCCGGGATGTTTCAGATCGTCACGGTCGCCAATCCGGACGGGAGCGAAGCATGAAGACTTTTCTAGCAAGCCTGCTTGCCTCGCTCGCTGCCGGAACGATGCTGTCGGCACCGGCTTCGGCACAGCATGCCGGGCATGACACCAGTCAACCCCAGCCCGGGGCTCAGCCGGTCACGGGCCAGGATGCTGCGGACAGGTGTGCGCAGGAAGCGCAGCGCCATCGGGACATGGGCCATGCCGTTGCGGACGGCGCTTGCGAGCCGACCGCCAGCGACCAACCGGCGATGGATCACGGAACCATGGATCATTCGCAGATGAGCCAAGGGGCGATGGCCGAAGGTGAAGAAAGTTCGGGCATGGAGATGCCCATGGCGCAGTCCGGTCAGGAATCCATGGAAATGGATCACAGCCAGATGAATCATGGCGATATGCCTCAAGGCCAGGCGAGCCAGAGCGAGATGGACCACAGCCAGATGGACCACAGCCAGATGGACCACAGTCAGATGGGCCAGGTTTCCGCGCCGTCACCAGCCATGCAGGGAATGGATCATTCCGCAATGCAAGGGTCTGCCGACGATATGATCCCGCTCCTCCCGCCTCCGCCCGAAGCTGGCAGCGGCCCCGCGCGCGCCGGTATTGCAATTTGGGGCGAGGAAGCCATGAACGAAGCCCGGCAGGAGCTGGTCCGCGAAACCGATGGCGGCATGCGGCTATGGATACAGGGCGACCGCGTGGAATACCGGGCGCGCGAAGGCGCGGACGGCTATCTTTGGGACGTTCAGGGTTATTACGGCGGCGATATCAATAAGTTCTGGTTCAAATCGGAAGGCGAGGGCAGCTTCGGCGAACCGATCGAAGGGGCCGAGGTGCAGGCTCTGTGGAGCCGCGCCATCGCACCCTTTTTCGACTTCCAGGCTGGTGTCCGACAAGACTTGACCGGACCTGAACGCACCCATGCGGTGATCGGCATCCAGGGTATTGCCCCTTACAAGTTCGAAGTCGATGCTGCGGCGTTTATTTCCAGCAAGGGCGATGTGACGGCCCGCATCGAGGGCGAACTTGACCAGCGCATCACCCAGCGGTTGATCCTTCAGCCGCGCGCGGAACTTGCACTTTCGGCTCAGGATATTCCGGAGCTGGGAGTTGGCGCGGGGATCGACCGAATCGAAGCAGGCCTTCGCCTGCGCTATGAATTCGCACGCGAATTCGCGCCGTATATCGGCGTCTCTCAGGAATGGCGGATAGGCGATAGTGCCGCCTATGCCCGTGCGGCCGGCGAAGACCCGAGCGTGACGAACTATGTCGTCGGTGTCCGGTTCTGGTTCTAAAAAAAGGAAAGACTAATGAAGAATTCGATGATCATTCAAGGTTTGATGGCTTCGGCCCTCGCAGTTTCCGCAGTACCGGCGATGGCGCAGACCATGGATCATTCGGCGCATCAGGAACAAGCTGAAGCGATGGAGATGGACCATTCGGCGCAAGGCATGAACCATGCCGATCACATGGCGGCCATGAACGACGATGTCGCCGGTGCAGAAGCGGCTCTGGTCGCCTACCGTGAGGCCTTGGTTGCCCGCGACGGTGACGCAATGGACGCTCTTTTTGCCGACGAATCTTTCGTTTACGAGAACGGCAAGGACGAAGGTAGCTTCACGCATTACATGGAGCATCATCTCGGGCCCGAACTGGATGCAATTGCAAGTTTCACCTTCGGTGATCCGACCGTCGCGGTCACCCGCATGGGACATCTCGCTTACGGGCGCGAAACCTACACCTACCGGATCGAACTGACGGATGGTCGGGTTATCGAGCGCGAGGGCGTGGCCACATCCGTACTTGCCCATGACGCCGATGGCTGGAAGATCGTGCAATATCATTCCTCGTCGCGCGCGCCGCGCAACCGCTGATCGGAGTGCGAGGGGGCAACCGAGTGGCGAAACGCTCGTTCAAGCTGCGCCTGCATGTCCTGGGCAGCAAGCTGCACAAATGGCTGGCGATCTTCGTCGGCCTCCAGGTGCTTTTGTGGATGGGCACCGGAGCTTTGATGTCCTTTCTCGATCTGGAGGAAGTGCGATCCGAGCATGTCATCTCGCGCGCAGCACAGACGCTTCCCGACGATGCCGCCATCCCGCGATGGCTGTCCGACAGCGATGACATTACCGCAATCACGACCCGGGTTCTTGATGGCAAGACTGTTACTGAGGTGCGGCGAGCCGATGGCGCGGTGAGCCTGCATGAGCCACAAAGCGGTCGGATATTATCTCCCATTCCCGCAGCCACGGCACGTTCAATTGCGCGGCGCGCCTGGGTCGGTCCGCAAACATCCATCCATGCGGCGCGCCTGGTCGACGAAAGCGTTGGCACCGAATTCAGGGGCCCGTTTCCTGCATGGCAAATCACCTATAATGACGTGGCTAACACGCGCGTCTATGTCGATGCATCGAGCGGTGCGGTCCTCTCCGCGCGAAGCGACACGTGGCGGTTCTTCGATTTCATCTGGGGGCTGCACATCATGGACTGGACGCAGCGCGACCGGATCAACAGCTGGTGGCTTTTGCTGTTCGGCATCGGCGGGACAATTATCGCGATCTCGGGCTTCGTCTTGCTGGCCAACAGGTTCCCGAGGACTAAGCGCCGGGCGAGACATGGCCAAGTCGCTCGTTGAGACTGCTTTCAGTTCAGTTGCGCTCGGTTTGAGCAAACCGAACCAGAAGGATCGTCAGCGCAGGCACGATCGTCCACATCGCGATCGGGATCAGAGCCATGCCGGTCAATGGTTCATGGGGCATCAGATCGCTATAGCGCCAGCTCAGCAGGCTGTCTGACGGTAGCGACGTCGCCATGATTTCGACAGCGATTGCAACGACAAGGCCGAAACCGAAGTATATTGCATAAGATATCCTGGCGCCTTGGCGAAACCAGGCGCGCCCGCCCTTCATGGCTGCGAGCGTGTACGCTGCGAGCAGGATAAGTCCATCGCCCAGGCTCGCAATGCCGCAACGAATGGTCTGTTCATAGGGTTCGAGATTGCCCGGAACGAAAAACGGCATCTGGTAGATTTCCCAGACGAACGCGATCAAGCTGCCGCAAATATAGACTAGCCAATGGGTTCTGGTCACCTTGCCATGATTCCACAGATATGTGCATCGCAAAGCCGCTCCTGGCCTGCATTTTCGGTCCTCGATCGCGTTTGCATTGCCGGATTACTCAGCCTCTCCATGATCCGCGTTGTCGGTAAGCCGAGCAGCACGGTCAAGAAATTTGCGCATGTCATTTGCTGCCAGTTCGGTAAGAGGGTGCCTGCTCGCCTCGGGACGCGGTTCAATCATGTCCGCGCGCTTTCTGATCTGTTCGATCTGCTCACTGCTCGCTCCGGACAGCAGGCCAAGAACGATGTTTTCGAGCGTGATGAGCCGAATGCGCATCTGCACCAGTTCGGCCTTGTCCGGTTCCGGGACTTCCCAGCTGCCGTCTTCGTTGACCGCGCTCATCGCAGCATTCCCGGCGGCTTTTCTGATACCATGACCGTCTCCTTCTTTTCTCTTGGCTTGTGCCGGAAACGTGGCTGAAAATCAGTAATGCTGCAACCGGCTCGGCTGTTGGCCTGCCCTTCGCCGCCACCATCTCTTGCGTGATTGTTTGAGGGGGAGCGACGTTCGCTGCGTAAAGGTGATGAATGCACAAGGCATCCACCACCTGACCAAAGAAGGGAATTCGACCATGAACCGCACAGCCTTGGCCCTCTTGCTCGCCACTGGCCTGACAGCCTCCCCGGTAATGGCACAGCAGCAGCATGACCATGCAAATCAAGCTGTAGCACAGCAGCAGGATCACAGTGGCCACATGATGCAGGATTCCGAGGCCATGACAGCCCATCGTGAGAAGATGGCTGAAATGCGCGCGCTGATGCAGCAGGCCCGCGCCGCGAGCGATCCCGCCGAACGCCAAAGGCTGACGGCCGAGCACCGCGAAAAGATGCAGGAGCACATGGCGGGCATGATGCAGGGGGGCAACGCCGATATGATGGCGGCCTGTCACCAGCGCATGACGATGATGCACGATATGATGGAGCAGATGGCTGCCCAGCAGGATATGGCGCAGCAAGACTAGGAACCGGCGGCCCGGATCGGTGCTGACGCTCCCCCGGGCTTCGCTCGCTGCAATGGGTCGCAATTCGGACAGACGTGCAATCGCCCGAGCACACAAAATCGCATAACTCCTGCGCTGGCCCACCCTCAGAAAACTGTTTTGAGGGGTGAGATCTCCAGATGCGTAACAATCTGTAGGGCAGCGGAAAGCCGCCTAGAAAGGGCACTCGTCAATATGAAGCCAATCCAACTGTTGGCGCTTGTTTGCGCAAGTCTTCTTTGGGTCAGCCCGGTCCACGCGCATGGCGACGAAGCGCATGGCGGGGCCGAGAGCGCAGCTGCGCCTGCGACAGCCAGTCCAGTGAACAATTCCGGTGAAGCCCAGGAATTATCGAATGGCGCTTCGGGTGACGCTCATGCTTCCGGCGGGCACGACGAAGCATCGGGAGAGACCGCCAATGTGAACGAGGAGGGCTTCGTCGGTGTGCTCAAGAGATTGCATCCCGCCACGGTACATTTCCCAATTGCCCTGTTTCTGATGGCCGCGCTGGCCGAGCTCTTCGTCGGTAAGCGAAGAGAAGCCAGCTTGGAGCCTGCGGTACGCGTGCTCATTTACGGCGGTGCGGGCGGCGCTGTCATCGCGGCCATATTCGGGTGGATACATACCGGACTGTGGTTTGGCGGGGATACGGCAATGCAGCTCCATCGCTGGAACGGCATGCTCATTGCCGTTCTGGGTCTTGTGCTCGCCGCGCTCGCGTACCGCCGCCCGGAGAGCCGGACAATGCTGCGCATTGCGCTTGTATCGATGGCTGTGCTCATTTTGGCCCAGGGGTTCTTGGGCGGCGAACTGGCGCACGGCCAGAACCATCTCGGCATTTCCTGGCTGTAGGGAGAAGCCTGATGCCCAAAAGCAAATCGAAGATGACAGCCACCGGTCCCGCTCAAGTCGTGGCTGCTCTGTTTTTCCTCGCCGGGTGTGACGAAGCGCAGGTTTCGGCGCCTGACGCGCAGACGCCAATGGCCATAGGAGCTGCGCCATCGGCTGCCACAGCTTCCCCCGGTGTTGATGGCACGGAAAATTCCTCGGATGCTTACGGCGAGGCGCAGCCGGTGACTGCAGGAACTTCCCCTGAGAGCATGGACGAGGTCTCAAACAGGCCGCGCTCCGGCAGTTCGCGAGCAGCACCCGTGCCGCCGATTCAGCCGGCAGATGCCAGCGCAGTCACGCCAACAGCCGAGCCCGCGGACCCGCATGCGGGTCACGATATGCAGTCGATGCCGGATCACGATATGAAAGACATGTGACGAGAGCGGGCAAGACCTCGAGTCTCTCTTGCCTGGCCCATCGAACAGGCGGTCCCGACGTCCCCCCGGAGCCCTGCGGGTCGCAGGTGCAATTGGGCCGCTTTGAAACCCCGCGTATGATACGCTCATGCGCGGGGTTTCTTCTGCACGAGGCAATTTTCAGGAGAGCCGCGATCTGAAAGAATATTGTGTCGTGCAAGTGTCATCCCCCTCCCGAACGGGCGACCGGAACAGTGCTATCGGAGCTATGATAATACTGGTGCTGTAGACGCTCGGCCTCTGCCCGGTGCGATGATTGACTGCTGCGTCGCCGCTTCAATTTGGAGAATTCCACATGGTGATCGAGAAGAAGGATAAAGACCTTTTGCGATGAGAAGAAGAAGGCGGCGCGCTGCCTTGTGGACCGCAAGAAGCTGTGGAAGCTGCATGTGACAAACGCGATAGTTCCGAACGCTCTGATGCAAGCAACGTAACGCCTGATAGCGCAGAAATGAAAAAAGCTAGCCTGTCACGATGAATCCCGGCGATCTCCTTTTACGCTAATTCCTTACAACTGATATGTCGTCGGATAGCCCCGAGACGATGGCCTCGGGTGTCGAGCGCTGCCGGGTCGATTTCGGCTTTGAGCAAGACCGGGTGAAGCGCTTCGCTTGGTGGGGGTTGCCTCATAGGCTTGGGTCTGCCTCTGACCTTGAGCCGTGTTGGAATCTCCTGTTGATTGCGCCGCTGCCCGCGATTTCATGGACCTTCTTGCTGCAAGCGGAGGCACCGCGGCCTGCGAATAAAGCGTTGGACCATGGCGCTGCCTTCATGCCCACTCCGAACCCAGTCCGGCTTTTCATGCGAACCTGTCTGAACCAGGTCAGCTGAGCCCGGCAACCCATTTTCTTTCCGGCCGTGTTGCCCGCTGCGCGGGCTGCCCGCACCACCCGGCGTAAACGGGTTTCCCTTGGCGCTGCGCGCCTGCGGTGCAGTCCTCCCATGCCCTGTTTCTCATCGACGTTCGCAAGCCGGAAATGGTTTCCGGGTTGAGAGCTGAAGGAGAATTTATCATGACCAATATCGTTATCCTCACCGGCCGCATTGCCCGTGATCCCGAAACACGGGAAACCAAGAGCGGGACCAGCGTCACCGGGATCACCGTCGTTACCGATCGCCCCGCTCGCGACAAGGACGGCAAGACCTACAAGGATGAAAACGGCTACACCGCCAAGGACAGCGAATTTCACCGCGTGACCTGCTTCAACGGCCTCGCCAAGACGGTCGGGCAGTATTGCTCGAAAGGCCAGCTGGTGTCGGTACAGGGCCGCCTGCACTACACCCAGTGGGACGATCAGGACGGCGTGAAGCGGTACGGCTGCGAGATTCTCGCCGACAAGGTCGACTTTCTCTCGCGCGGCAACCCTCAGAGCGGTGAATCTGGCGGCGAGAGCGATAATCGCGACGCTCCCGAAATCGACTGATCTCTCCCAGTCGATCTCTCCCGAAGGGGTCCTGTCCTCACCGGACAGGGCCCCTTCTTGTGTTGTTCAGGAGCGTAAGAGCGGGGAGGGGCTGACCCACGGAAATCTGATCATGACGGGCGTGCAGCCACCGCATCAAGGACGGCGGGGCCCCACCATTTTGCCTCCTTTAGCTGCGCTGCAGTTCGACAAAATCGTTTCCCCCAACGCCACTTCGTGGTCGCCCGTGCGGGCGATCCTGTGACCCGGTACCTGCACGCCCGTCTGCCGGTCCTCCTGCCGTTTCAAGGCAGACATCAGGAGGATATCATGGCTACACTCACTCAATCTGTACAGAGCTCGGACAGCTATTTCGCAGCTCTGGCTGTTGCCGAACGGCGTGCTTTGCACAGCTTCTTTGACCAGCACGTCGTCGAGGATGACGATCTCGGTCACTTCGCCTTCGATGAGGGCGACTACAATGCGCTGCCGGTGCATCTGGCAAGCCGCATAGTGCATACTGTGCCCGGTGCGATGCTCGAGTTCTGACGCGCGATTGGGCAGGAGCCTTCTCCGGTTCCTGCCTTTTTGCGTGTCCGCATGCAGGAGGGATGGCTGCGAAAAGCGGAGCGGGGCTGGGGACGCGCTCTGTCCCGCGCTGCCTCCAGCAGCGCTCCTGAGGGCGCGGCATATTCGTTTTGGGCCCCGCGCGCACTGCGAACCGGCAGCGGGTCGGACCGGCGCGAAGCTGGCGGGACCGACAAGTCCCGGTCCCTGGCTCCGCACGCGATCCTTTGCCGCCGCCTTGTTCGCGGTGCGGAGCTTGTTGGGGGCATCGCTCATGATCGGGTGGACGATGGACTCTCGTGCGTCCGCACGGTCAGCGACACATATTTGGCGGCAGGGCAGCAAGGCACGGGCGACAATTGTTCTCGCGTAGTTCTGTCGCTCCCCCATGGGACCAATTGCCCGCCATCCCTCTCTGCAACAAGCGGTAACTCGCCGCACCATCCATCCCATGTGTTGCGGAGATTACCCATGACCGCCATTCCAGAACCAGTTCGCCCCCGTTTCCTGCGAACGCCCGATGCTGCCGTGCATCTGGGCCTATCGCCCAGAACGCTCGAGAAACACCGCTGCTACGGGACCGGTCCCGTCTACCACAAGCTCGGCGGGCGGATCGTCTACCGGCGCGAAGATCTCGATGCCTGGGCCGAACAAGGGGTGCGCCGCTCGACCAGCGATCCGGGCAAGGGCGTGGTCCATCCGGCCAAAAGGATTGACGGCTACACCGGCCCGGTTCGGCGCTGAGAGCCTGTTCAATGACGGCCCGCACGACCTTTGCCAGCGCAGCACAGCAGCTCGATCTGTTCGTCGGAACCAGCGCAGCAATCGCGGCGCGCGATGCGCAGGACCTGATGGCATGGCCCTTTTTCAGCCTCGCCAAATCGAAGCGGGTGAAGCCCATCGACTTTCGCATGGGCGACATCTCAATTCTTGTCGAGGCAACTGCCGAACATGGCATGGCAACCATATGGGACGCCGATGTGCTGATCTGGGTGGCCAGCCAGATCGTCGAAGCGCGCGATGCCGGAAAGCCGACGTCGCGGCTCATTGCCGCCACCCCGCATGAAATCCTCGCCTTTACCCGCCGCGGTACCGGCAAGGCCGCCTATGAGCGACTGAAAGCCGCGCTCGACAGGCTGCAATCAACCAGCATCGCGACATCGATCCGCCAGCTGGGCGCACGCCGTCGCCACCGCTTTTCCTGGATCAACGAATGGCGCGAATGCCTCGATGCCAATGGCCGCGCGCTCGGCATCGAGATGATCGTGCCGGACTGGCTCTATGAAGCGGTAATCGACCGAGCGCTCGTACTCACGATCGACCCGGCCTATTTCACGCTGACCGGGGGCCTGGAGCGCTGGCTATACCGGATCGTGCGCAAGCATGGCGGCAAACAAAAGGGCGGATGGAGCTTCGACATTGCCCATCTTCACCTCAAATCTGGTGCGCTTTCACCGCTCAAACGGTTCGCTTTCGAGATGCGCGCAATCGTCCGGCGTCAACCGCTCCCGGGCTATACCCTCTCGCTCGACCACCAGCTGGGCCGCGAGCGGCTCAGCTTCGTGGCAATTCCTGTCGATCCCTTCGATGTCGCCCGGCGGCGCATCGGCATGCCTCCTGTGGACAAGTCGGTGTGATGTTCGGACTATCAGGAACCTCCGCGCACGGACTATCAGGAACCGCAAGTTCGGACTATCGGGAACCGAAACGCTGCGCAAACCCGCAGAAATGCTGGCCTTGCGAGCCCCTTAACTATCCTAACAAGGAATCTTATCGATTCCTGCTAACGTCGCCGCGCCTGTGCACGGTCGGTCGACTGACACCGCCGCGCACCAGCGCCGGGCGATGCGACGGCGATCCGCCGCTGACCCACGTCACTCTGGTGTGGCAGGAAGGCCTGCGCGAAGACTGGCTGCGTTTCGGCAAGCCGGTTGGTCAGCGCATCATCGATCGCAGGACACGGGTTGAAAGCTATAAGCCGGGGCAGCTCTTCGCTTTCGGGCGCTGGGCGTCCAACGAATATGGCACCATCCGTTCGGCTCTCGCCATTGCGCGCGCGGTCGCAGCTGGCGACACCTATTCCACGCTTCCGCAAGTCGATCCGGGCGCAGAGATACTGCTCTCGGTCCGGGGCTGGCCAAAGGTGCGCCAGGTCCTTGGCCTGATCGATGCAATCGAGGCAGGCGGCACCGATCCGTGCGATGTCGCGCCCGACCACTGGCGGCACATGCACAACCGGCTTGCAGCTGGAATGCAGCCACGCGCCTATCATCCAGACCGGCACCGCGTCTGGCTGCGCTACCGGAATCTTCGGCCATGAAACGCCGCACTCTCATTATCGCGAGCACTGTCTGTGCTGCCGCATTGCTGAGCGCCGCGCTGCCCCTCTCTCGCGTTCTGATCTGGAATGCGACCGCTAGTGTGCCGACGGGGCTGTATCATATCGGCGGTACGACCGGTCTGCAGGTTGGCGAGCGCGTGGCGATCGATCCGCCGCCTCGGCTGCGCGATTACCTTGCGACACGCGGTTATCTGCCGACGGGAATTCCGCTGCTGAAGGAAGTCGCGGCGCGTCCCGGCGACACTGTGTGCAGGCAGGGTCTGACCATCACCATCAATGGTGCGCGCGCCGGCGTGGCGCGCGCAGCTGACAGCATCGGGCGCGTTCTGCCGGTCTGGCAAGGCTGCCGGACCATCGCAGCAGGCCAGATATTTGTCATGAACCGGCGCGCGTCAGGCAGCTTCGACGGGCGCTATTTCGGACCGATCGCGCGCGACCGCGTGCTTGGCCGGGCCAGCCCCGTCTGGACCGATGAGCAAGGTGATGGCGCGCATATCTGGTTCGCGCAGCCAAGCAATGTTGCAACCTCAATCAACAACCAAGGAGACGATCAATGACATATATCGGCACATTCGCAGCGACCCGCGATGGCTTCGAGGGGCATTTGCAGACGCTCACGCTCGATGCCCGGCTCACCCTCGTTCCTGCAGAACCATCCGAAACCGAAAATGCGCCGGACTACCGGATCATGGTGGGTGACAATGACGCCGTCTACGAAGTTGGCGCGGGCTGGAAGCGCGTTGGCGACAAGGCCGGGGACTATATCGCGGTGGTAATCGACGATCCGGCGTTCGCCCGGCCGATACGCGCCAATCTCTTCGCATCCGATGATGGCTCTCATGTACTGACGTGGTCGCGCCCTGCGCGGCGCGCCAGCAAGGCTTGAACCGTGCGCCTCGGTATCGCGCTAACCGCGGCTCTGGCTGCAATGGCACTTGCCTATCCGCTGCACGCGAGCGGGCAATCGCGCGCAGCGCAAACGCACGCAGCTTCAATCGATATTGCAGCACATGTGCGCGAGGCCTCGCAGCGCTTCGGCATTCCCCAGCACTGGATTTATGCGGTGATCCGCGTTGAAAGTGCGGGCCGGACGCGCGCAGTGTCCTCGGCGGGCGCGATGGGATTGATGCAGCTCATGCCCGGCACCTGGGTGCGCCAGCGCGGCCGGTACTCGCTCGGCAGCGATCCTTTCGACCTGCGCGACAATATCCTCGCGGGCACATCGTACTTGCGAGAAATGTATGACCGCTACGGTGCAGCTGGCTTTCTTGCAGCCTATAATGCGGGGCCGGGACGCTACGAGGCCTGGCTTGCCGGACGGCGCTCGCTTCCCCTCGAGACCCGCCGTTATGTCGCGAAGATCGCACCCCTGCTGCAGCCCGGGCGCATCTTTGTCGCGGCGGGTTCGCACCCTACGGGCGCTCCGGGCGCGCCCGCTGAACCTGTTTCCGCTTCGGATTATGCGCCCGGCGATCCGGGTCTCCCGGAGGCCTCGGGCAACGCTCTTGTTCGTCCGCAACGGCCCGCGCATGATCTTTTCGCTCCCGTCTCCGCGGTCGCCGACCAATGACAGCCAGGCCCGCATCCCTGCGTTCTGCGTCGCCCGCTAGCGAAGACTTGCGACTGAGTTGCGGACTGGTCAGAAAGGGTACGAGAGGATGGCAAGATAAAAGCAGCGCCGTCGACCGGGCTGCATGTGGTTGGTTTTTCTGGGTAATTAGCGCCGTCTGGACGACTACAGTGCCGTCGCTACTGCTGATTTTCTGTGTGTTTTCAAAGGCGAAGGCGCCATCGCCTCTTGTTGCGCGGCATGGCTGACGATGATTTCAATATCGAGCCCGGGCGTTCGCGCGACAGCGGCGCTCGCTCCTACAAGAAGGCCAAGACGCTCCTCGGCCGGGTAGCTCAGGTCTCTCACAAGCCGGGATACACACGGTTCAAGGCAAGCGGCTCAGGCGGTCGCGGCACGGGACATTATGGACGCGGCAAGCTCGCTGCGCTGACGCGCAGCAGAAGCGCATTTGGGCGGCGTGTCCTGATCAAGGCCCGCGTTGTTCGTCAATGGCAATCCCAGACCAGGTCCGCGCCGCTCGCGCGTCATATAAATTATATTCAGCGCGAGGGAGCGACGCGCGACGGATCGCAGGGCCGGATGTTCGATGCAACGTCAGACGAGGCCGATGGGGATAGCTTTGCCGAGCGCTGCGAGGACGACCGGCACCACTTCCGCTTCATCGTCTCTCCTGAGGATGCCAACGAGATGGGCGACCTGCGCGCCTTCACGCGTGAATTTATGACCGACATGGCCAACGATCTCGACACCAGCCTTGACTGGGTGGCCGTCGATCACTGGAACACCGACAATCCGCATATCCATGTGCTGGTTCGCGGCGTCGCAACAGGCGGCGAGGACCTTGTGATCGACCGCGCCTATATCAGCGAGGGGATGCGCGCCCGCGCCGAGGAACGCGTGACCATCGAGCTGGGACCGCGCAGCGAACGTGATATCCTCAATGCTCTGGCGCGCGAGGTTGACGCTGAACGCTGGACCAGTCTCGATCGCCGCCTGCACAAGCAACGCGGCGCGTTTGGCGAGATCGATCTGCGGCCCGAAGCCGGTTCGGACGCACGTAGGGATCGCTCGATCTTGATTGGTCGCGCCCAGGTGCTCGAACGCATGGGACTGGCTGAGCAGGTGGGACCAGCAAGCTGGACGCTGGCATCCGATATCGAGCCCACGCTTCGGGCACTTGGAGAACGCGGCGACATCATCAAAACGATGCACCGGGCCATGACCGGCAAAGGCTTTGATGCGGACCCGGCGCGGCTGGCTTTGCATGACGAAGCGAACGGTGAGCGTGTGATTGGCAGGCTCGTCGAGCGCGGGCTGCATGACGAGCTTACTGGCAAGGCCTTTGCCATCGTCGACGGGGCCGATGGGCGCATTCATCACCTGCGTTTTCCCGACCTCGAGCGGACAGGTGATGCCGCGCCAGGTGCCATCGTGGAGACGAGCGCATGGACCGATCGGAAAGGCCGGCAGCAGATGAGCCTGCTTGTTCGCTCCGACTTCACTCTCGAAAGACAGATCGGTGCAGGCGGTGCGACCTGGCTTGATCGGCAACTCGTATCGCCCCGCCTCAAAACCGTGGCAGGCGGGTTCGGGTCGGAGGTACGCGAGGCATTGGCTAAACGGGCCGATGTCCTCCTGGAGCAAGGCTTAGCCAAGCGTCAGGGGCAAAAGATCGTCTATGCTCGCAATCTGCTTGGCACTTTGCGTGACCGGGACCTGGCCAATGCGAGCGATGCGCTCGCCTCGCGTCACGGAAGCACCATGCAGAGCGCGACTTCCGGGGATCATGTCGCAGGCGTGTATCGGGAACGCGTCACACTCGCTTCGGGCCGGTTCGCGATGATCGACAACGGTGTGGGTTTCCAACTCGTCCCCTGGCGGCAGGATCTGGAGCGCCATCTGGGCCAGACGGTCGCAGGCAGGGTCAACGAGCGCGGCAGTGTTGACTGGAGCTTCACGCGCTCACGGGGGCCTTCTGTCTGACGGGGCTGTGCAGACAAATCTGTCCTTGACGAAACACCATGTGATGCGTAAACAAGCGTCAGGAGATGCGATATGGCAAGTATAGCATTAGAGCAAGCCGAAGCACCGCGAGGCATTCAGACCTTCGCGGCCAGTGATGATCGTGACCGCCTGACGGGCGCGGCAGTCAAAGCCGTTCTGCGACTTGTCGACGCTTGGGGTGGCAGTAATGCCGAGGGCGCTGCGCTGCTCGGTGTCTCTGAAAGTACCTGGGACCGGATGAAGGCCGGAACTTGGGAAGGCGCGCTTAGCCAGGACCAGTTGACGCGCGCTTCGGCGTTGATCGGCTTGTTCAAGGGGCTGCATCTGCTGTTTGCCGACGACATGGCCGACCGCTGGCCCAGGCTCGTCAATACGGCACCTGTGTTCGACCGGCTTTCGCCAGTCCAGGCAATGATCGAAGGCGGTATCCCGCGTATGCTCGAAACCCGCCAGTATATTGACGCGCTTCGTGGCGGGCTCTGAGAGCGATCCCGAACCGCCGTCGGCCGATCTGGCTACCAAACGAGAAGCGTTCGAGCGCACCATTCGGCTGGTTTCGAGTGCGCGCCTGCGCGACGCGGCGATGGCGCCGCTCACTGACGATGACGATGAACTTACGCTGCTTGCGGAGATCGAAGGGGCGACTAGCTCGCGCCTGATAGCCGAGGAGCGCGGCCATGGCGGCCTTAGCGCCGAAGAATTGGTGCACGGCGTGCCGCATGCCAAGTTCATCAATGCGAGTTTCGCTTACGCCAAACCACGCGAGCCGGGGCGATTTAACCCCGCGGATCGTGGGGCTTGGTACGCGGCCCTGGCGGTCGAAACCTGCCTCGCCGAGGTCGGACATCACCTGACTCAGGCGTTGGCGGATGCAGCCGATTTCAATGCCGTGGTGGAATATGGCGAGATGATTGCAAGTATGTCCGGCATCTTTGTCGACCTGCGCGGCACGTCCGATCATCCCGGCCTCCATCCAAATGCTGAAAAGGGTTATCCGGTCGGCAACGCGCTGGCGGCGCAGGCTCGTGCCGAGGGTCACAACGGCATCATCTATCCCTCGGTTCGCCATCCGGAAGGGATTTGCATCGCGGCGCTATGGCCCAATGTCGTTCAGTCGGTGACTCAGGGCGCCATGTACCGTCTGACCTGGTCGGGTAGTCCTGAATTTACATGGGAGGCCGCGTAGGTTCTAGACGCTCATTCTGTCTCAGGGGTTGGGTGGGACGAACATCTCATTCTCATTAATCCGCCGATTTCGCATGCTCGACTATCATCAGGACAAGCCCTGCGAAAACCAACCCGAAGCCCAAAAGGTGAGACCAGCGAAAGGATTCGCCAAGTAGGACGTAAGATAGGACAAGCGCGCTAAGGGGCATGACTGCCATCGCACCTGCCGTGAGTGCTCCTGGCGCTTTGCGGGCACCATTATACCATAGAACAGGAGCGAGCCCTCCTGTGGCCGCACCCCAAAAGGCCAGCGCAAAATAACCATCCCGACCTATGCCGGAAAAATCAAACGGTCGAGAGTCGAAAACAAAAGCCAGAGCAACGAAGAGCAAAGCGGCAATGAGCGATGCTGCCAGAGTGGCTTCCAGTGAGCTGATCCCGTCGGACAGTTTGCGCGCAAGCAGGGTGTAGGCTGCCTCGAAGCACACAGCCATTGCGACAAGCGCTGCGCCAAGGATCGGCGCTTCGGTGGCTCCGCTTCCCCCGGTTCGCAGCAGATTGATCATTACGATCCCCGCGATCGCAAGGGCCAATGCTCCTGATGTGCGCCAGTTCATTGCGGCACCGAAGAAAACTACGGCCGCGGCGGCAGTCACTGCCGGTGTCGCGCTCATGATCGTGGAGCCGATCACGCCTGTGGTGAGACGCATGCCAAAAAGCATGGCTGCGGTGAAACCGACCATCCCGAATAATGAGATCGCGACAATCACCAACCAGTCCGACCGCTTCGCACGAGCAAACCTTTTCGTCAGCAACCATGTGAATGGAGCAAGGACCAGACAAGCGATCAGCATGCGCATGCATGACGCTGTGAAGACCGAGAACTGCTGCCCGATTAACTTGCTGAGCGGCGTTGCACTGCCAAAGAGTGCCATGCCTAGCAAAAGCTGCACGACAATCGCAGGAGTGGTCGTTGGTCTCTCGGATACCATGATACTGGAACGACTTAACATGTCGGGTTTCGTTCGCAAATCATAGCCTTGTTGTCTTATCCGGCACAGGGTCCAGCAAGCGGGTTCCGTGCCAGCCGCGCTGGATTGATCCGTCTTGCCACGACCCCGCCTCCTGCTTCTTTGGCTACGCTGGACCCCGATCACACGCATTCGAACTTGATACCGGCGTTACAACTGCCTCCTGTTATTGAGCGAAAGGAGGCGACTGTGTCGGCAACCAAGATCCTGTGGGGCCAGATCCTGGCCGTATTTGCGCTGGCGCTTGCAGGAGTCTGGGCGGCCACCCAATGGACTGCTGCAACGCTCGGCTACCAGCAAGAGCTCGGTCCAGCATGGTTCACCGCGTTTGGTCAGCCGGTCTATCCGCCATATTCGATCTTCTGGTGGTGGTTCAGCTTCGAGGCCTATGCTCCGCGAATATTCGAAACCGGCGGGATGATCGCCGCATCGGGCGGTCTGATTGCGGTGGTTGTGGCAATCGCCATGTCGGTCTGGCGTGCCCGCGAGGCCCGGACCAGCGCGACCTATGGCTCCGCGCGCTGGGCAACCCGCTCCGAGATCGCCCGCGAAGGGCTACTCGGCGGCAAAGGCGCAGTGATCGGTCGCCATGCCAATCTCTATTTACGGCATGACGGACCCGAGCATGTGCTGTGTTTCGCCCCGACGCGCAGCGGCAAAGGTGTCGGCCTCGTTGTCCCGACGCTGCTGACCTGGCCGCATTCGGCCATCGTTCACGACATCAAAGGCGAAAACTGGGATCTCACCGCAGGCTTCCGTTCGCGTTTCAGTCGGGTCCTGCTGTTCGATCCGACCAATGAAGCCTCTGCGCCGTACAATCCGCTGATGGAGGTGCGCCGGGGAATTAACGAAGTGCGCGACGTCCAGAACATCGCCGACGTGCTGGTCGATCCCGAAGGCTCACTCGAACGCCGCAACCATTGGGAAAAGACAAGCCATGCCTTGCTGGTCGGAGCGATCCTCCATGTTCTTTATGCCGAGCCTGACAAGACCCTGGCCGGAGTGGCGTCGTTCCTGTCCGACCCGAAACGCTCGATCGAGACGACGCTCACCGCAATGATGGCAACGCAGCATCTGGGAGCGGAAGGCGTCCACCCGGTTGTGGCGAGCGCCGCACGCGAACTGCTTAACAAGTCGGAGAATGAGCGTTCGGGCGTCCTCTCAACCGCGATGTCTTTCCTTGGTCTCTACCGCGATCCGGTGATCGCCAAAGTCACGCGGCAATGCGACTGGCGGATCGCCGATCTCGTCGATCCGGCGCGCCCCGTCACACTCTATCTCGTCGTGCCGCCGTCCGACATCAGCCGCACCAAGCCGCTTATCCGGCTCATTCTCAACCAGCTGGGCCGCCGCCTGACCGAAGACCTGAACGAAGGATCGGATCGACGCCGATTGCTGCTGATGCTTGACGAATTTCCGGCGCTCGGTCGTCTCGACTTTTTCGAAAGCGCGCTTGCCTTCATGGCAGGCTACGGCATCAAGGCATTCCTGATCGCGCAATCGCTCAACCAGATCGAGAAGGCTTACGGTCAGAACAACGCGATCCTCGATAATTGTCATGTCCGGGTCTGCTTTGCGACCAATGACGAGCGCACGGCGAAGCGCATTTCTGAATCGCTTGGCACCGCGACCGAACTGCGCGCGATGAAGAATTACGCTGGGCACCGGCTCTCGCCATGGCTTGGTCATCTGATGGTCTCGCGCAGCGAAACCGCCCGGGCCTTGCTCACCCAGGGCGAGATCATGCAGCTGCCCGATACCGATGAGATTGTGATGCTTGCAGGCGCGCATCCGATCCGGGCGAAGAAAGCGCGCTATTATGCCGATCCCAGATTGGCGAAGCGGGTTGAGCCGCCGCCGGTGGCCGAACAATCGTGCAGTGAGCCCGACGCCGGAGAATGGGAAGGGGTGATTGCGCGCGCACTCAAGTGCCCGCTTGTGGCGTCGGATGCCGCTGAGCTGGAAGATCGCGACACAGTTGCCGATGGCGGTGTCCGGCGCGAGCCTGAACTGCCCCAGCACGAAGATATTGCGCCCGCGCCATCGCCACCGCGCAATGAATTCGAGTTCGACGATCGGCGCGATGACGAAGAGGCGAGCAGAAACCGCCGGATCGCCGACCAGATGCGCGCCAATGCACAGCGGGCGGCGCTTGATCCCGATGACGGGATCGAATTGTGAGCAAGGGCAACCGCATCAAGCACACTTTTCGCCTGCCGCCCGCTCTCTCGCGGCAACTGGCCGACTTCGCTGGACGCAAGCGTGTATCGCAGGCTTCGGTGGTCGAAGCCGCGATCGCTTCGTTCTTGTCGCCCGATGGTTCGGAGAGACTCGAGGCGGCATTCAGCCGGCGGTTGGACCGGATTTCGCGGCAGATCGACAAGCTCGACTATCACGTCGAGGTCGGAAATGAGGCGTTTGCTCTTTACCTGCGGCGCTGGCTCGAAGTCACGCCCGCGCTTGGTGCCGGTGCCTCTGCTGCTGCGCGGGCCGACGCCGAGAAACGCTTCAGTCATCTCGTCGAGGCGCTGGCCCGCAGAATGGAAACGGGAAAGCACCTGTCCGACGAGCTTATTCGTCGGGAGCCACAACATGATGAGGCGGAAAATGGCCAATAGGCCATTGGAAGCGCGCCTCGGTGTCTTCACGGCAACTTCGCGCGCAAAGACGCGCAGACCTTGGTCAAATGCTTCAGTTGGGAAGGAGGAGAGATGCGCTCTGGAGCAGGGCGAATTGCCGACGCGCCAGTCTATAGGTGCAACTATTCCAACTGCTTGCTAGAGGTTGTGTAATGCGCACCGAACTCGATCATCTGCCACCGCAAAAACAGCGCGAGCTTGAGCGCGTGGTGCAGCTTATCTTCGAAGAATTCGATGACGCCTTCGCGCTGGCGAGGCACGACTGGAAGAAGGCCGGGCGCATCCTCAAGGTCATTCTGTACGGCAGCTATGCACGCGGAACATGGGTCGATGAACCCCATACTGCAAAGGGCTACCAGTCTGACTATGATCTGCTTGTTATCGTCAATGACAAGCGTCTGGTTGACCGCATCAAGTACTGGTCCAAGCTCGATGACCGGCTGATGCGCGAATACGGCGTCACCAAGACCCTCAACACGCCGGTGAATTTTATCGTCCACACATTGCAGGAAGTGAACGACGGCCTCGCGCACGGGCGCTACTTCTTCATGGATGTCGCGAAAGACGGGGTGGCGCTCTACCAGGCAGACGACACCGAACTGCATAAGCCTAAGCCCAAAACGCCCGAGCAGGCACTCGCGATGGCGCAGGAGTATTTCGACGAGTGGTTTCCAACCGCGATGCAGCGATACGAGCTATCAAAGGTGGGTCGAGAGCGAGGGTTTCTAAAACCGGCAGCGTTTGACATGCATCAATCCGCCGAATTCCTCTATCACTGCGTGCTTTTGGTCTGCACCTTCTACACGCCGCACGTGCACAACCTCGGTTTTCTGCGCACCCAAGCGGAGAGGATTGATCCACGCCTCACCTATGTCTGGCCACGCGATACGCGCCGCGATCGGGCGCGCTTTGAAAAGCTCAAAGAAGCCTACGTGAAGGCCCGCTACTCACAGCACTACCGCATCACCAAGGAGGAACTCGAATGGCTCGGAGAGCAGGTCGAGGAGCTCGGCCGCGTTGTCCATGATATATGCTCGGTAAGGCTTGAGAAGCTCAAGAGTGAAGCAGTCGCTTGACCGTGGCTTGCCAGCGGGCCCGATTACACTTCACACTATGACTGTTTTGCGCCCTAATCTCGGTCATTCGTGGCTGCACTTAAAAGGACCAAAGCGGTCGTTTCGATCGTCATATTTGCTCGGATGCGATGGGGCGATTTGCCGGAACGACAAACACCCCAGGTGCCCGTCCGGCACGTGGCGGATCCCTCATGTTCGCAGCAGCGGCTTGGTTTGCCGTTCTCCTCTTCACAGGAGAAACGCTCTCACATCTCGATGAGAGCGAGATGGGCGGGGCACGTGGACTGGCAGAAAGCGGGGCGCTGGCTATTGCGCGATCATGGCGGAGGTCGATCGCCGCATCGCGGGCCGCTCACCATAGGTTAGCGCGCGCCAGACCCATTCGAGCGGGCCGTAAGAGAAGCGCTTGAGCCAGAAATTGCTGATCAGAACTTGCGCCCCGTAGAAAATCGCCACCAGTGGCAGGAAGGTGGCGATGCCGGCCTTGCCAGCCAAGGCGAGTCCAGGCCCGACCCCGGTGAGGATCAGGACAATCGCAATGCTCTGAAGCACATAGTTGGTCAGCGCCATCCGCCCCACCGCTCCGAACGGGGCGACAAGCCACTTGGCGGACCGGCCATTGAAAAGGAGAATGAGCGCGCAGCCGTAGCCGATTGCAATCAGCGGCGTCGCCAAGGCGTGAAGAATGCCGCCCCATGCGCTGATCGCCGAGAGCGTGGTGCCCGGCTCGGCATTCTCGGTAAGGAGATGGGTCGCTTCCAGCGCAAGGCCAAGCACCAGGGTGGGCCACAATACCCGGCGGAACGGCGCGAGATTCGTCGAGGCGTTTTGGATCCACCCCTTTCGCGCGATCCACGCGCCGATATAAAACCTCCCGGTAGCGTATGCGATCCAGGCAACGAGGCCGCCGTTCATGATCCAGCCGAGCCAGTTGTTTTCCGCCATCAAGCTCATGAAGGTGACAAAATCGCCTGACTGCGCTGCGGCCTGGCGGGCCAAGACTTCGCTATCGGCGGAAGTGATCGCATCGAGCGTGACCGAAACGCCGGACCACTCGAAAACACCGGAGATCAGAGGCTTGGCAAACAGGAGCAGCGCCCCTCCGACGACCAGCATCGTGCGCGCTGACAGCTTGCGACTGAACAGCAGGATGAAAGCGGCGATCCCGTAGACATGCAGGACATCCCAGGAAAACAGCAGAAAGAAGTGCAGCCAGCCGAAGATCAGGAGGATGCCGGCACGCCGGAAGTAGATCGAGCGGAACGGTGCGCCGCGTGCTTCCAGGCGCTCCATTTGAATCCAGAACCCCATGCCGAACAGGCAGGCGAACAGGGTGTTGGCCTTGTCGGAAACGAACAGGCGCAGCCAGAATTCGATCGAGCTGTTGAGCGCGGCGTTGGGTAATGCGGCAAGTTGATCGGCGGTGATGGTGACGCTCTCGCCGCCAAATTCCCACAGGTTGATCGTCATTACTCCGAGCAAGGCGAAGCCTCGCAGCACGTCGAGCTCCCCGACCCTGTCTTTCGCAGTAATCGGGGCGACCGCCTCGCTCATGGCGCTTTGCCGGTGGCCCGCGCGACAGCGAGTGTATCAATATGCTGCTGGAAGGTAGCGATCTTGCCATCCTCGACAGTCCAGACATGGACAACCTGCGGGTTGCAGGGCTGCCCGGTCGCCTTCCCGGTGCCGGTGTAACGGCCTTCCATCACGACGCTGGTCTCGTCCGCGATGAAACGTCCCGGCTCGACGCCGAAATCGTCCAGCACGTCGCCCAACCGCGCGAAGACGCCTTCGAGCACGGCCTGCGCGCCGACATAGGGATTGCGGTCCGCCAGCGGGAAGTTCTCCGCCTCCATCCAGCGGACGTCATCGGCCATCAGCGATGCAGCTGTGTCCTTGTCGCCAGTGCCGACGGCAGCATAGAATTGCTGCACGATCTCCAGTGCCCTGGTCATGGTGTGCTCCTTACAAAGATAGGTGGAAGCCGCCGTCGGGTGTCAGTGTAGTGCCGGTCACGAAGCTGGCATCTTCGGAGCAGAGGAAGGCGATGCAGCGCGCTATTTCCTCTGGCTCCCCGAAGCGCCGCATATGTTTGCGCTGACGAATGCCATCGAAGGCTTCGGCGCCGAGATTGCCCTTGATCTGTTCGTGCAGCGGCGTGTGGATGACGCCGGGGCACAGCAGATTCACGCGTATGCCGTGTTCGGCCAGCTCTGCGGAGGCGGAGGTCGTCAGCCCCAACTGGCCGGCCTTGGACGCGGTGTATGTGCTGGCTCCGGGGCAACCCAGGAACGTGTTGACCGATCCGATATTGACGATCGATCCGCCATTGCCCGCCGCCAGCATGGCGCGCGCTTCATGCTTGAGACACAGGAAATTGCCGCGAAGGTTTACCGCCATCACGCGGTCCCAGTAATCGTCTGGCGTGTCGATCAGCGGATAGACCTCGGCACCGATGCCCGCGTTGTTGACGGCAAGATCGAGCCGTCCATGCGTGTCTACCGCATGCGCCACCATCGCTTCGACGTCGCTGGCCTGTGCGACATCGGTGACGACAGCGCTTGCCTTGCCTCCCGCCTGTTCGATCTGCGCGACCAGTTCGTCGAGCACCTCCGTGCGGCGCGCCGCGACCACGACCGTGGCTCCGCGCTCGGCCAGGATCAGCGCCGTTGCCTTGCCAATCCCGCTGCTGGCACCGGTGACAATGGCGACCTTTCCCTCGAAAACGGACACCTTACGGGTTCCCTTCGTTCGAGACATCGGCAGCCATCCGCCAGCGGCCATCCTCGCGAACCCAGAGCAGCAAGGCATAACCACCGAAGAGTGAGGTGCCCTCGGCGTCGAACACTTCGTATTTCTGCAATTCGGTGAAGGCGTCGGGCCCGAGGCGCCTTATCGACACGACGTCGAACGTCGCATCGGCGGCCTCGCTTTCGGCAACGCCTTCCCAGAAGGCAGCGAGTGCCGTCCGGTCGCTCAGCAGCGTATACCCCGAGGGCGAAAAGACGGCATCGTCGGTGTAAAGCGCGAGGATCGGCTCGGTATTTCCCGACTTGATCGCCTCGAGAACAACCTCGGTCCGGTTGGCCAGCACGCTGTCCAGAGAGGAATCGACTTGGGCCGTATCGGCTCGTTCGAGCTTCACCAGCGCATTGCCGAGGTTCGAGACGTAAACCGCCCCATCGGGTGCCAGGATGATGCCGGTCAGCAGGCCGGGCATCGGCTCCCACATCTCCGGTGTCAGAAGCGGCAGGATCGGTTCGCCCGCTTCCAGCCGTCGATAGGTCTCGGTAACGATGCGAGCGCTCGTCTCGGGCGCAGGATTGAACATTGTGCGCCGATCGCCGGTATCGGGATCAACCACATAAACGGCGTTCGCGAAGGGGCTGGCGACCCACAGCATGCCATCGCGATCCAGCTCGATATTATCGGGCGTGGGAAGGGTCGCGAGGACGCGGCGGTCGCTCAATTCGCCCGTCGCCTGGTCCACCGCGAAGCTGAGAATGCGGCTCCGCACGATTTCGGCGACATATAGTCGCGCCCGCGCCCCGTCGAAGGCGATACCATTGGCGAAGTCGAGCCCGTCGGCCACCTTGATGGCAACTGGCTCGGGCTTGCCAACCTGTTCGGGCGCGATCCGGAAAACAGCCCCGTCGCCAAGCGGCTTGTCGGCCGCAGCGAACATCCGCGCTTCGCTGCCTTCGCCTGCTGCGTTCTCGGTCGACTGCGTGAACCAGATCGCGCCGGTCGGGTCGCGCACGACGGCGTTTACCCCGTAGGGGTGATCGTAAATCCGCGTCACCGCTTCGGTCTCGGTATCGACGCGGTAAATGTGTCCGCCGGTTATGTCGGCGACCAGCACGTGGCGACCGTCCGGCTCCCAGGATACGCCGTTCGGGCTGTTCCACATGGGGTCCGGCTTCGACCTGAAGCCCGCTCGCGCGAAATCGCCGAACGGCGTCTTGGTGCCGTCGGCAGACAGGGTAACGAGACCGTGATCCCAATCCCCGACCAACAACCTGCCGTCGGGGAGGACGACCCCGTCTTCGGCGTGGGTGAGCGAGCGGTCGGCCGGAAAAAACGAGTATTCATCGCTTGGCCCGCCAGGAGCCCACGCCTCTTGCGGCTTGATCTCGACCCGGATGAGACGGACTGTCACGTCGTCGCTCAGGTTGACGGGAGAATGCGGCGCTTCAGGCCCCTTCCAAAGCGTCACCGGAAAGGGCATTGGTGGCACTTTGCGTGAATCGAAAATCACGTTGCCCTCGGCATCGCGGTCGATCCAGTCGCCGGCCTGCTGGAGATACAACACGCTGGGCCAGCGGTGGAAATGCAAGGGCTCTACTTCACCCGGTGCCAGCGTCACTTCCAGAACGCGAACCTGATCGTTCTCGAGCAGGATCTTGTGATTCTCGGCGGCTGCTACCGTAGCCTCGAGTTCCGCTGGCCAAGTATCGGGATCGCCCGTCACGTAGCCGATATTCGCATCGCCCCCGCCGGTGGTCGTAGCGACATCGCTCTCTTGCGCTCCTGACGGAGAGGCTAGCATCGTGGCTGCTAGAAGCGCGCCCAAAGACTTAGATCGGACAAATGCGTTCTTCCGATACTTAGACATCGACTTCCTCCAGTGCTTGATCGGTTTTCATCACGCGGGCTCAAAGACCAGGATCGACAGGGGCGACGCAGTCGGTTCGATAGATATGAGCTCGAAACCGGCATTCTTGAGAAGAGCCGCGAATTCGGCTTCGGTCCGTTCCTTGCCGGTCGCCATGACCATCATGTTGAGATCCATCCACTTGCCCATGTCGAACTGCGAACCGCCTGGGATGATCGATTCCACGATCATTAATCGCGCTTTGGGTTGCATCGCTTCTCGCACGTTGCGGAGCAGGCGAATACATTCTTCGTCGGACCAGTCATGCAGTACCCAGCGCAGCACATAAGCATCGGCCTCGACCGGAATGCTCGCGAAGAAGTCGCCGGCTACCACGTCGAACCGTTCGTTCTTCGGCGCTTCGGCAACCACATGCGGAAGATCGAAAAGAATACCTCTGGTATTGGGATGCGCCGCAAGAATTTCGGACAACTGCGACCCGATACCGCCGCCGATGTCGGCGATTACGTTGTAGCGACTCCAGTCGATTGCCGAGGCAACGGCGGGCCCGATCGTGGCGGCAAGATCGCGCATGGCGAGATTGAAGATCGAATAGGCCTCTGGGTTTGCCTCCATGTTCTCCCAATTGCTCTTGCCGTGCAGCTGGTCGAAGCCCGGTTCGCCGGTTTCGACCGCCAGGGGCAAGCCGCGCCATCCTTCGTAAACCGGGGCGCCGGGGCATAGCGTGAAGCGCACCCAGGCCCAGTTCGAGCCGGGCTTGTTGCGGCGCAGGCAATCGCTGGCGGGCGTGTTTTCGAACGAACCGTTTTCCGTGCTCGCGAAAATCCCCGTGCTCTCCAGCGCGCGCAGCATGCGGTACAGGCTGGGCGCGTGCGTCCGGGAACGCTTGGCAAGCTCCTCGACCGCCAGCGGACCGTCGGCAAGATGATCGGCCAGTTCGAGCTTGGCCGCCAGGCCGACGCCATGCGCCTGCCAGTGGTTGGTAACGATGCCGAGAACCTGCTCTTCCGCACTGATCTGTTGGGACATGGTCGATTTCCTCTTGGTTCAGCGCAGCATGAAAAACGCGGTGGAGATGCCGATCATCGTCAGGAGATCGGCCCGATCACTGGAACCTCGCCAAGCCCGTCAGCCATCGGTCATCTCCATGAGCTTGCCGCGGATAGGCGACGCCGGGGCCTTGCGGTCGATCTTGAGCAGCTTGGCTTCGGCCATTCCGCCGCGCAGCTTCTCCAGCCATTCATCGGGATCGAATTCCACGCCGACCGGGTTCTCGCCGATCGCATCGCCTTTGAAATAGGCTGTGCATTCGGCCTTGCTGGCGAAGCAATCGACGCTGAATTCCAGCTGGTTGCCATCGGGATCGGCGTAATAAAGCGACGCGCTCATCCCGTGATTGACGCACCAGTAGGGTGCGATCCCGCGCGCCTTGAGGTCGTCATAGGCTTCGAGCAATTCGCGCATCGACGGGCAGTCGTAGGCGACGTGATCTACGCCCACCCGCCCACGGTCCTCAGGATCGACGCCGGGCGCGATGACATTCAGATCGGCAAAGGCGAACCGGTGATGTTCGTCGTCATGAGTGATGAACGCCAGCGCGGGGTTCTGGTAAACGACCTCGGAGCCGAACACCTGTGCGTACCAGTCGAGCATTTCTGCAAAGCGGCACGTCCGGTAAACGACATGGACGGGCTTGGGCGTCGGCATGGGCATCAGCTGACACCTTCCCCGCTCGCTGGAATGTCCGAGATGACTTCGCGGTAGATTTTCAGCGAGCCGTCTTCCTGGCGCCTGAAGACCATCACCCAGTTGCCCTGCTCGTTTGCCACGTCGCCAGTCTCGGGATCGGTGAACTCCCAGTCATATGTCGCAGTGTAGACCGCCATGTCCCCTGCATCGGCGACATCCACTTCTTCGTCCGCCACCTGCAGATGAACTGCCGGATCGCTGACATACTGGCGCACCGTGGCGAGGTTCTCCTCGAAGCCCATGTTCGGCTGACCATGCGACATGACCCGCGTATCGGGCGCGTTCACCGCCAGCGCGGCATCGGCATCGCGGGCATTGAAGGCATCGACGATCGACTGGACGTCGGTCTTCACTGCTTGCGCGATCGCATCCTTGTCGACCGGTTCCGCGCGTTCGGCGCTGCATCCGGTTACAAGGAGGAGCGGCGCCGCCAATATCCAGATACGCTGCATCATTGCGCGCCTTCATTCGTGCTCCAGCTGTCGATCGCGAGCAGCCACTTGCCATCAGTGCCTCGGCGATAAACGCATACGCCCTTGCCAAATTCCTCCATCGGCGCGCCACCCTCACGCGGCTGGATGCGAGCGCTATAGGTGTACCGGCTGATCGCAAAATCGCCCGAAACCTCGAAGAGGTTTTCGGTCTTGTCCCAGTGCGCTTCGAATGCCTCGAAGAAGCTCGAAGCCCACTCGGTCACAGCTTCCTTGCCGACCAGTTCGGGTTCGCCCGGGGTTTGAAACACCACGTTGTCGGACAGGCGTGCTGCGACCGCCTGCGTGTCGTTCGAATTGATCGCGGTCACATAGAGATTGTGCAGGTTCTCGCCTGCCGGATGCGTCTCGCTCATTCCTCCCCCTCCCACGACGACCGGGCCAAGCTTCGCCGGCACCGGAAAGCGGTGCTTTTCCGGGCTAAGGCAGGCTTGTCGATCTGTTGTGCGACTGAGGAGAACTGTCTGCCGAACCGAGCCGAGCGTCAATCGGCTCAACCGTCAAAAAAGCGTCAATCCGGGTCCGACGACGTGTTTCGCGGGTCGTGCGGAATGAGATCGGGCCAGCCGAACTTCTCCCACGCTTCGACCATACCGATCTTCTCTGCAAACTGCATAAAGCCGGGATGGAGGCGGGTGCGGTTTATCGGGTCGATATCGATCCACAGGCTCATCAAGCTGAACATGTTGGCCGGGTGAATACATTCGGAGTAGAGTTTCATCACGAGGTCGGCATGGCCCATCCAGATCGCGGGGAAGGCGATTGACGAGTCATAGGGATCCGCCATTGTCGCATGCAGACCGTCGAGCATCTTGCAGTAAACCGCGCGATCGGCGGCCTTCCCGCTGAAAATTCCGCGCGCGGCAATGTCGAAATAGGCATCACGCGCGGCATCGTCCATCACCGGCATTCCCGGAGGTCGCATGATGGTCGTCCCTAGATATATCCTGCTGTCGTAATGCGCCTTGACCGCCGCCACGTGGTCTCCCGCAGCCATGTACGCCACGGCGAGCCACATTCCGGGAAAGCCAAGGTCGACCATCCGCCGGCCCGCGGCGATCGCCTTGTCGACCTCGCCAATGCTGAGATAGGCTGAGGACAGCATCACGTGGTTGCGCCCATAAATCGGATCGCGAGCAACGGATTGCTCGATAAAGGGAAGCCCTTCGCGCGTCTTGCCGAGATAGAGAAGGCACGATCCCAACCGAGAGATCACATCGGCATCATTGGGGTCCCGGGCAAAAGCTTCGAAGGACAGTTCCAGTGCGCGCGCCGGATTGAATTGCGTCCACTCGTGAATGCCCATGATCGAGAAGGCATGACCCTGCCCCGGATCGAGGGAAATGGCGCGCTGCGCGCATTGTGCAGCATCCCGTGAATTCTTGACGCGCTCGACACTTGGCGTGAGAGCGGCGACGCTGATGTGCGCATCGGCAAGCGCGGTCCAGCAACTTGCAAATTCGGGGTCTGTATCCAGGGCCTCTTCCAAAAACTCGATGGCTTTGGCCATGGCTCCGTCGACGCCCACGCGCTGTGCCAGCGCGCGCCCCTGAAGATACAGCGCATAGGCATCGCGATTGGTAGTCATGCGCCGCGAGGTCGAAGGTGGTGCTGAAAGGCCGAGCGTCCGGGTGATCGCCGAAATCACGGTGGCACCGATCATGTCGCGCGATCCGATGAATTCCTCGATCGATCCGCTTACGAAATCGGACCAGATTTCGGTGCCGTATCGGCCATCGATCAGCGCGATGCGTACCGAGATCCCCTGATGTGTTCGCCGCACCTCACCTTCGATCAGGTGCGATACGCCCAGCTCGCTCGCCATCTGCTGCAAGGTATAGCCTCGCTCCAGAAGCGCCGCGATGGATGTGCGCCCCGCAAGAGTGATATCCTGGATATTGCCAAGACGCGAAGAAAGCTCATCGACGACGCCCTCGCTCAGGAAAAGCTCGCCGCCGATCTCATCGTGCTGATGGAACGGCAGGACCGCAATGCTGCAGCCCGCACCGCGCTTCCGATACGCTTCGCGCTGCCGGATCTGAAGAGCAGCTTCGAGGCGAGCGGCCGTCTCCGGATCATCGCGGGAGTTCAGCCATGAGACGACCCGGCGCACTTCCGCATCCAGTCGATGTTCTATCGCATCGCGTCTTTCGGTAAGCCACGCGGCGAATGAGGCACCGAAACTGAATCCGTCGAGAAGCGGGCGATCGCCGATATCCTCGAGCAAGCGTGAGGCTTCTCTACCGCGCTGGTTCGACAAGGCATCGAACAGGACAAACAGATCAGCATCGATCCGCGTTCGACTGAGTTCGATGGTGCTGCGCGTCGATTTGATGAGTGGGCTGCACTCGCCCTCGGGCGGGAGTTTGCTCAAGGCCAGAAGGCATTGACGCAAACTGGCACGAGCCTGAGCGGGAAAACGACCCGGCCAGAGCATCCTGCTGATAGTCTCACGGTCCATTGCCTCACCATCATTGAGGCACAGCATGGCCAGGATGGCGCGGGCGCGCTGGTTGGATAGATTGGGGACTTCTCCGGAGCCAAGCGTTATCGTGGGCTTGCCGAAGACAGATATCTTCAGCTTCCGAGCATCCTCGAAAGACGCCTCGGACCCGCTTGCTTTCAACTCGCCCCTCCCAGTATGGCAGCATCCTAAACGGATGACAGCACATTGAAGAGAATGCGCGCGAAATCAATGAAGTCGCGCTAGCCGGCTGAACGGCTCATATCTTCCATGCGACAAGGACCGAGAAACGATACGGACCCTTGAACGAAGCGAGCGGTAGATACATGCCTCCGCAATGTCTGTTTCTGCCTCATGGTGTAGAAAAGCGGACGATCCGCAATCGGCCCATTTCCTGCCATTCCGCCACTCTTCCACAGCGAATACGTGATCGAGTGTAGGCATATCCAACCTGCTCTTGATTGCGTCGCCGTCGATTGCGCCGCGTGCAACGGCTGCTATGCGCCCCAATTCCAGACGTAGACGTCCCAGATATCGCCTCCTGAAAACAGACATCCCCGGCGTCATTCCGACAAACAGCAATGAAAGCTACTTGCTCGCAATTTGGTCCCGCGTTGTTTGGTTTGGCAAACGACAACGATCCAGCGGGCTGTGGCCTTTTCGAGCACAGGTCGGAGATTAATTCAATTTGTAGAGTGGCGCTAGGATCCCCAAGCCTGAAATCCCTCGCCCGCTTGCGAGACGTGCAAGAACGGGAAGATGCTGGTAGCACACGCTTTTATTTTCTTTACTCTCCGATCTGGGCGCTTAGCACATCAACTGAGGATCAGTCCGACCGCACCGCTGCCGACAAAAGCGGTCATGGGGCGAGGTCTTTCTTGCGGGGATGAGGGAAGTAGACATCTACAATGCGCGATGACGCTAAACTCCCCACCAAACTCTCACCTGATGGCCTGCTGATCGGCTATTCGCTCGAGGCGGATAAACATCGTCCGGTTATGGGTTTTCAGTTTGGTGAGGCGATCGAGGACGAAGATCGCGACGATGACATGCTCGAACCGGTCTTGCATACTGGAGACGGTCATCTGATCACGCTCGCTCGGACCGGAGCGGGCAAAGGCGTGGGCTGTATCATTCCTGCTCTTTTAAGATATCCCGGACCGGCCATCGTCATCGACCCCAAAGGCGAGAACTATCAGGTCACCGCACGTCGTCGCCGTGAGCTGGGGCAGAAAGTGCTCTTGCTCGATCCCTTTGGAGTGACGGGAGAAGAAACAGGGGCGCTTAATCCGCTCGACCTGATCGATCACCGCTCTCCAGAGGCGGTCGACAGTGCCGCGCAACTTGCCGAGCTGATAGTGACCAAGCAGCACACGCAGGACCCGTTTTGGGACAGCCGAGCTTATTCACTCATTACGACCATGCTACTCTTCGTGGCCTCCGGAAGGCCGCCTGTTCTGCGCAACCTGCAAGAGATGCACTACCTGCTCAATCAGACAAACGAAGATATAGACTTCACCTTCAAGGAGATCCTAAAGAGCCCGCTTCCCGCTGTCCGGCAGGGCGGTTCAATCAAATCGACCGCCGAGGCAAAGGTTTGGGCCTCGATCTTGTCGACCGCGCAATCGCACACCGATTTCCTGCGTAGCGCCGGGGCGCAAGCTACGCTTGGCCGCTCGACGATTGATCTTCAGGCGATCACTCGTGGCGATCCAATTTCCATCTATGTTGTGGTTCCGCCCGAAAAGCTCGAAAGCCACGGCAAACTCCTCCGCCTATGGATCGGAGTCATGATGGCGGCCATAACCCAGCGCTCGCGGCGTCCCGAATTGCCGACATTGTTCATCCTCGATGAAGCCGCGCAACTCGGCCCGCTCAAGCAACTTCGTCAGGCGATCACGCTGCTTCGGGGGTATGGCTTGAGAACCTGGAGCTTCTGGCAGGATCTCAGCCAGCTGCAAATGCTGTACCCGCACGATTGGAAGACTATGATCAACAACTGCGAGGTGTTGCAGGCCTTCGGGTTCGCCAATGCGCGCGTCGCCCGCGATGGTGCCGAGCTGACAGGTTACGAGGATTGGCGCGTCCTTCAGGATCTCGAATTTCCTGAAATGGTTCTTGCAATAGCAGGGGACAAGCCAGTCATCGCGCGCAAGCCCAACTATCTCGAAGACCCCGCATTCGTGAGCCAGTTCGACGATAACCTGTTCTACAGCAAGACCCGCAGGACCGGCGGGAGACGAGGGCGCCCACCCAGCCCGCGAAACGTGGAAGCCTGGCTGAGCTGAAGCGGCAACGGGCTCGCGAGAAGGCCGAAGCGGCGCAGGGGCGACAGCCTTCCGCAAGCGAGGTGCTGGACGCCAAATTCGACCTGTCAGGCCCAGAATTCACGCCCCCGGAAGACATCCCTGACCCCTTCGCCATGCCGGACGATGACGGTCCCCATAATGGCACCGATGATGATGATCGCATCGGGGAGGACGACGGGAAGCGCGGTGCCCCGGACGACGATGCCAGCGATGGTGCGAAACCTTGATCGACGAGGAAGAGAACCCGGTCGCGGTGGGCTTTATCGACGGACAGAACCTTTTCATGCAGGCGAAGCGTCTGTTCGGCTATCGCACACCCAATTTCGATCCGTTCACGCTCCATCGCGAGATCTGCGAAGTCGCGGGTTTCGTGCCCGGAGCGGTGCGGTTCTACACCGGCATGCCGTCGGCGCGGCGCCAGCCCCGCTGGCACGCCTTCTGGCGCAACAAGACGCAGGCGATGGAGCGCATCGGCGTGAATGTGACTACGCGCCCCCTGCGCTACCGCAAACGAAGCATCTTCGATGACGACGGCGATGTCGAATTCATGGTTCAGGCAGAGGAAAAGGGGATCGATATCCGCATCGCGCTCGACCTTGTGCGGATGGCGAGGCGGGCCTGTCTGACTGACGGACCACAGTGAGGAGAAAACATGCAAGTTGATCGTATCTTCCTCAGTTCGACCTTCCTCGACTTCGCTTGGGAACGCGAGTTCCTCAACACCGAGCTGGTGCCGGCACTGAACGAGGAGTTGCGGAGTGAGGGACGGGAGATTGACCTGCTGGACCTGCGCTGGGGCGTGTCGCGCGATGCCGGCCTAGATAATCATGCGGTCGATATCTGCATGGCCGAGATCCGCCGCAGTCGCACGTCGGGCGCACGACCCTATTTCCTCTATCTCGGCAGCGACCGGCCCGGCTGGATCCCCCTGCCCCGCCTGCTCGGCGAAGCGGATCATAGCGCCATCCTCTCAATCCTCGGCGAAGAGGATGACGAGGCCGTCAGGCTGTTCGATGAGCTCTACCGCGCCGACGCCAATTTCATCCAGCCCACCCGCATCCTGCGTAATCGCGAGACTTTCGAGGATATGCAGGGCCTCAACTGGACGCAGGCGGAGGAGCGCATCCGCAGCGTAATCGATGCGCATCTCGATCGCCTGTCGCCCGACCTGGCGCAACGCCTGTCGACGCCGGTCACGATGCAGGAACTCGCGCTCGGGCTCAGTCTCGTCGACGGGGATGCCGAACGGATCGGCGCGATGTGGCGAAGCGAAAAAAGCTCGCTGTTCGGACGCATGGCTAAGGCGAAGTCTCCGCACTACGGCCGCTGGCGCCAGCGCGTCGAGCGCATGTTCGCCGACAAGGGCGCGCGCATCGAGAATCTTGAGCGCTCGGGCGACGGCGACAAAGCCTATCGCGCCGCGTTCGAACAATGGGCGCGCAAGGTTCTGCTGCATGCCGCCAGCGGACACGATGCCGCCGAGAGCGCAGTTGATCCGACTGCGGGACCGGCGGCGCTCATCGAGCGTAAATGCGTAGCGCCACTGGCTGAGCGTCTCGGCCAAACGGCCGCACAGCCATTGCTGGTGTTCGGGTCCAGCGGCTGTGGCAAGAGCATCGTCGTCGATCAGCTCGTCGAGCGAATGCCGGACGCCATCGTCTTGCGTCCGGGTCGCGAAAGGCAACGGCTCGACGGCGATGGCTTCGCCCGGCTGATGGGCAGCGCTGTCGGCGACGGCGTCGACCAAAGCGGCGAAGAGGCTTTGGCGGCACTGCGGCGGCGGCTCGAGCGACCTTTCTCGAGCAATGTGCTACTGGTCGTCGACGGGCTCGACGAATGCGACTGGCGCGATGTCGGCGAAGCCGTTTCGTGGATCCCGGCCGAACCGGGCGAGCGTCTCACCCTCGCCATCACAACCAGCGACGAGGGTATTCGCGACGCCTTTGCCGACATTTTCCCGCACGACGCCGTGATCCCGCTCGCCGAATTCGACGAGGAGGAAACGCGGCAGGCGATCGAGAGCTTTTTGGGAGCCGACGGGCGGCAACTGCAGCCGGGGCAATTTGCGACCCTGTTCGAAGGCCTGGGAGACATGCCCGCCAAGGCCGTCGCGACACGCATCGCCTCGACAATCGCGCGCTCGCTCTCCGACGAGGATCTGCTCCAGCCGACCGATGCGCGGCTGGAGGCATGGGTCGCCAGCTGGATTGAGCATCTCGTCGATCGCGAGGGCCACGGGCGGCGACTTGCCGAGACGGTTCTCGCATTGTTGGCGGCGGCGCGCCGAAGCGTTGCCGAAGCAACGCTGTTCGAGGCGGTCCGCGACGATGCCGCGATCATGGATTGGTTGCGCCGATCCTTCCCCGACGGAATCGCGCTGGACACGCTACCGAGAACCGCGTTTAGCAGGCTGGTCGGATCGCTTTCTCCGCTGCTGGAGATGACCGAGCGGGGCGGCGAACTGCATTACGCGTTCGTGCACCAGGCGCTGAAGCGGGCCGTCTGGGAGCGCGTTGGTGAATCGTGCGGTCAGTGGGCTCACGAGCGGCTTTTCAACCTCGCCGCCGACCGGATCGAACTGTCGAGAACAGAAGGATACGAGGAACCCTACAGCCTTTCCGAAATCGTATTCCAGGCCGCCGCCCTCGGCACGCCGTCGCGTGAAAGACTCGAAAAACAATTGCTTGATCCGCACTTCATGGCGGCCAAGACGGGGCGGGCGATGCTCGCCGATACGCTGGCCGAACTCGATGCCTTGCGCGCCGCCGACTGGCTCGGCTCGCCCGTAATCCGCCAATATGCCGAGATGATCGGCGAGGAACGGCATAATCTTGTTCGGCTCGAGGATGCCAGCGAACGAGCCCTCTACCTGCGCCAGCGCGTCGGGCGCGATTTCGCTTCGAACCCGCTGCGCGGCCATTTCCGCGAGGACGAGAGCGTCGCGCGGCTATGCTTCCAATCTCCGCGCATTCCGGGTGTGCGGGTGGCGGACGCCGTTTCGCCGCGTCATGTGAGCTTCATCCAGCCCGTTGGGCGAGACTTGGCGATCGGCCAGAAGGACGGGTCGATCAGCATTGTTGAAGGGCAGTACGGAAACCTCCGTGCGACCCTGCCCGGCCACGGCGAGATCAAGGGCATGGTGATCGTCCCGGAAAGCGGGCGCATCCTCACCTGGGGCCCACGCGGCGATCTCGCTTTGTCGAGCGTCAGCGCGGCGCGCGAATTGCACCGTTTCGACATCGGATCGGGCCCTGTCCTCGGCGCCGTACCGACCGAGGACGGAGGCTGGCTGGTCGTCGGCGGCAGCCCCCTCGCGGTACACCGCTTCGATGCGAGCGGCGATGCGCTGGGAAGCGATCCGTTCGATCTCGAGACGGGGCCATCGGTGAAGATCACGAATGACGGACTCGAGGAAGCGTGGCGCTTCAGGCCCGAGAAACTCGCATCGGCATTGATGGGACGCCGCGGCCACATGCACTTCGACCAGCAAGCCGACATCGCCAATCTGGGCGAAGGACTAGTCGCGATCTACGGCTTGCAATTGCTGGTTGTGTGGTCGGTTCGACACGGCAAGGTGCTGTTCAGCGCCAACCAGATCGAGAACGACAAGTGGGTGCCTTGGCAGGTGCGGCGCGATGGTAACGATATCCTCGTCCTGTCGAGAGGGGGCGGCCTAGCGCGTCTCGATCCTGCAGCCATCAGCATGGTGATCGAGAAGCCCGCGCGGGCTGTCGGCGGGGTGGAGCGTATCGACGATGAGCGTCTGTTGGTGTTCCGTCAGCAAGACGATGGGACAATCGCGACCGAAATCGTCCACCCGGCCACGCTCCAGGTCATCGAGCAACAGAATTGGCCTAACATTGCCGATCAGGGATTTTTTCGGCACGCGACATCGTTCATGACGCGTGGCGTCACACCGCTTGGACCGCTCTTGTTGGCATGGAGTGCGGAAGGTCATTTCCTGCTCGATCATGCGAGCGGCGAGATAGCGCAAATTTCATTGCGCGAGATGGCCCTCTCGCTGATCTCGGGCCCGCATCTGCCCGGCAATGCGGCGATATTGATCAACAATGGCAGTCCCCAACTGCTGTTCGCCGATGGCCAATCACTCGATCTAGAGCCTTTGGTGTCGGACATCGCTACGTGTACCGATCTCGGGGAAGGGCGGGCGCTGTTGACGCTCGAGGATCAACGCGCCGTTCTCTGGGACGCCGACGCCACCATCCGCTGGATCACAGAGGACAATGACAGCAACAATCCCGCGGCGGCGCGGCTGACGGGTCAGTCGCTGCTCCTCGCCAATGGCGAGATTGTTCGCCGGGACCGCTCCCGAAACGCCGGCTTCAGCCGATTTGCGACGCTGGGCACATTTCTGTTCGGCCAGAACGGCAACGAGCCCGGTCTCGTCGTCGCGAATACCTCGGGCCCGCTGGGCGAAGTCGCGGCAGCCGGCAAGGGACGCATCGACTGCATGGTCACTGCACGCGATCCCGTTATCGGACAACGCCATCCCAACGTCGCCTACCTCGCCATCCGCGGCGATCATCTGGTTACAGGTCTCAACGGCGGAATCGCTTCGTCCATTTTCCCCATTGCCAGCGACGACAAACCTGAGGTGGAGGCGCTTGCAAGCCTCTCCCGCGTGAAGCGCATTATGGCGACTCCTGATGGCATCCTGCTGCTGCGACGGCGTTCGATCGAGAAACTCGTGCCAAGAAACAGCCTGTTGACGGACTTCGAGCGCACGACTTTGCTCGACGGCAAGGTTCTCATGTTCGACCAGCCCAATGCGCATTTCGAAGCGACCGCCTGGTTCGCGCGCCTTGGTATCGGGCTAACCGCGATACAGGATCATTACCGGGGCAAGGGATCCGAAGCGCGCCTGTTCCAGAGCTTCGATTCGCAGAAAGGCGTTCGCGGAGCCAAGTTCATTGTCGCCCCCGAAGGCCTCGTGCTGACGACACGCGGCTTTGCCTACCGCGACGAAAAGGGGCAGTTCCAGCATCTCACCTGCGACGCGGCGAATGGCAACATTTCCATAGAGCCTGTCGAGGGAGCCATCGCCCTGCCATTGCCGTTACGCGAGCGAATGGAGGAAATTCACGGACCGAACGATGGCGGAACCTATTGGGAAATGCCGGTCCCCGACGACCTCACCTTCACGCTCTCGCATGGCAGGCTTTCCGCCACACTCGATCACCACCGAATCACCATGCGCGACGGAGATGGCCAGCGGCCCTTCTTCTTCCCCGCCGGATACGACCTGCTCGATGCGGTCTACCATGCGGGGATGCTCATGATCCTCATCCGCAGCGAAGGCGTGCAACAGTTATTGCATTGTGGCTCTGCCGAGATCGTCCCCGAACAACTCCCCTATCGACACGGAGCGCCAGAGCGGCGCGCGCTTCGCCGGTTGGGGCTCGTCGACAAGGTCGCGGGTATGTCGCCTCCCGAAGCAGGACATGGCATGGTGTTCTCAAAGAAAAAGGAAACAGCCCACCAACGCCGCGAATTGCCCGAGATTATCGAAACCAATCTCATGACCGGGAAGATCAAGGAAGCGGAAAAGGACATGTTCCTGCTCGAAGCCCTGATCAGTGGTGCCGCGAGTGACAATTCGCACGCAACGAGTGCCGGTTTGGCCCACAGGCTGGCAGCGCTCCACCAAGTGCTTAGCGGTGAGCTGGATTTCGAAGCGTATCGCCGGGAACGCTTCGTCAGTTCTTCGACGGAAGATGCGGAGGTGTTGGTAAAGCCTTGGCTGGATGCGATCATCAGCGCAGTTCTCACTCAACCGGATGTCGCAACAAAGGTTCGGGCGAAAAACTACGCCATCCGCACCCAGATCGAGGCTGCCGGGGTGGATACGTCGTCGCAGCGAGAGCTTTCAGATCTCTTCCATCTTATCGAAAATCCGCCCTCGCCATCAGAGCCATCAAATCGGGCTAATAGCAGCACAAGGGAGCAAGAATTCATGGACCTATCAAAAACGGACATGGCACGGCGACACGATGAGGCCATCTTGCTTGATGAACAGGGTCGATGCGCGGAAGCGGAGGCGATATTCGAGGAGCTTGCGAAGGCGGGCTTTGCAGAGTCTGCCTGGTCGTTATGCATAATGCATCATGCCGGTCGCGCTTCTTCTCCATCCAAGGAAAGTGAGCGCAAGTACCTGACCATGGCTGCAGAGGGCGGACTTGATAAGGCCCGCACCAATCTTGCGAACATGCTGATGCAAGGCGAAGGCGGCCCGCAGGATCTGGCCGGAGCGCGACGCTGGTCGAAGCTGGCGCTGGACAATGGGGATCGCACTGCGGCCATGTCTTATATCGTCGCCACGCTGACCGATTCATCTGCTGACCAGAGGGAAAAGCAGGAAGCATTGGCGATCCTCAAACTGGAGGTCCGCAACGGCAATCCGCGAGCACTTGCGCTGCTGCAGCGGCTGAAAGGCGACGGCTGATGTCGATGGGCTTTCCGCCCGCGCAAGACGGTCTTCCCGATACCCCCGTCATCGCGGTGTCGGGGCATCGCCGCTTGTCGGCGCGGGCCGAAACCACGCTCGAAGAGGTGCTTGGCCGCTTGTGGCGCACGCTTGGGCAGGAATGGTCGGCGTGCGGTCGGAACGAAGCGCCGCCCCTGATCGCCAACGGACTGGCGGCTGGTGCCGACCTGCTCTTTGCGGAGACACGCAAGCGGGATTTCCCAGCCGCGAAAGACTGGCATGTTCTGCCTTGTTCACCGGCACTCTTTGAAGCGACATTGTTCGACGGTCTCGAAGTGCGGCCCGATGCTACCGCTGGGCTTCGGGCACGCTATCACCGGGCGACAGACGGGGCGACAAGGCAGACAGTTATCTGTGACACCTCGGAACCGCCCACCTCATTATCCTATGCTGAGCTTGCCCGCTGGATGGTGACTGCAGCCGACGGCCTGCTCGCTTATTGGGACGGCGAGGAACCACGCGGCGAAGGCGGAACCGGGCATGTCGTCGAGTTGGCTTGCGAGCGGGCGCTTCCGGTTCTGCTTGTCACGCCAGACGGCGAGGTTCGGGGAGACGGAGCGATGGCTGGCAAGACGGATGACCTTCAGGCGCTGTCACGCGAGTTTGTCTGCATGACTTTGCGGCAATTTGATCGGCGAGAAGAATTGGCCGCCGCGCGGGCCGGGGAGTAAGAAAACGCATGGATACGGACGAACAATTGCCACCGCCCAACCTCGCCGCACGTATGGCCGTCTGGGCGACGAAGCGCGGCCATGGCAGCACGATCGGCAAGCCGGTCATCTTCCTGCTGCTCATCCTCTGCTGGTTCTCGCTGACCAGTCTTGGTGCGTGGCAGGCCAGCCCCGAGCCCGATGTCGGCCGCCGCCTCGCCGACGCGCTCTACGCTCCCTTCACCTTCCTCGCGCCCCAGGATAGCTATCTCAACCAGACGGAAAGCGCGCTCCTCACCGACCCGCTGCTTTGGTTCGGTCGCTTCTTCGGCGCCGCGATACCGGTCTACGCGATCGTCTGGGCCGCCATCGCCTGGGGACGGCGGCGCATGGCGCATGCGCTGCTCCCGCTGGCCCGCGGCCACGTGATCCTCTTTTCCGAACCCGGCGAAGGCGACGGTATCGCGCGCCGCCTCACCAGCGACGGTGAGGTCGTCATCCAGGCGGAAAGGGAACCGAGCCCCGAGCGGATCGAGGCTATGGGCAATCTCGGGATCATCCTGATCGACGCCAAATTGCCGACGGCCCTGCGCCAGTCCAATGCCGAGAAAGCGTCGCGGCTCGTCGTGTGGGGCGCGGATGATGCCGACAATCTCGCGAGGGCGCTCAAGATCGGCGAGCTGCTAACTTCGCGCCACGAAGACATCCTCGTCCGGATTGAGAGCGCGCAGATGCACCGTGCGATGCGCCTGTCGCGGACGATCCTGACACGGGACGACGCGCGGCTGCGCCCCCTCTCGCTCTACCAGGCAGCCGTGCGCGAAGTCCTCGCCGATGCGGACCTGACTGATGCCGCACATCACTTCGAACAGGAAGGGGTACATGTCGGCATCATCGGCCATTCGCGACTGCTGGAAGAGGTCGCGACCTTCGTCCTGCGGCATAATTGGTCTGTCGGCCTTGCTCCTCCCCGCATCACCATCGACCCGGCCTATGCCCTGCGCTGGGAGGGATGGTTCGAACTGCATCGACAGGCGTTCGATGCTTTCCCGCAAGTGCTCGGTAAGGATGCCGAACCCGTGTCCCTTGCCAGCGGCCACGACACGCTGATCAACGATCCCACGCTGACGAGAATCATCATCGATCTCGAAGACGATGGGGCAACGGTCGAGGCGGTGTTCCGGATCGGCCTCCATCTCTGGCGCGCGGCGGCGCTACACTACTCGATCCAGCCGGTGACCCGGTCGACCCATTCGGTCCGTGCGCTTTATCGCGAGGGCGAGATGAATTTCGAGGAACCCATCTCTCTGGCGCTGCAACGCCATGCCGGCTCGCTCATGTCGCGCCAGCGCGACCGAGCTGCGGCGCGCAAGCACCTTACCTATGAAGAAGGCCTTCCGGACGTGGCGGACCTGCCGGCCAACAAGCCCTGGCGTCATCTCGACGAGACCTATGTGCACGCTAGTCGCGCGGCGGCCGAGCATGATCCCATCAAGAAATCGGATCTGGCGCGGCTGAGCGATTCACCGGCGGCGCAGGAGAAAATGCGCCGCAACGAGCATGAACGCTGGTCGGTCGAGCGCCTGCTGGACGGCTGGCTCCCCACGGCCGACCGGGCCGCCACTGACCCAAAGCAGCTGGTTCACCGCGATCTCGTGCCTTGGGAAGAATTAGAGGCCTCGGACAAAGAGAAAGATGCCGCGCAGGTTGATGCCCTGATCGCGCAGACGCGCAAGGACGAGAGTTAAGAAATCTAGACTTCACATCTGACCGCGTAGGAAACCGCGTCAGCTGCCACGAATGGAATGTCTGCTTTCCGGTTGAAGTGGAACTAAAGCGGACGTTCCGCTTCCGGCCCCTTTTCTGTCATTCGATCGGCCTATCCACAGGCTTCCGGACAGGCGGTGTAGCCGTATCCAACCTGCTCTTGATTGCGTCGCCGTCGATTGCGCCGCGTGCAACGGCTGCTATGCGCCCCAATTCCGGACGTACACCGCTGCTTTCGAATCCCCTTTTAGCTGCCGCGCGCGACGCATTCGAAAAGCAGACGCAGAGCTGGAACTGCGCGCGATTTAAGGGGCGCTCGGCTATAATTTCGTTAAGCGTTCAGATCACCGCGGCTTACCAACCAGCCACACGCCTGTTTCTGCCACCAGTTCCATCGAACAGATCGGCATGCCATCCTCGTAGAGATCGGCGTGGCCGGCTTTGACCATGGCCTTGGCCTTATCCAGCGCTCCGGCAATCGAGAGACATTCGAAGTCGATCTCTTCAATCACTGAGTTGTGATCGTCGCGGGCGCGCAGCTTGTAGCTATGCATCACTTGCTTTCCGCTCCGTATTCGCTGGAACTCTTTTTGCCGCCTTGGCCGCCCCGGCCGGAGCCGGACTTGTTGCCGCCGCCGCTTTCCTTGTTGACGGTCGCCCAGGCGCGGCGTTCGGCTTCTTCCTGCGAGACGCCGCGGTCCTCGTAGCTCACTTCGATGTGCTCGGCCTTGCGCTTCTGCTTGTCGGTGTATTTGTCCTTGTCTCCCTTCGCCATCACGTTTCTCCTCATTTCGTGTCGAGTACCCGTCCGCGCTAAGAAAATATATGAGCGACCCCGTATGGGGCAAGGGTCCCAGGAAGATATTGTCTCACGTTTGCAACGGGTTATCGTAGGGGCCTGGCCGGCTGTCGGCGGGAGAGAGCAGCCAACCCAGCAATTGCAGCACTCGGGTTGATTGTCCTATCAGCTTGCGGCGAGCGGAAAGACCCATCCCGGGATCCGGGCAGAAAGCGGAGCAGCCAATCATGGAACTCAACCCTGTCACATCCCTCGAATGGCTCGATTGGGATATCATCAGCCGGCTTGGCGTGGCTGCGATTCTCGGTCTGGTGCTGGGGCTTGATCGCGAATGGCGCGGCCATGCCGCCGGCATGCGAACGCATGGCCTGATTTGTGTTTCGGCTGCGGCCATGGTGGTGTCGATCATGGCCCTGTACCATCAGCTCGACGGCCCGCGGATGGACCCCCTGCGACTGTTCGAGGCAGCCGGAGCGTTCATCGGGATAATCGGGGCCGGTCTGATCGTCTTCAGCAAGGGCCAGCTCCACAATCTGACGACGGCGGCCCATCTGTGGCTAGCGACCATGGTGGGCATCGCCTGCGGTGCCGCGCAATGGCCCCTGGTGGCAATACTGACCGTAGTCAGCCTGATCATGATCACAGTCCTGCGGGTTGCCGAAGACAAGTTCGGCAAGGAGGATCGCAACATCGCGCGCTCGATCGGAAGGTCGCCCGACGAATAGGCGTCCGCCTCAGATCCGCGTATTCGTCGGAGCAGCCCAAACTGGTCAGCTGCGCTGTATCGCCCCCTTACTCAGGCAGCCGGCAGATCACATCATCGGTTTGCCGCCGGTAACGGCGATTCTGGCTCCCGAGATGTAGCTCGCTTCATCGCTCGCCAGCATGACGTATGGCGGCGCGAGTTCGGCGGGCTGCGCCGGGCGGCCAAGCGGATAATCTTTCCCGAATTCGGCGACGTCCTCTTCGGGCATCGTAGAGGGGATAAGCGGTGTCCAGACCGGCCCGGGCGCGACGCAGTTCACCCGGATTTTCCGATCTGCCAGCAGTTGCGCGAGGCCTGCCGTGTAATTCTGGATCGCCCCCTTCGTGGTCGCGTAGGGCAGCAGGGTAGGATTGGGTTGGTCGGAATTAATCGATGCCGAATTGATGATCGAACTGCCCTTACGCATGTGGGGCAAAGCGGCTTTGGCGAGATAGAACATCGCGTGGATGTTGGTGGCAAAGGTCCCCTCCCATTCCTCGTCGGGAATGTCCTCCAATGTCTCGAAAGTCATCTGGTGCGCAGCGTTGTTTACCAGCACATCGATGCCGCCGAAGGTGCGGACAGCCTCGTCGATTATCGTCCGGCAATGCGCCGCATCGCTGATATCGCCGCGCATCAAGGCGCATTTGCGTCCAGCCTTTTCGACCCATTTCTTCGTTTCCTGCGCGTCGCGATCCTCGCAGAGATAGGCTATCAGCACATCCGCGCCTTCGCGCGCAAAGGCGATTGCGACCGCGCGACCGATCCCGCTGTCACCGCCGGTGATGACGACCCTCTTCCCTTCGAGACGGCCGGAGCCCTCGTAGCTTTCTTCGCCGTGATCGGGCTTGGGGTGCATTGACTCGGTCGCGCCCGGAACACGCTGTTGCTGTTCAGGCAGGGGCGGCTCGATCTGGTTGGTGGTTCCTTGTCGCATAATGATCTCCCAAGAGATTTCGGAGTGTGAGCGTTCCGTGCCGTCAGGCTTTCGTCCCGGGGTAGGTGTCGCCTGTGAGCAGTTTGGCGAGATGCGCGGCATTGATCGCGCACATCTGCGCGGTCTCGGTCACCGCATCGGGCGTCTCCTCCAGCTCCATGAAGTCTGTGCTGCCCATTGCCTCGCCAACCCAATAGCAGGCCGCGCCCGCCGGGATCGTCCATCCGGTGTCGTTGAGCGACTGGAACAGCTGCGCCGAGCTCCAGTGCGCGCCATCTTCATTGCCGACGATCGCGGCAATCGCCACCTTGCCGAAGCTCGGCATCCGGCCCTGATCGTCGGTCTCGCCGGTAAAGGAGTCCATGCGTTCGAGCACGCGTTTGGCGACCGATCCAATCTGCCCCATCCAGATCGGCCCGCCGAAGACCAGAATGTCGTGGCTCAGGATCTTTTCGCGAATACCTGGCCAGTCATCACCTTCGCCCTCGTCCGACGTCACGCCTGGCGGGACGTTGTGGTCGGCGATGCGGATGGTTTCGGACAGTTCGACGTCCTGCTTGGCCAAATGCTCTTTCAGCACGGCGATCATGGCGTCGGTCGAGCTTGCTTCGCCCGAGGATTTCTTGAGCGAGCAGTTCAGGGCGATGGCGGTGAGAGGCATAGGTGTTCTCCTCGGTTTCTTGCAGATTCGCGAAGGCGTGCGGCCTCAGCGGTCGTCGGGTTCGGCCATGCGGCGGTGCATCTGGGCAAGCACGGTGTCGGGGATCACGCCGGCGAACATATCCTGGATCTTGTTCATGAAGCCGCTGACCGTGTGGGCGTCGCCTTCGAGAAGGGCCTTGTAGCCCGCCTCGGCGACCATTGCGGGATCGTCCTTGCTGTCCGATTTGCCGACATCGGTGTTCTCCATCCCGGCGCGGTCGAAGAAATCGGTATCGGTCGGCCCCGGCATCAGGCACGAAACAACCACGTCGGTATCCTTAAGCTCGTTGCGCAGCCCGAAGCAGAAGTAGTCGACGTAGCTCTTGGTGCTATTGTAAACGAGCTGGAAAGCGCCCGGGATGTGCCCCGCGATCGAACCGGTCACAAGGATGCGACCGGCATTCTTCGCCCGCATTTTCCGTCCGATATGGTGCAGGAGCCATGTCGTGCCGGTCACATTGGTATGGATGACATGGGCGATGTCCTTCCACTCCTGATCGAGGAACGCTTCGCCCAGCCCGTGGCCGGCATTGGCAAGCAGGACTTCGGGCGTGCGATCGCCGATCGCCGTCACGAGGGCCTGGAGGCCTTTGGGGGTGGCGAGATCGGCTTCGACCGTCTCGACGCCTGCGGCACCGCACTGCCGCGCGGTGGCTTCGGCCGCGCCAAGATCGCGGTCGGCGGCGAGGATCAGGTCGCAGCCATCGCGGGCCGCCAGCTTCGTGAGCTCGAGCCCGATGCCGCTCGAAGCACCGGTGATTACGCACGGCCCGGACAGCTTGTCGATTTTCCCGGCCATGATCAGTTCTCCATCCCGGGCTTCAGAATGACCTTGGTCCATTCATTCTGCTGCTCCTTGAAATTCTTGTAGCCCTCGGCCGCCTGTTCGAGCGGCAGCCGGTGGCTGATCAGGAACGTGGTGTCGAGCGTGCCATCCTCGATCTTCTCGAGCAGCGGCTTGGTATATTTCTGGACATGGGTCTGGCCGCCGCGGATTTGCAGGCCCTTCTCCATCATTGCCCCAAGCGGCCACTTGTCGGTCATCCCGCCATAGACGCCGGGGATCGAGACCTTGCCGCCGAACCGGACCGCGAGAATCGCCTGCTTCAGCGCGCTCGCGCGGTCGGCGCCCATGCCGACCTTCTGCTTCACGACGTCGAACATGTTGTCGATAGCGAAGCCGTGCGACTCCATGCCGACCGCGTCGATCACGGCATCCACGCCGATCCCGCCGGACATTTCCATCAGGGCTTCGCGCACATCGGTCTCGCGGAAGTCGATGATCTCCGCGCCCAGCTGCTTCGCCAGTGCGAGACGGTTCGGATAGTGGTCGATCGCAATCACCCTGGATGCGCCCATCACGATGGCCGACTGGATCGCGAACAATCCGACCGGGCCGCAGCCCCACACCGCAACCGTATCGTCGGGCTGGATGTCGGCATTTTCCGCCGCCATCCAGCCGGTCGGGAGGATGTCCGAGAGGAACAGCACCTGGTCGTCCTCCAGATGGTCGGGAACGACGATCGGGCCGACATCGGAAAAGGGCACGCGGGCGTATTCGGCCTGTCCGCCGGAATAGCCGCCGGTCAGGTGCGAATAGCCGAACAGCGCGGCCATCGGCTGGCCGTAGAGCGTCGCCGACATATCCTGCTTTTCAGCCGGGTTGGAATTGTCGCAGGCCGAATATTGCTGCTGCTTGCAATGGAAACAGCCGCCGCAGCTGATCGTGAAGGGCACGACGACGCGCTGCCCTTTCTTCAGATCGCTCGCAGACCCCGTCTCGACGACTTCGCCCATGAATTCATGGCCCAGCACATCGCCCGGCGCCACGCCGGGAATGACGCCATCGTATAGGTGAAGGTCGGACCCGCAGATGGCCGTGCTGGTGATCTTGATGATCGCATCGCGGGGATTGATAATTTCCGGATCGCTGACCGTGTCCACGCGAACGTCGTTGGTTCCATGCCAGGTAAGTGCTCGCATCATCCGTTCTCCTGCTTGGCTGCACGGGTTTCGTCCCGCGTTCGCGCCGATGTCGCTATTTCTCCGGTTTCCATGAGCATCTTGAAACGCTTCAGATCATGCCGGGCCTGAACCTGCGGCTCGCGCAGGAACAGCTTCGCCACCGCTCGGCCGAGCGCGCCTGCGGGCGGGTCGTAGGCCATCACCAGGCTGACCCTGGTTCCGCGCTCGCCCGGTGCATCCTCGAAGCGAACCTCGCCGCTGGTCTCGATCTCGGAATCCTCGACCGAGCGCCAGGCGATCACCTCGTCCTGCTTCTTGCTGGCGATTTCGGTTTTCACCGCGACCGTCTGGCCCGCGGGGGCCTTGATCCGCCAGGTTGAAACCCCGTCTGCGCCGGCTTCGATCGCTTCCACATTCTCCATGAATTGCGGCAGGTTGGAGAAGTCCGACCAGAACGCGAACATTTCGGCTCGCGGCTTGCGGATGGTTACTGATCGGCCGACCTGCGCGGTGTCGCCTTCAGGCTGGCGTTTGGTATGGTTGGCGGCATCGCCATATCCGCGATTTTGGTGCCTGTTGGACAGGAACGCTCCGAATGCGATCGCTCCGGCAGTAAGAACGACGCCGCCCAATCCGGCGCCGATTTTCGAATTTTGAGACATAGATTTTCTCCGCGACATGATGACGCAGCGAATTCCCTCTCAAACCGTTCCGGACGTTCTCGGCGAGGCGTTGGTGGGTTGCGACCAATTTTACCGAGCTTTCTTCGGTGAAATTTCAGGCCGGGTTTATCTGTCAGACGCAGTTGCGAGGTCGCAATCGCCTGCCGGGCTTGAACGGATGGTCGGCAAGGCGGGCAAACGCCCGGGCCAAAGAGCAATCACGACTGACGGAACCGCCGCGATGGCGAACATCGCCTGTCCTCCCATTTTTTCGGCTATTCCGCTCACGAGAGTCGGTCCGATCAAGCTCCCGATCGCTAGCGCCATGAGGGCCGCAGTGAATCCGGTCGTGCTCCATCCGGGGAACAATCTCAGGCTCCAGAAAGAGATCACCGCGCTGACGACCATGAGCGCTGCTCCGTGAAATGCGCTTGCGGTTATCACGGTGATCCAGTCATTGGGTGCGAACGCGATGAGGACCATCGAGAGGGCGGCAGCCGCGAAAATCACGCGCAGCACGCCGCTCAGACCGAACCGGTCTACCAGACGCCCCGCCGCTACGCCGACTAAGCCCAGGATACCGTAACTGATGAAGACCACGGCCGAAGCGCCGTCCGATACCAGGCTAGGCAGCCCTCCCGTATCGGCTATGCGCTTCGCCGCGAAGGTAATGAAGACCGCGTTAGTCGCGCCGAAAACCAAAGCGAGGGTGTGGAGCGGCCAAGCCTTGCGGCCATAGAAATGCGAAAGGGCGAACCCCTTCATCGATTGCCTCTGTTCGAGCTTCGGGGTCCCGAACCACGCCACGATTGCCGCTAAGAGGGCGATGCCGGCGAAGGCCCACCAAGCGTGTCGCCAGTGGATTGCGCCCATCCCTGTAAATAATGAGAGAACGCCTGCAATTACTACGCCGGTGGCCGTTCCTGTCGCGATTATCGAGAGGGCCGTATTTCGCCGATCTTCGGTTAAACTGTGGCGCGCGGCATCGTTGAACGGGGTCCAACACAGGCCTGCGCTGGATCCCGCGATGACTATCCCTGCGGTCAGCATTGTCGCATTCGATGCAGTAGCTACCAGCACTGATCCCGCGCACGCCATCAGGCAGGCCAGAATGACAGGAGTGCGAGGTCCGAGCCGAAAAACAAAGATAGCAGTTATTGGCAAAGCCACCATAAAGGCGGAAAATGCGATACTCGCGATATGCCCGCCATCGGCCACCGAAAGGCCGAACTCATCGGCGAACTGGGGCATGAAGAGACCTAGACCGACTCTCGCGGGACCGAAGCCGATTGCAGTGGCGAGAAATCCAGCGATCGTGAGACGCTCGGCCGAGTTCAACGCGTTCTTTGTCCTGCAGTGCTGCACGAGCTAGAGCATGGTTTCGGTGAAGATGCCAAGAGGCTTTACCTCATTCCCCAGCAAGCGACCGGGTTAATTCCGCCAAGCGCTCACGGAGCAGATGGTCCGTATCCCGAGCTTGCTGGCGAAACGCATTTAACGCTTGGTTTTTCGCGGCCCCTTCGTACTGATCGAGCGCAATGGCCGTTTCCAGCGACACGATGTCAGCAGCCAGAAATTTGCGGATCGCTCCAATTACGGCGACGTCTCGCACCCGTCCCTGCGCTGTCGACGCTACGTCGCGCAATGCATCGTCCATTATGCCATTTGCCCAGAGATTAGGTTTCCCATCAGGATCACCCAGCATCTGGCCGAGGATGTTTGCTTCTTCATTGGACCGAGTAATCAAAGTACGGAAGGTCTCTCTCGTAACGGCATCGTTTGTTGCGACAGCAACTTTCTGCATCCTGCACGCAAGTGAGCGACGGCCCTCCCGCAGGTCATCAAGCGCCACTAGTAGCAATTGGCTGAAGTTCGTCGTGGTCATACTCCGTGAGCGCCGGACGTTCGAGTTTGTTCCAGCCTTCCCTTGTTCCGCGGGTTTCTCGACTTTTCATAATAATGTGAGCGTGTTAGATAACATTTCTTATCGTCAAAAGCAGAGCTTGGGCGGAACCTATCGATCTAATTGAAATTGATTCTGCATTCGTCCGAACCTGCAACACTAGGTTCAGGAGATGCCCTTGTCTTTCAATCCACTTACAGAAAAAGGCATTCCGATCGACCGTCAGTTCCGCAATTGGTCGGAATTGACGAGCAAACCTTTCGACACCCGCGAGGTCCATCCCTATACGAGATGCCGCGTGATCCTGATGAACGGGATCGAGGTGGAGGCGATCATCAATTCGCACAACGCCGCGCGCCGCATTGCCGATACGGGCGTTAAGCAGATGCTGGCTCTGGTCCGCAAGGAGGATAGCTTAGCGAACTCGGGGGTCATCTACCGTTCCTCAATCGTAGCGTCCGATCAAACTGCAGATATTGCATGACGACAAAGCGTCTAAAGAATCATGGTCCGACAGGCACCAAAAGATATTTTATGGGCGCACGCTTTCGACGCTTATCGGCTAGGCGAAAAGTACGCGCATATGAGCCCGATCACAGCGATGCGCTCAGTGCTTCCTGATTAATCTTCCGTGCTTTCGTTTGGCTTACCTATCAGCCAGACCCCCGTTTTGCCGACCAGTTCCATAGAGCAGACAGGTCTTCCGTTTTCGTAAAGGTCGGCCTTGGTCCCGCGCGCAACCTTCTTCGCCTTGTCCAGCGCCCCAGCAATTGAAACGCTATCGAAAGCGATCTCTTCGCGTGCCGCAGAACGTTGGTCCCAAGAATGCAGAACGTAGTGACTCATAAGCAACCTCACTTCTGAAATTGATTTCCGGTCCCCGTCCTTGCCTTTTAAATATCCGCTTTCCGGCGACGAAACGAAATCCACGCCCCTGGCGCACCGTTTCCCCGCCTCAACGGCCGAGCTTAGAATATCATCTGCACTCACTACGGCAACGGCAATGGCTGTTAAACGGTCGCATGACGGGAACCATTGGTCGCACATGATCAAGAGCGAGCCGCAAGTAAACACACAGTACCCCTCTTAGCCCACTTGTTGAACGTCCTGTCTGACAGGGTCCACGAGTTCCGGATCAAGATTCAATCGAAGGCATTTTTTGCCGTAGCACCGGCCCGTTCTCGATGTGCTTTCGGGTAGTCTGGTGTGTTTCAGCAAAGGAGTGGCAAAATGCATACTGAAGCAGAAAAAAATTCCGCTGTTATTTCGAGTGATCGCGTCGAAGGTACAGCCGTCTTTGATCGCGGCGGGAAAAACATCGGCCACGTAGATTACGTATTGATCGAGAAGCGCGGTGGACAGGCAACAGAGGCAGTTTTGTCGGTCGGCGGTTTCCTGGGAATGGGTGATGAGAAGCACTGCGTCCCTTGGTCGAAGCTCGATTACGATACCGACCTTGGTGGCTACCACCTTAACATCGACGAAGATGCCCTTCGCGAAGGGCCGCGCTTCACTTCCGAGGAACGACACAAGGCCTACGACGATAATTTCCGGTCTGGCGTTCACAAATACTATGAAACAGCGCAGGTAGCTTAGCACTATGAGCATTGGGGGGCCCGGCTTGACTGTCGGGCCCTTTTGCAACTGTCATTCCGGCCGCGACCGCGGTTACAGCCCTTTAGCGGAGGCTCAGTTCTTGCCCCCATTCCGGATATCAGAGAGTCGAATGATCACATCATTGGTTTGCCGCTCGTAACGGTGATTGTAGCTCCCGAAATGTAGCTTGCGTCATCGCTCGCCAGCATGACGTATGGCGGCGCAAGTTCGGCGGGCTGCGCGGGGCGGCCAAGCGGATAATCCTTGCCGAATTCAGCAACATCCTCTTCCGGCATCGTCGAGGGAATAAGCGGTCTCCAAACCGGCCCGGACGCGATGCAGTTCACCCGTAGCGGCCTCGTGGCTGTCGATCGACATCTTTGGCATCGCCTTCTCCGCCACGGGATTGGACAGCAGGTCTCTACCCCATAATCGTCGGAAAGTCATTCGGCAAAGGCGCCGCCCAGGATCGCCGCCATTCCCGCACAATAGGCGACAAGCACGGCGATTGAATCGTAGCCCATGCGGAGCATGGCCTTGTCCCGCCGTTCGAGCAGGCCGATCAGGACCAGCATGGTCAGCAATATGCCGAGGAGCGCGGCCACCATCGCGCTGCGATCGACCTGATTGAGTACGAGCGGACCCGCCGCCAAGATATCGATCAGCAGGATCAGCGTCACATCGAACATGTTTCCGCCCAATATATCGCCAATAGCCAATTCCACACGGCGGATGCGAACCGCGGCAATTGCCGTGCTGAGTTCGGGCAGTGACGTGGCGAAGGCGAGTAGGGTCAGGCCCATCACTCCGGTATCGGTACCCGTTTGTTCGGCCATCCCCTCCGCCGCCAATGTCACGAGTGTGCCGCCTGCACAAATCAGCACGGCTGCTGTCACGGTGACGCCGACAAGTCGGATATTGGAAAGCTCGGAAGGAGCTTCTTCTTGTCGATCCACCTCCGGCAAGGCTTCCGGCGTCCAGCCTCTCGAAGAGACGCTCCTCCCTAACCGCCAGAGGCACAAAAGATAGATTGTGGCGATCAGCACCGGGAAGAAGCCGACCCCGATACCCCATAATTCCCAGTCGCCCACCATCACGCCCAGCGCCACGAGCACCAGAAGCACGATGCTGACTGCCGCGTTGAGCATAACGCGCGGCCCCGGCACCATACTGGTCAGCGCATTTTTGCCCACGAACAGATCAGCCAGCGCGATGACGACCACCTGAAAGGCGACCCCGCCGACGAGATTATTGACCGCCATGCGCGGATTGTCGGAGATTACCGCAACGCTGGTGGTGGTGATTTCGGGCAACGAAGTCACCGCGCCCAGCAAGATGACGCCGATAGTCGCCTGTCCGATGCCACTCCGCTGCGATATCGTGTCGGCATAGCCCGCCAGCCGTGCTCCGGCGAACCAGACGAGCACGGCTCCGGTCAGGAACAGCGGGACGAGCGCGAACAGAGACAAGCCAGCAAGGCTCATGTCACTGTCCAAGATAAGCCGAGGTCAACAGGAGTGCTCCGAAGCCCAGTGCGAAGGACGGGCTCGATATACGGCGCTTAGCCTTGGGCTGGTCGGCTTCGGGCACGATATCCTCGATCGTCGCGGTCAGTAGCAGGCCCGCGAACACAGCGAGCACGAAGCCCGTCAGCACATCCCCCGCTCCGGCCAACACGGTATACCCCGCGAACGCACCGATCACCGGAAGCAGCGGATAGATCGCCAGCGCGCTTAGCCGGTGCCTGCGCGTAATCTTTGCCGAGCGGAAATTCGCAGCGATGGCGAAGCCACCCGGCAAGTTGCCCGCCACTTGAGACAGGGCCAGCAGCAGCCCCAGTTCGCGCGCCACCGCTCCCCCGCCGCCGGTCATCAGTCCATCGGTCAGCAAGTCAACGCCCACTGCGGCATAGGCCCCCCAAGTGGTCGCACGGCCTGCGGCGCTACCAATTCGGTCGCGGATCTTTCGTGTGGCTTTGGCGATACTTGCGGAGCAGATTGCCCCGACGATCAGCGCCACGACCAACAGCCAGGTCTCGATCCGCTCCTGCGAACGCGGGATGAGCTCAATTGCGGCAACCGCGGTGGCGATCCCAGCAGCGGCATGGAGCGCGCCGCCGACCAGCCATTCGGGCGGCTTGCGCCACTCGGCCAGCGCAACGCCAAGAAGATTACCCAGCGAAGGCAGCAGCGCGAGAGCGAGTACCGCAAGAAGGCCAGAAGACTCCATACTGTCAGCGGATCACCGCTTGAGCGCGTCCGGCACGCTATCGAACCGCACCGCCACCAAAATCGCGTCGAAGGGCGCCTCGTTCGGCAGACCCTTCAGACCATCTCCCGTAATGATCTCGCAATCGTCGTAGGCCAACTCCCTAATCCGCGCCGCCGCCTGCCTTGCCAGCGCCTCGTGCCACTTGATCGCATGGACCTGCCCAGCAGGGCGGGAGAGGACGGCTGCGGCATAACCCGTTACCGCCCCGACCTCGAGCAATCGGTCGTCTGCCCCGACTTCCCCCGCATCCATCCGGTGATCGACGTAGGTCTCGCGCGGGGCTTTGGCAAAGGCGGACAGAAACGCCTCGTCGCGAAAGCCGCGCGCGGCAATCTGGTTGCGGTTGATCAACTGGCGCCGGTCAGCATAGTCGGTGCCGCTCACGATGCACCTCCAGCCTGGTTGGCGAACACCACGCGCGTCCCCTGGCGCACCGCATCCGCCAGTTCCTTCGCATCCCAGTTGGTAAGCCTTACGCAGCCATGGCTGGCGGTCTTGCCGATCAGTTGCGGGTCGGGCGATCCGTGGATGCCATATCCGGGTTTGCTCAGATCGATCCAAATGCCGCCCACCGGATTGTTCGGCCCGGGCGGGACGATCAGCGTTTCGTCGGGACCCCATTCGCGCCCGCTCGGATCGAAGGTATAGTTTGCATCGGGCGCTACCGCGACCACCTCCATCGAACCGGAGGGGCTGGGAAATTGCGCGCTGCCCACCGTCGCGGGATAACTGGCAAGGATATTGCCCCGCTCGTCGAAAGCGACGACCGAATTGTCCGACTTGCGGACCTCAATCCGGGCGACCTGCGAAGGAAGTGTTTCCTCTCGATGCGCAACAATAGTGATCCGCGTCCCCACGCGGCTGAAATCGGCCTCGGGATTGAGCGCCCGAAGCAGGTCCTGATCCATATGGAACCGGTCTGCGATCAGCTCCTGCGGCGAGGTCCAGCCAACACGTTCCAGCGCTGCCATTGCCGACATAGCGTCGGGAACACGAAAGAACGGTCCGTCCACGTCGTCGCGCGTGATCGTGTAGGTCTGGAAAATCTCACCGCTCTGCGACTTTATCAGTGATCGCATCAGCTGCGGATCGAGGCCTCCCTCAGCAGGAAGCCCGCGGGCGCGTCGGAAATGCTGGATCGCCCGCATCGTGTTGCCGCCCATGTAACCATCGATCACGCCGGGCGAATGGCGGCTTCGATCGAGCATAACCTGCGCGGCAAGCACTACGCGCGAACGAGCGCCAGAAAATGCCGTTTCCGGCACCGAGGGTGGGATTTTCAGATCAAGACTTTCGCTTTGTGTCGTCTCGATACCCGCTTCGGTATCGGTTGTTGACTGGGCCGGCGATACCGAGGGAACACAGAGAAGCGCGGTGGCGATCAACACCACCAAATTTCGGTCAATGCGAAGAAATCCAAGCATGGTTAAGTAACTGGGCTGTCCGCGCGGATGTTCCGATCTGGTCAATTCCGAGAAAGCTGTTGAGCGTACGATCTGACATTTAAACCAAGGACGCGCATCCGACGTACACAAGCAGCATCCCGATTTCAGGCGGCGCTACTAAACCGGATTACCTCGTGGTGGACGTTGTGGACGGCGGCCGTGCCCCGCCAAGCACCTGGGTCCTGTCCTGCGGGGAAGCGCGGCGTACTGCACCGCGTGGGGCGATACGCCAAACGGTGTTCGACACATCATCCGCGACATATAATACGCCACGCGCCTCGTCGTATGTCACGCCCACCGGACGCCCCCTCGCATGCCCGTCTTTCAAGAAACCTGTGAGCAGGTCGATCGGCCGCCCATCCGGGCGTCCACCACGGAAGGGCACAAAGACGACCTTGTAGCCCGACGGATCGGCGCGGTTCCAGCTTCCGTGCATCCCGACGAAAGCACCTTCGCCGAACCGGCCACCCAAGCCACCGTCGGTTGTGAAATCGACACCAAGTGCGGCAACATGTGAGCCCAGCGCGTAGTCAGGCACTACGGCCTTTTTGACCAGGTCGGGCCTCGCCGGCTTGATCCTCGGATCGACGTTTTGACCGTAGTAACTGTAGGGCCAGCCATAAAAGGCACCGTCGCGCACGGAAGTCAGGTAATCAGGCACGAGTTGCGGTCCAAGTTCGTCACGCTCGTTGACGACCGCCCAAAGCTGCTCGTTCCACGGGTCAAAAGCGAGTGCTGTGGGGTTGCGGATGCCGGAGGCAAAAATCCGGCTGGCGCCCGTTTCGCGGTCTATTTCCCATATGACCGCACGGTCCTCTTCCACATCCATGCCGCGTTCGCCGACATTACTGTTCGAGCCAATGCCTACATATAACTTCGAGCCATCGGGGCTGGCGGTCATCGCCTTCGTCCAATGGTGATTGATCTTGGCAGGGAGCTTTGTAACTTCGGTGCCAGATCCCGCGATACTGGTCGCTCCCTCGGAATATTCAAAGCTTACCAGATTTCCCTGATTGGCTACGTAGAGCGTGCCATCAACGAAAGCTAAGCCGTAGGGTGCATCGAGACCCTCGATAAAAGTAGTCTGGAGATCGGTCTGCCCATCTCCGTCCTCATCGCGCAGCAGCGTTATCCGGTCTCCGCCTTCGACCGGGCTTTTGCCGCGCTTCTTTATCCAGCCTGCGATAACATCCTTGGGCCTCAACTTTGGCGCCTTGCCGCCAGAACCCTCGGCGACCAGAATGTCCCCATTGGGCAGCACGAGCGTCTGCCGTGGAATCTTCAGATCCTGTGCAATGGCGGAAACAGTGTACCCCTCGGGTACGATGGGTAGTTCGTCCCCCCATCCTTCCGGCGTCGGAATTTCCATCGCCGGCACGAGAGCATCGTTCTGTTCGGGAAGCTCGGGACGCTCGCCAGTCTGATCGAGATCGGGATCGCTGCTGACCTGGCACGCGGCAAGCGCGAAAGTAAGCGGCAAGACGAGATAGGCTAGGCGGTTCATGCACGTTTCTCCACCGTCTGGGTGCTGTAGGCGACAAACGCTGCGATCAAGGCCAGGATCGAGCACAGTATCGAAAGCACGAGGCCCAAAGTGCCGACGGAATGCCAGCCATCACGAGCATGCTGGAAAGCATTCAGCACACCGAGACCGAACATTGCGGCGATGACAATCAGATAGAGCGTACCGCGACCTTTCGCGTGTCGAGCTCGTCCGAAGAAGAGGGCGAGCAGTGCCGAGGCGAGGACCAGGCCAGCGAACAGGTCTGCCCCGGCAATGAGCCAGGACGAGAAGTTGGACCACTGGATCTCCGCCGTATTCAGATAGGTTATATCGGTAAGTAGAGCGGCAGGATAAAGCGCCACGGGAAAGGCGAGCAGTATCGCGTGCAAGGGATTTGCAAAAGAACGAGAATTAGTGACTGTGCGATCCATGCGGGCAATCTCCTCTTCCGGCTTTGCCACTCTGACTAACCAACAATCGCGGGGAAGGTGCCGAAGATTACACCCGCCCCAGCCAGACCGAGGGCGCCGAGAGCGAGCGGCGAGCGTGGAGCACGTAGCCTCAGGACTTGTCCCAGCAATGCGGCGATTGCGATGAGACCAGCTCCTATCGCGATGATCCGCGCGATCCCGTCATCGGGGAAAACCAGCACTCCGGTGTAGCTGATAGCGAAATGCGCCGACCAGATCACGAAGGCGATCAGAAGCGTGCGATAGATCGAAGGACGGTCGATGGGCTCGCCAATCTCGCTGTTCTTTGCTTCAGACACCGGGGAACACCCTCGGCAAGAGAGTAAAGACCATGCCCTGCAGCGCGCAGAACATTATGAAACGTGCGACAATATCCATGGTGACGTTTGTCGGAGTGGTCATGATTCCCCGCGCTTCGCGAAAAGCGAGATAGGTGGCCATGATGACAGCGACCACGACCACCTGTCCCTGAAGCACCGAAAGCATAAAAACAGTCGCACCCATCCCATTCGCGGTGGGTTCAAGACCCGTCGCGAGCCATCCAGTCACATCGAGGTATAAGGCTCCGACCAGCAGGGTCGCAGCAAGTGCCTCCAGCATCCAGGGCAGGTCTTCGGCAAGCCGCCCTTCTTTCGATGCGAGAAACCGACGCCCGCCCCAGGCCGCAAGAAGCGCCGCCGCTTCTATCCCGACAATGATTGCAGTTGCGCCGAGCGGCGGAGGCGCACTCCAGACTTCGGGATTGATGCCATAGAGATAGAGGTAGGCGAACACGGCCATGAAGCCGATCATGCCGATTACGACCATCAAAGTGTTCAACGCCCACCAGCCGTGGCTTTTCGGCCCGGTGATGGCGATCGGAACTTCGATACCGCCGCCGATGTCGGCGCTTTCCTGTTTGATGGGACGGTCGGTTTCCCAAAGCCATCGAAGCGTACTTAGCACTGCTACAATCCCGCAAAACACTGCAAAGGCGTAGCCCTGCACCGTCAGCGAGAGGAAAAAGAGAGCGGTGAACACAGCTGCTGACAATGGCCATGGCGACGGGCCGGGCATGAGTTGAACGTACTGTGGTTCAGCCATCACGGTCGAGGTGATCAACGTCTCGCGCTGACCAGTGGCAGAGTTCGGGAGGAAATAGCGCCCTTCTTCGACTTCCTTCGAGATTTGGGGGCGATCCCATAAAGGCTCGCGAGACGTAACCAGCGGGATCGAGCGAGTGGAGTACAAACCGGTGGGAAGCCATTCGAGCGTACCGCCCCCGTAGATATTGCCTGCATCGTCATGAACCGTGAAACGAAAGCGGCGCGCGAGATCGAACAGGAAAAGGAGTATCCCAGCGGCCATCACGAAAGCGCCGATGGTGGACACCAGATTGAGCAGATCGAGATCGCGCCCGGGCAAATAGGTATAGACCCTGCGCGGCATACCCATCAAGCCGGTCAGGTGCATGGGGAAGAAAGTGATGTGAAGACCCGCGAACATCAGCCCGAAGACCCACTTCCCGACACGCTCAGATAGCGCCCGGCTGCTAGTCATGCCGTGCCAGTGGTAGAACGCGGCGAACATCGGGAAAACCATGCCGCCCATCAGCACGTAATGGAGGTGGGCGACGATGAAATAGGTGTCATGCGCCTGCCAGTCGAAGGGCACCATGCCCACCATAACGCCGGTCAACCCACCCATCGTGAAAATCACTACGCTGCCGACTACGAATAGCGCAGGCGTGGTCCATCTTATCTTGCCGCTGGCAAGCGTCGCAATCCAGCAGAACACCTGGATGCCGGCCGGCAGGCTGACCGCCATGCTGGCGGCGGAGAAATAGCCTGCCGAGACGCGCGGCATGTCGGTAGTGAACATGTGATGCGCCCAGACGCCGAAGCTGATGAAGCCGGTAGCGACCAGCGCCAGAACGTTGAGGCGGTACCCAACGAGCGGCACCTTGGCGACTGCGGCCACCATCATGCTCATCAGACCCGCGGCTGGGATAAAGATAATGTAGACTTCTGGATGGCCGAAAAACCAGAAGAGGTGTTGCCACAGCATGGGATCGCCGCCGCGTAGCGCATCGAAGAAAGGCCAATTGAAAGCTCGTTCGATCTCCAGCAGCATCGTGCACAGGATCACACTGGGGAAAGCGACCACGATCATTACCGCGAACACCAGCATGGCCCACGCAAACATCGGCATCTTGTCGAGGGTCATCCCCGGCGCGCGGGTGCGCAGCACACCCACGATGATCTCGATCGCTCCGGCAATGGCCGAGATCTCGATGAAGCCGATGCCGAGCAACCAGAAGTCTGTATTGATACCGGGACTGAAGGCGATGCTCGTCAGCGGGGGATACATGAACCAGCCGCCGTCGGGCGCCAACCCCACGAACAGCGAGAGAAAAAACATCGTTCCGCCTACGAAATAGGCCCAGAAGGCGAATGCTGACAGCCTGGGAAACGGTAGATCGCGTGCCGCCAGCATCTGCGGCAAAAGCATGATCCCGATCGCCTCCACCATTGGCACGGCAAACAGGAACATCATCACCGTTCCGTGCATGGTGAAGAACTGGTTATAGGTATCGACGCCGAGGAAATCCTGCATCGGAGCGGCGAGTTGCACACGCATGCCCAGCGCCAGAATTCCTGCTGCTAAGAAGAAGCCGAAAGCAGTGACGACGTACCAGAAGCCAACGTAGTTGTTATTGACCGCGGTAAGACGTGCCCACCCCTTGGGCGCGCGCCAGATGCGGTTCAATTCTTCGACTTCGCTATCGGGACGCTTCTCGGTGGGGAAGCGCTCATAGAGCGAATAATCGAAACCCGTCTCGGATCTCATTTCTGCTGCTCGAGCCAGATGGCGATAGCTTCGAGCTCGTCGGCATTGAGCATGTCATAGCTCGGCATGCGATTGCCAGGCTTGAGCGATTGGCTGTCGCCGATCCAACCAATCAGCGTCCCGCGGTTGTTCGGCAAAATACCCGCTCCCAGCGTCCGGCGCGACCCAACATGGGTGAGGTCCGGGCCAGCGAGGCCGTTTGCCTCAGTCCCTGCGACACGATGGCAGGCAGCACACCCGGACTGCATGAATAGTGTTCTTCCGGACTGCTGACCGGAATTTGTGTTAGCGCCCGCACCCGTACGCGTAACTGTTGATCGCTCCGAACCCTGCGTCCCTGATCCGGACGATGATTCTACTTGCCGCGTTATGTCGAGGCCCGCTGAAACGAGGCGCTCATTCCGCTCGGCATACCATTCTCGAAAATCGTCGTCCTCATGCGCTACGGCAACGAAGCCCATCAGCGCATGTTGCCGCCCGCAATACTCCGCGCACACCCCGCCGAATTCTCCTGGGCGATCGGCTTCGATCCGCAGCAGTGTGCGTCGCCCGGGGATCATGTCCTTCTTTCCCGATAGATGCGGCACCCAAAAGCTGTGAATCACATCGGCGGATTCCAGTTCGAGCACCACCGGACGTCCGACGGGAATGTGAATCTCATTCGCATCTTCCATCACAACCGCGCCCGATGGGTCCAGATATTGCACACGGAACCACCACATTTCACCGGTAACGCGAATACGCATCTCGTCCCCGTGGATCGGCTCTGTCAGGCTGGCCGTAAGTGTGAGTCCCCACACCAGTAGCGCGGTCAATACGACGCCCGGAAAGGCCACCCCGCCGAGCAAGATCGCGCGTTCGCCTCCTAGCTTCGCTTTCCACTTGTCTGGTCCCTTGATGGCGACCCAAAGAGCAAACACCACGACCAATGTGACGAAAGCGCCCAAACCGAAAAGCGACCAGGCCAGGGTTGTAACTTTGCCTGAATACGGACCTGCCGGGTCGAGTACCGGAGGTGGCCAACCCCAAAGTGCGTCAATCATGGTCGAGACCATACAAATAGGCTGCGATATCTGCCGCCTCAGCCTCGCTAATTGGCATTGGCGGCATGGAAGAGCCCTCCTTCACGGAAGGTGCGTTGCGGATGAAGGCCGCCAATACGTCCGGCCGGTTCGGCAATTGGCCAGCTATCAAGCCGACATCGTCGAAGCCATCAAGCGATGGTCCCAAGCGCCCGGATGGCCAGTCCAGCCCGGGAATTTCGTGGCAAGATCCACAGCCTGCGCGCTTGATTGCTATTAAGCCGCGATCCTTCGGTCCGATAGCCGGCTCTCGCCGCGTCTCGACCGGGTCCTTGCATGCGGCAAGCGCTGCACAAGCGGCTAAGGCTACGCCGGCCACGATGGCTTTCCAATTCCGATGCTCCACACTCCCCATTCCCATGGGAACCGGACAATTGCATGCTTCGTTCCCGCCAGACGATGCTTTTCCGCTCTAACCTGTCCGTCGCCGCCTTTGCTATGGCGCTGGCGTCATGCACTCCTGCCCCGATCGACGATCCATTCGACGACACCGGCGAATTGATTGCCTTATCAGGCGGGGACGCGGGTCCGCAGGCCGCTTGCCACACTTGTCATGGGCTGGACGGCGGCGGCGACGGAGCGTTGGTGCCGAGAATAGCGGGCATGGATACGGGATATCTTGTGCGGCAGCTGGGCTTTTACGCGGACGGCCAACGTAGCCATCCCCAAATGACTTGGCTTGCAGGCCGTCTAAATTCCGAGGAGCGGTTGGCTGTGTCAGCCTATTACGCGGCCATGGACTTTCCCGAGGGCATGGAGGGAAGCACGACTTTGACTGAACCCTCGTGCGAAATTGCGAAAGCATACGAGATCTACCATGCAGGCTTACCCGAACGCGCTCTATCGTCCTGCGCATCTTGCCATGGGGAAACCGGTCTGGGCTCGGGTGGCGGCAACCCACCCCTGATCGGTCAAAGCGCTGAGTACCACGCCGAACAATTGCGCCGCTGGCGCAACGGTGAGCGATACGGCGATGCACTAAACGTCATGCACGATGCGGCCAGCAAGCTGCAAGAGAGCGAAATTAGCCCACTCGCGGCGTATATTGCGTATGGTCCGGAGCCGTCTCGTCGTCTCGGATTTCCGGAAGAATGCCCCTGACTGTATCATCGCGATCCCAGAAATGGTGTTTCAATGCCGCAATGACATGCAGCGGCACCAGCAATGCGAGGCCGATAACGCCTAGCACATGAAGGCTCTCCGCCCAGTCGAGTACCTGATACTGCCACGCTGGGGAGAGTGTATGAAAGGGCATCGGGGGTATAGCGACCAATCCGGCAAGCCGCAGAGGCTGCACCGGCTGTATCGCCGACCACATCGCCCATCCGCTCAGCGGAAGTAGCGCGAACAGGCCATAGAAAAGGTACTGTGTGATATGTGCTGCCGTGCTCTGCCAGCCTGGCGCATCGGCGTCGTTGACCGGATCGGGGACAAAAAGGCGCCAGCCAAACCTTAAGATGGCGAGGAACAGGATGGTCAGCCCCAGCTCGCTATGCAATTCGTAGGTGGCAAGCTTGCTTGCCCCGACGGGATAGCGCAACATCATCCAGCCTGAGCCGAGCTGAAAGAGAACCAACCCTGCCATTATCCAGTGAAACCAGACACCGACCGGAGAATACTTTCCATGCTCGGTATAACTGACCGCCCATCTTCGGATCAGGTCATGAAGCCTCATGCAGCCGCTCTGTTACCAAGCGATCGATAGAGTATCGTCAATGCAGCGATTAGATAGACCAGGCTCGCGGGGGCCCACATAATGATACCCGCAATCTGCTGATCCTCTATTGGCGAGAGACCCCACAAGCGGGTCGTTAGCCAATGTGGGGCATAATACGCACGGTGCGCAAAGGTAAGTAGCGCGCCAAGTGCCCCCATTGCGACCATCGTCGCCAACAGCCCTGTCGCGGCAGCTGGAGACGGCGATCGAATGACCTTGACCCACCATGCTGCTGCCGTGGCGACAATGCTGATTTGCATGAGCCAGAAAACCGCGTCGCTACGCATCGCGAGTTCGTACAATGGAGGTGCATGCCAGGCCAGGAAGGTGATGGCATGTACCGCAGTCCATACGGTCAACGTCCCGGGCAAGCTCTTGTCCTCGAGCCGAAAGGCCGCAATGAGCAGTGGGGCGAAGACCGCTGCGAGTATGACATCGTGGATGATGCGAACTGTGAACAATGCGGATCCGAGCGCGCAGAAGGGGCTGATGTAGAGAAGGCAGAAGACGATCAGGATTGCGTATGTCGGCGTGGCTCTCAGACTTTCGCGTTGCCAATATGCGCCCCCTACCACGACCAGAAGGCAGGCGACCAATTCGGGTGCGAAATTCCAATTGGTTAACCAGCCCCCAGGATCTGGAGCTTTTCCGCAATAGGGCAACCAATCGTGCAGCATCCGTCTCCCGTGAGCGTGTGGTTAGATCAGCAATTGCATGCTCACAACAGTCATTGGTGTCCTGCAAACCGACGCAATGAGCAGAAAGCGATCGCAATCTAGGATGAAAGACGCTCGGACAGAATTTAGGGTCCCGAGAGCATGTAGGTAGGCCATAATCGGTGAACCGCATTCGCTCTGATCATACCCGTGAGCCAGGTGAAGGTCGGCTTTGGCTACAATCGCGTCTGAAGCCGACAGTCCGCTACCGGCCCAACAGCGGACAAACCATACAAGCTACTTCGATTGCGCGATCCGCTTGCAAGCGGATCCGACCATCGACCAGATGGTTTCGATCACTTCCTCAAGGCTGACTTTTTCCAGGTCGATTGACTCGGCGTATGCGGCCCATTGGCCTTGCTTGGTACCATCCTGCGCCATCTCTTCCGACAGGCCGGGCGGGCGATCGATTGGAATCTCAGTTCCTCTGCGTGCGAATGTCGCCGCTATGGCAGCGTCGAGCTCGTCGTCCGAGACGTCGAGGGCCTGGGGCATCGCCCAGAGGTCGTAATAATCCTTCATACGTCCGTTCGCGATGCCCAGCTGAACCATCGCCTGAAATTTCTCGGCTATCACTGTGGCAGGCGGATAGGCGCGAATGTCGGGCGGTGGAAGATCGAGCAATGTCGGGTAGGTGAGTTCATGGGATGGGTGGGCAAGGGCGTCACCAAATCCGATGTCGATGGTGACCGGGATCCTCGTTCGCTCGAGATAGGCGAAGGTCTTGAGCCTCGTCCCACCATATTCCATCTCTTCTCTGATGGGATTGGCTTTCAGAGCGTCGAGATCGAATTCTATGCCATCCTCAACCGCGATGCTCATGATCTCCCGAAAGTCCGCAACGAGTTGCTTGGGGCCTTCATCGCCATGACCCAGGAAGTCGGCATCGCGGGTTTCGCGGCTTTCGCTTTCCAGCCAGACGGTAACCAGCATTCCGCCTTTGAGGACGAATCGATCACGATGGGCGGACTGCGACAGGCGATAAAGCAGGCGTTCGAGCGCAAAGCGAACGAGGACAACTTCAAACACCCGGCCGTTCGCACGTGCGATGTTGAGCAGCCGGTCTTTGACCGATTTTGCCAGATTGATGGGCTTCTCACCCATTCGAGGTCAGCGCCTCGAGATAAGGCTTCATCGTGCTCCAGGCTCCGCCTTCAATCGCGGCCTGAGAGATTTCAGCCGGTGTGGCCTTGCGCTGTTCAAGCGCGGCCCTCAGTCCCTCAATTGCGACTGATCGATCGACGAGCTTTGGGTTTCGAAACATATCGGCAAGCGTCTTCGGCACAGAATATATCGGAACGGATACGCCGGAGACCTTGTGATGCTCGATCCCTTGCTGGTGATAGGAATCGCTAAATCGAACAGTGCGTGTAGGGGGATAGGAGGGGGCGGGAGACCAGTCGCTGCTGCCGATAGCAACCCACACTTTGCGCGGCATCTGATCGGTCAGTTCATGAAAGGCGAGCGCTGAGAACATGGCGATCACGCCATTGGGGATGCGTTTTGCAATTTCAGCGAGCGATTGGTCGGCATCGATGTCTGCGTCGGCGGTCTGGTAGAGCCCGCGCGAGATGCGGTTGATCTCTCCATCGTCGACCGCCCGGGCTATGGTTTTTCCATCGACACCCGCTTCGCGCAGCTCGCGCGCGCGCAGGATCGGTTGCTGCGCAAAGAGCCCGCGCATGATCTCACGTTGTGTGGGTTGGGTCGCCGCCTTCATGTCACAAATCCTTGCACTCGACATGCCCCTATCAGAGGTTTTGTGACAAGTCACGGTGAAGGGTCTCCGAAAATCGGGAACGCCTAAGATACCATGAGCAGGCGCCATTGGGGGCAAACACGAGAAATTCACAACCCAGCAAACGAGGGCGGCATCGACACGAGAACCGTGCCTGCTGGATTCGCACCGCCCTTTCCGGCCAATTTCACTCTACTCTACGCTTCGCGCAAATTCCTGTTGCCTGACAGCATTTTGATGTCCTTTTGATCTGCCTCGCGAGTGCAGCCGGTGGTCGGTTGCCGCAATTCGAGGCAATTCATGAGCGTTATTCCGATCCGGTCCGAGGCATTGTCGCGCGGCGCGCGCATGCTGCGCACGGCGCTTGGCTGCGAGATCGCACGCTGGCTTGAAGAGCCTGCGGTGATCGAAGTGATGCTCAATCCCGATGGTCGTCTGTGGGTCGACCGGCTGGGCGAAGGCCTTGCCGCGACCGACTGCCTGATGAGCGCCGCCGACGGAGAGCGGATCATCCGGCTCGTTGCCCATCATGTCGGCGCCGAGGTGCATACTGGAGCTCCGCGCGTCTCGGCAGAGCTTCCCGATGGCGGCGAACGCTTTGAAGGTCTTCTGCCACCGGTGGTCGCCGCGCCGAGCTTTGCCATCCGCAAGCCTGCTGTCGCCGTCTTCACGCTCGCCGACTATGTCTCGGCGGGAATCATGGATGCATGGCAGGCCGAGGCGCTTGGCGCTGCGGTTGCGGAGCGAAAGAACATCCTGGTCGCGGGCGGCACATCGACCGGCAAGACGACGCTTACCAATGCTTTACTCGCCGAAATCTCATCGAGTCCCGACCGGGTTGTCTTGATCGAGGACACGCGCGAACTGCAATGTGCCGCGCCCAATCTCGTCTCGCTGCGGACCAAGGATGGCGTTGCAACTCTGTCCGATCTGGTCCGCTCGGCGCTGCGTCTGCGACCCGATCGCATTCCCATCGGTGAAGTGCGCGGCGCTGAAGCGCTCGATCTGCTCAAGGCCTGGGGAACGGGTCATCCAGGCGGGATCGGCACAATCCACGCAGGCTCTGCGCTCGGCACGCTGCGGCGGCTCGAACAGCTCATTCAGGAAAGCGTGGTGACCGTACCGCGCGCGCTCATCGCCGAGACCATCGACGTCATCGCTGTGCTGGTCCGTGATGGCGCCGGACGGCGGCTCGCCGAACTGGCCAAGGTCCGCGCTCTCGATGCTTCGGGCGAATACGTCCTCGTCCCTCTTCCCCATACCCAAGGAGACCCTTCATGATGATTATTCTGTCGCGGGCGCGATCGCGCCTTTCCGCTATCGCTCTTGCCGGTGTTGTCGCACTTACGCTTGCCGCGCCGGCCCATGCCGCCGGCTCGTCGATGCCATGGGAAGCGCCGCTGCAGGCGATCCTGGAATCGATCCAGGGGCCGGTCGCCAAGATCGTTGCGGTGATCATCATCATTGCGACCGGTCTCGCTCTCGCTTTCGGCGATACATCGGGCGGCTTCCGGCGCTTGGTGCAGATTGTCTTCGGCCTGTCGATTGCCTTTGCAGCTTCCTCGTTTTTCCTCTCCTTCTTTTCGTTCGGCGGCGGAGCGCTCGTCTGATGGGCGCCGGTTCAACTGGATTGCCGCCAGGCTTCGCCGTTCCCGTCCACCGGGCACTGACCGAGCATATCCTGCTGGGCGGTGCGCCGCGCGGGCTCGCGATTGCCAATGCGACACTTGCAGGAGCTATCGGGCTCGGTCTGCAATTGTGGATCGCAGGGATAGCCTTCCTCGCGCTGGGCCATATGGCCGCGATGTGGGCGGCGCGGCGCGACCCGCAATTCGTGGATGTCGCCCGGCGGCACTTGCGCTTCCCCGCGCATCTGCAGGTCTAAGCCATGCTGAGCTTGCGTGAATATCGAAACAAGGCCGAACGGCTGGCGGACTTCCTGCCCTGGGCGGCCCTGATCGGTCCCGGCGTGCTGCTCAACAAGGATGGCAGTTTCCAGCGCACCGCGCGCTTCCGGGGACCTGATCTCGATAGCGCAACGCCTGCTGAGCTGGTTGCAACGACCGCACGGCTCAACAGTGTGCTGCGCCGCCTTGGCTCGGGCTGGGCGCTCTTCGCGGAGGCAGTGCGCCGACCTGCGCAGGACTATCCTGCATGCGATTTTCCCGATCCTGCTTCTGCGCTGGTCGAGCGCGAACGCGCGGCCCAGTTTGCCGAAGAAGGCGCGCATTTCGAAAGCCGCTATTTTCTGACGCTGCTCTGGATGCCGCCCGCCGAAGATGCCGCCCGCGCCGAAAGCTGGATGTATGAAGGCAAGGCCCAGAAAGGCGTCGATCCCCGTGAACTGCGCGATGGCTTCATCGACCGGACGGACCGTTTGCTGCGCCTGTTCGAAGGCTTCTTTCCTGAAGTCCAATGGCTCGATGATGGAGCAACGCTGACATACCTTCACAGCTGCATTTCCACGCGCATGCAGCAAGTTCGCGTACCCGAAACGCCGATGCATCTCGATGCGCTGCTCGCCGATGAACCGCTCTGCGGAGGGCTCGAACCGCGGCTTGGCGCAGCGCATCTGCGCACGCTGACTGTAGTCGGGTTTCCAAGCGCGACATTTCCGGGACTGCTCGACGACCTCAACGCGCAGGGCTTCGCCTATCGCTGGTCGACCCGTGCGATCATGCTCGACAAGAGCGACGCGGCCAAACTGCTCGGAAAAATCAGGCGGCAATGGTTCGCCAAGCGCAAGTCGGTCGCCGCGATCCTCAAGGAGGTGATGACCAATGAGGCCTCGGTGCTTGTCGACAACGATGCAGCCAACAAGGCCGAAGATGCCGATGCAGCGCTGCAGGAACTGGGGTCGGACCATGTCGGGCTGGCATTGGTCACGGCAACCGTCACTGTCTGGGATGAAGACGCATCACTCGCAGCCGAAAAGCTGCGGCTCGCCGAAAAAGTCATCCAGGGCCGCGACTTCACCTGTGTGACAGAAGGCATGAACGCGATCGAAGCCTGGCTTGGCTCCCTGCCGGGCCATGTCTACGCCAATGTTCGTCAGCCGCCGATCTCGACGCTCAACCTCGCGCACATGCTGCCGCTTTCGGCAGTCTGGGCTGGGCCGGAGCGCGACGAGCATTTTGATGCGCCGCCATTGTTCTACGCGCAGACCGAAGGCTCCACCCCGTTTCGTTTCTCGCTTCATGTCGGCGATGTCGGTCACAGCCTGGTGGTCGGCCCAACCGGCGCCGGCAAGTCTGTCCTGCTGGCCTTCATGGCGATGCAGTTTCGCCGCTATGCCGGCGCTCAGATATTCGCTTTCGACTTCGGTGGCTCGATCCGCGCCGCAGCGCTTGCCTGCCGCGGCGATTGGCAGGATCTCGGTTCAAGCCTTTCGCAGGACAGCGACAATGGCGTCCTCCTGCAGCCGCTTGCGCGCATCGACGAACCGGCCGAACGAAACTGGGCCGCCGAATGGCTGCAGGCTATTCTTACCTCGGAAGGTGTTGCGGTCGATCCGGCCACCAAGGATCATCTGTGGACTGCATTGACGTCGCTCGCCACAGCGCCTGTTGCGGAGCGGACGCTTACCGGTCTTGCGGTTCTGCTCCAGTCGCAGGCATTGAAGCAGGCGCTCGCGCCCTATTGCATCGGCGGCCCGTTCGGACGGCTGCTCGACGCCGAAAGCGAACGGCTCGGTGAAGCGCGCTTCCAGGCGTTCGAGACAGAAGGGCTGACCGGCTCGGCGGCAGCGCCTGCGGTCCTTTCCTATCTCTTTCACCGGATCGAAGGGCGGCTCGACGGATCGCCTACCCTCCTCATCATCGATGAGGGCTGGCTGGTGCTCGACAGCCCTGCCTTCGCTGCGCAACTGCGCGAATGGCTCAAGACGCTGCGCAAGAAGAATGCGAGCGTGGTCTTCGCGACCCAGAGCCTCGCCGATATCGAAACATCGGCGATTGCGCCCGCCATTATCGAAAGCTGCCCGACCCGCATATTTCTGCCCAATGAGCGGGCGATGGAGCCGCAGATACAGGCGATTTATCGCCGCTTCGGGCTTAATGACCGGCAGATCGAAATCCTCAGCCAGGCTGCGCCTAAACGCGATTATTATTGCCAGTCGGCACGCGGTAATCGCCTGTTCGAACTCGGGCTTGGAGAAGTGGCGCTCGCTTTCACGGCTGCCTCTTCGAAAAGCGATCAGCTCGACATTGCCCGGATTGCCGAAAACGAAAGGCGCGAAGGTTTTACCGAAGCCTGGCTGAGGCATCGCGGCCTCGACTGGGCCGCAGAGCTGCTCGCTATTCCCGAGCCGAATTCGGCCTTTTCAACCCTCAGAATGAAGGAGACTTCCAATGACCTTTCGTAAGAATTTGAACGGACTGGCTGGTGGCCTTGCGCTTGCTGTCGCCGGCGTGGTTGCCACAGCACCGGTGCCCGCCCATGCGCAGTTCGGCGGTATCGTTTACGACCCGTCCAACTATGCCCAGAATGTGCTGACTGCAGCGCGAACGCTTGAGCAGATCAACAACGAAATCCGCATGCTGCAGAACCAGGCGACTTCGCTCATCAATGAAGCCAGGAACCTGCAGAGCCTGCCGCTCAATATCGTCCAGCCCCTACAGCAGCAAATCCAGCAGACCCAGCAATTGCTGCAGCAGGCCCAGCGCATCGCTTATGATGTACGCGAGATCGAGACGACGTTTGAAACGCAATACAAGAACATCCCGCTCGGTGCTTCGCAGCAGGCCATGGTGACAAGCGCCGAGGTGCGCTGGCAAAATAGTGTCGCCGCTTTCGAGGATGCGCTCAAGGTGCAAGCGGGAGCGGTTGCCAATATCGAAGGCTCGCGCGAAGCGGTGAATAGCCTGCTGGGCGCGAGCCAGTCGGCTGCCGGTGCCTTGCAAGCTGCGCAGGCCGGGAACCAGCTGCTTGCACTGCAAACACGCCAGCTCGCCGATCTTACCGCGACCATGGCGGCCATGGGACGAGCGCAGGCACTCGACGCTGCCGAACGTGCGGCGGCGAAGGCTCAGGCGCGCGAGCAGCTACGGCGCTTTCTGGCGACGCGCCCGCGCGATCTTCCGGCCAAATCGGACTGACCCGCCATGGATAGCAAAGTCCTCGCGCGCACCGGTGCAGCCGTTTTTGTAGGCCTCGCTGTCGCCATGACGCTCGTGCAATTGCGCGAGGAGCCTGCAGTGCGTCCCGAGGCTGCCACGAGCATCTGGGAGCCTGACGGCGATCCGCTGCCTGCGCAGCTCAGGGCCTGCGCGCAAATGGGCGAGCTCGCGCTGTCCTCGCCCGATTGCCGTGCCGCCTGGGCCGAAAAGCGCCGCCGTTTCTTCGGGGTTGAGCACCCCGACGCTTACGCCGCGGTAGGTGATAAGCCCGTGACGAGCGCTCCTGCGCCTCAATCTCCTACGCCTCAATCGCGCGGAGAGAATTGACATGGGAGGCACCGGCGTCGTCGACCGTTTTCTAGCGATTTTCTCGCAATATATCGACAGCGGGTTCGGCCTGCTTTCGGGCGAGGTTGCCTTCATCGCGACGACGCTGATCGTTATCGATGTCACGCTCGCTGCGCTGTTCTGGAGCTGGGGCGAGAATGACGACATTATCGCGCGCCTCGTCAAGAAGACGCTCTTCGTCGGAATCTTCGCCTATATCATCGGCAATTGGAGCGCGCTGGCCAATATCATATTCCAAAGCTTTGCCGGACTTGGCCTCAAAGCCAGCGGTTCTGGCCTTGGCGCTAATGATCTGCTGCAGCCGGGACGGGTCGCGCAGGTGGGGATCGATGCTGCCGCGCCCTTGCTTGCGTCGATGGCCGATCTGCTCGGCTATGTCAGTTTCTTCGAGAACTTCCTGCAGATCATCATCCTGCTGGTGGCCTGGGCCTTGGTGGTCGTCGCCTTCTTCATTCTGTCGATCCAGCTCTTCGTGACGCTCATCGAATTCAAGCTGACGACGCTTGCAGGCTTCGTGCTCATCCCTTTCGGCCTGTTCGGCAAGACCGCTTTCATGGCCGAGCGCGTGCTTGGGAATGTCGTCTCTTCAGGCATCAAGGTGCTCGTGCTCGCCGTCATTATCGGGATCGGCTCGACGCTTTTCGCTGAGTTTACCAGTGCCATTCCGGGCGAGCCGACCATTGAAGATGCGCTAGCGATCGTGCTCGCCAGTCTTACCCTGCTCGGGCTCGGCATATTCGGTCCCGGTATTGCCAACGGCATCGTCGCAGGCGGCCCGCAGCTCGGCGCAGGGGCCGCGGCAGGCACCGCTGTGCTGGCCGGCGGGGCAGCCGTCGGCGGCATTGCCGGCGCCAAGCTTGCGGGCGGCGCTGTAGCCAGCGCAGCATCCTCGGTCGCCAGTGGCGCATCGCGCGCTGCTGGAGGCGCCACCATGGCCTATGCGACAGGTTCGGCAGGCAAGAGCGGCGGCGCCGCGGTTGCAGGCGGCATGGCCGGTGTCGGACGTGCCGCAGGCGGTGCTGCCCTCTCACCTCTGCGTAAGGCGGCGGATAGCGCCAAAGGAAATTTTCGCGAAGGTGCGCGCGCAGCGGCCAGCAATATGGGTGGCCGGGTTGCTTCCTCGTCGGGGTCGCCGTCTTCAGCGCAATCCGAAAGCGGCCCGCCGAGCTGGGCGAAATCCATGAAACAGCGACAGTCTCTGGGACATTCCGCGTCGCTTGCCGCGCACACCGTGCGCGCTGGCGACGGGCACGGAGCTGGAGCTTCCATCGACACTCAGGAAAAGGACTGACGCCTCATGTTTAAACGCCCTTCGATCCGATACGGCAAGACACCGCAAGCCGAGACACCTTACCAGCGCGCGGCCCAGGTCTGGGACGAGCGCATCGGTTCGGCGCGGGTGCAAGCGAGAAGCTGGCGCTATGCCTTTTTTGGTGCGCTCGCGCTGTCGGCAATCCTGACTGGCAGTCTCGTCTGGCAGAACGCGCGGGGAACCATCGTTCCTTGGGTGGTCGAAGTGAATAAACTCGGCGAAGCGCGTAGCGTCGCGCCCGCCAATGCCGCATTCGACCCAAGCGATCCGCAGATTGCGTTTCATCTTGCCCGGTTTATCGAAAACGTGCGCGCCATTCCCGACGATCCGATCGTGGTGCGCGAGAACTGGATGTCAGCCTATGACTTTGCCAGCGACAAGGGTGCGCTGGCGCTCAACGACTATGCGAGGGCCAACGATCCGTTCGCCGCGATCGGCCGCGAACAGGTTGCGGTCGATGTCACAAGCGTCATCCGCGCTTCGCCAAGGAGCTTCCGCGTGGCCTGGATCGAGCGCCGCTACCGTGACGGCTCGCTCGCCGAGACGAGCCGCTGGACCGCGATTCTGGGCATCGCCGTCCAGCCACCCACCAACGCGGATGCGCTTCGAACAAACCCGCTCGGAATATTCGTCACTTCCATCAACTGGTCAAAGGAGCTCGGCTGATGTCCCGCTCGCATACAATTCCCGCAATCGGCTTTTTCGGCCTTGTCTCGCTCGCTCTCGCCTCGCCTGCCGCAGCGACACCGGCCCCGCAAGCGGCGGCGTCAATCGACGCATTGGGCGCGCTCGCAGGGGCTTTCCCGGCCCTGCAAGACAACATCGGAATTCCTCACCTTTTCAGTTTGCGGCAGGCCTCCCCCACTGCCGCGCGCCGCTCCCCTGGGTCTGGCTCCGCCCCTGACCCCCAGAGCCAAGTGGGAGCGGCGAACGATGCCGCACGGGTCGAGCCCGACGATGTCGGCTTCGACAATGCGATCCAGCGCTATCCCTATAGCGAGGGCGCGCTGTTTCAGGTCTATACCAAGCCGGGCCAGGTGACCGATATCGCATTGCAGGAGGGCGAAAAGCTCGTCGGTCCCGGACCGGTTGCTGCCGGCGATACGGTACGCTGGATGATCGGCGATACGCTGAGCGGGACGGGCGCGACGGCGCGCGTCCACATCCTCGTCAAACCCACCCGGCCCGATATTGCGACCAATCTCGTGATCAACACCGATCGGCGAACCTATCATGTCGAACTGCGGGCGAACCCCAGTGTCTATATGGCGTCGGTCAGCTGGAGCTATCCGGCAGACGAATTGATCGCTCTTCGCCGGGCCGAAGAAGACGGAGCGCGCGCCGCGCCGGTTGCAAGCGGATTTGCGCTCGAGAATCTCAATTTCGACTACCGGATTTCGGGCGATAGGCCCGACTGGCGACCGGTGCGGATATTCGATGACGGGCAGCGCACCCTGATCGAGTTTCCGCCCGATATTGCGCAAGGCGAGATGCCGCCGTTCTTCGTTATCGGCGAGGATGGGCAGGCGGAGCTGGTCAATTACCGCGTTTCGGGCCGCTACCTGATTGTAGACCGCCTGTTCGAGAAGGCCGAACTGCGGCTCGGCGCCAGGCGCAGGCAGGTTCGGGTCAAAATCACCAATCGGGCGTGGGGCCGGTCATGAACAGTGAAGCCGAACCGGACCGGCCTAGTGATGCTGAATCCATCGTTCGTTTACGCGGAGAGGGACCGCGCGTCGTCCGCCTCTCGCGCAAAGCCATCGGCATCGCCAGCGCCGCTGCTCTGACACTGGTTGGCGGCGCGTTGATTTACGCCCTGCAACCGGTCTCGGAGGCAGGGCCGGATGAGCTGTTTGGAACCGAAACAGTGGCGGTCGCCGACGGTCTTGCTTCGGGCCCGAGCGACTATTCGCAGGTACCGCGTCTCGGCCCGCCGCTTCCCGGCGATCTCGGCGAGCCCATCCTCAATGCCCAGGATCGCGGAGCTGTCGCTGCGCTTCCACCAGTCGGATCGCAGCCCGCTGTGCCGCAGACGCAGGGAATAAGTCCCGCAGAGGCAGCGCGTCAGCGCATCGAGCAGGAGCGCGAAGTGGCGCGGGCCAGCGGGCTCTTCTTTGCGGGCGCTACGGCGGTTTCAAGCACCGATGCATCGCCCACAGCCAATTCGAACGCAGGGCAGCTTGTGAGCCGGGCCGATGCCGTGGGATCTGCGCCCGCTTTCCTCGAACGCCCGGCCGATCGGCGCACCTCTGCATTGCAGCAGGTCGCCGCGGCGCCGACGGATGCAGTGCTTCAGGCGGGCTCGGTCATTCCTGCCGCACTTATCACCGGCGTCCGGTCAGACCAGCCCGGCCTTGTGACCGCGCAAGTCACGCAGAATGTCTATGACAGCCTCACAGAGCGGATTCTGCTTATTCCCCAGGGCGCACGCCTGATCGGCGATTATGCGTCCGATGTCGGCTTCGGGCAGCGCCGCGTGCTTCTGGCTTGGAATCGCCTGATCCTGCCTGACGGGCGCTCGCTGGTTCTTGAACGCCAGCCCGCCACCGACCCTTCAGGCTATGCCGGGCTCGAGGACGGCGTCGACTATCACTGGGGCGGGGTGGTCAAGGCTACTCTTGTCTCAACCCTGCTCGGCATCGGCAGCGAACTCGGATTGGGCGGTGACAGCGATCTCGTTCGCGCGCTTCGCCGGGGCAGCCAGGACACCGTCAACCGTGCAGGGGAGCAGATCGTCTCGCGCGAGCTCGATATTCGTCCGACGCTCACCATCCGCCCGGGCTACCCGGTACGGGTGCTGGTGACGCGTGATATTATCATGGAGCAGGTACGGTGACCCGGCTCAAACTCTCCGACATTACCGACGTCAAACCAGTCAAACTGCCGATCGAGATTTCTGCGCGCTTGCATAGTGACCTTGTCGCGTATGGTGTCGTGTTGAATGGGGGGAACGAAAGGGATGCTCCTCCACCGGAGCAACTCATTGCGCCCATGCTCGAGCGTTTCGTGGCTACCGACCGTGACTTTGCGAAGGCACGTCGTGCCGCAAAGCGAGCAGAGGTTTAGCAGTAGTCTCGCGTCGAGATTTTCGGTGGGTGGGCTGTCTCTCTGCGACTCAAAGCGGGCCACTCAATTGCGAAGAGCAACTGCTCAGCCAATTGTCTTTGGCGATCGTTCGCTGGCGGGCTCCACTGATCTGCCCAGCGCCGCTGAGAGAGTAGCGCCTACCCGGTCGGCGGCCTCTTTGGCCGGATCATAATCGATGTGGGCATAAATCATGGTCGAGCGCATATTGGCGTGGCCGAGGATAGCGCCAGTCATAGCGAGGGCTTCGCCACTCGAAGTGGCGATGGCACCCATGGTATGGCGCAGTGTGTGCGGCGTCACGTTCTTGAGACCGGCCTTGGCAACGATCTTTGGCCATAGTTTTTTGGTTCCCTGAAAGTAGCCTTCCCCGGAGTCCGCCGGGAATACATATTTGCTGTCATCGTTTCTTGAGATCGTCCTGATCAATCCGAGTGCCGCCCCTGAAAGTGGCCGGGTCGATTGCCCGGTCTTGCTGTCGGCCAGCACCAGCAATCCACGCTCGAAGTCTACTTCGTCCCATTTAAGCTCGACGATCTCCTGGCGTCGACAGCCGGTCAGGATCCACATGCGGGTGATGTTGAGAGCCTTCGGATTAAAGCCCTCTTCCTCTAGCTTGTCACAAGCTTCGCCGAGCTTCCTGATTTCGGCGAGTGACAGAAAACGCGTCCTTCGACCGTCGGTTTTCTTGACCACGGCTTTCTCGCAAGGGTTCGAATCGACCAGTCCTCGTCGGACTGCGAAGCTGTACATGGCGGAAAGGTCCCGAAATGCTTTTCGGGCAGCACCGGGACCGCCGCGCACGACAATACGTTTTCGGTGGCCGATCTTCTGGTCCTTACGTGACTTGCCCTGCTCGACATCGCGGAAGAAACGTTCGATATCGCCAGCGGTCAGTTCGTTGATCCGCTTATGACCGAGCAGGCGAACCACGTGATGACGCAAGCGACCAATCGTGTGTTTCTTGGTCAAAGGTTTCATCGGCTCGCCCTGCCGTAGCCCGCGCTGGATATAGCATCCTTCTTCTTCATAGAGATCGACCAGCCCGGCGATCTTCAGTTCAAGGCGCTTGGCATTGCGTTCGGCCGCAGGGTCGGCACCAAGAGCTGCTGCTGCAAGAACCTCCTTGGCGCGCTTTCGTGCCTGCTCGACAGTCAGCGCACCAAATCGACCGATCGACACGAAGCGTTTGGGTGCCGAGCGGCCGCCGCCTTCGGCCCGGTAGCGAACAACGAAAGTCTTGATCCCGCTTGGGCCTACTCGCACCCCGAAACCCGAAATCTGACTGTCCCAGATCTCATAGCGCCTAGATCTTGGCGCCGTCGCATCAAGCAAACGCTTTGTGATCAAAATCGACTTGGGACTCGCCATTTTATGCTCCGTCAAGCGACCCCAACCTTGGGTGTCGGGGTGACCACCGGGTGACCACGGGAACGGAAATCGCCGGTCACCTCTGGAAAAGCCTAGCGTAGCCGAACTCAAAAAATAATCAAGATATCAGATATTTGAGGGCATTTTGGCGTAGAATCGAAAAGCATAGAAAAGGCGACTGGGAAGTTTGCCAAGGTTGGGGTCGGGCGTTCGAATCGCCTCGCCCGCTCCATTTTTCTTTCGAAAATTGAACCGCTTAAGCGGATCGCAAGTTGGCGGATCCTGCTTCCCCGGTCTGTCGGTTACTCCGGGGAAGCACGGGGGAAGCACAATTCGGAGTTTCGTGGCGCACTCTGGCGTTTGCATTGCGGCATTCTGAACCACCCGATTCCAAGGTGCAAGGGTTGGCTTGGCGTATGCCCAGCTTGGAGTGCGGTCGGTGAAAGTATCCAATCTAATTGCCCACTTCGCTTGTCATTTGAAGCGGCGGAATTGGGGCCGTTTCCAAACTGTCTGCTGATAGGGTCGAAATTGGGAAAAGCAGCCGTTCGGCTACCGCCCCCAGAGCGGACTGTCCAATTGTGATGGTGCTGTCATTCCCATTTCGACGACTCGATCGATGGCATCAAGCAAAGCGTAAAAAACGCCTCGGTCGATCCCAACGCAATGGGCGTCTAACATCTGTCAGACTGGGAACTCCTGGGGTTTGAAAGGATAGAAGGAATAACCGAATTCATCGAAAAGGGCCCAAATATGCGCGCATTAGTCTGGAACGGAACGAACGACATCCGCTGCGAAACGGTCGACGATCCTCGCATCGAGGATCCCCGGGACTGCATTCTCAAGGTCAGTTCGACCGCGATCTGCGGCTCCGACCTGCATCTGATGGATGGTGTCGTTCCCAAGATGAAACAGGGCGATATCCTGGGCCACGAATTCATGGGCGAAGTCGTCGAGGTCGGTGCGGATGTCAAAAGGTTGAAGGTCGGCGACCGGGTGGTGGTGCCCTTCACCATATCCTGCGGCGAATGCTGGTTCTGCCAGCGCGAAATGTATTCTCTGTGCGATACGACCAATCGCACCGCGGAAAACGCGCGCGCGGCCATGGGCCACGCTCCTGCCGGACTTTTCGGCTATTCCCATCTGACCGGTGGCTATTCCGGCGGTCAGGCAGAATATGTCAGGGTGCCCCACGCCGATGTCGGTCCGATCAAGCTGGAAAACGACCTGCCGGACGACAAGGTGCTGTTCCTGTCCGACATCTTTCCGACTGGCTGGATGGCGGCGGAAAACGCCATCGGCAATGAAAAGGGCAAAACCGTTGCGGTGTGGGGAGCAGGACCGGTCGGCCAGTTCGCAGTGCGCAGCGCGTGGATGATGGGAGCGGAACGGGTCATCGTGATCGACCGGCTGCCTGAAAGGCTGGCACTCGCCGCGAGCTACGGCAAAGCCGAAACCATCGATTACAGCCAGACCGACGTCAAGGAGGCGCTAGACGAGATGACGGGTGGCCGGGGACCGGATGCAGGCATCGACGCGGTCGGCGCTGAGGCCCACGGGCACGGCGTGCTGGGCGATATCAAGGACAAGGTCGAGCTGCACACCACCGGCATGTCCGACCAGCCGTTTGCGCTGCAGGAAATGGTCATGTCGGTGCGCAAGGGCGGGACGCTGTCCGTCCCCGGCGTCTATGCCGATAAGGTGACGTTCCCGATCGGGCCTTTCATGAACAAGGGGCTCACCATGAAATCGGGACAGACACACATGCAACGCTATCTCGCGCCGCTGCTTAAGCGGGTGGAAGCCGGTGAGATCGACCTGTCGGAAATCATCACCCATCGCGGCGACCTCAAGGACGGCCCGGATTTCTACAAGACCTTCCGCGACAAGCACGATGGCTGCATCAAATGCGTGATGAAACCGGAGGAGCTATGATTCAGGTACCGGTTATCTGAAACTGAATGAGCTAACCCTCGCGCCAAGGATCGGACGTCTGATCGATCGTGAGTTCGTCTCAATAAGGTCGGCGGGCCGCCGCGGCGTCGGTGCGGTTGTGATCGAGCCAGCGATCGGCGGGTATGAGGATGACCGGCTTCTGGTTGTAGAAGCGCAAGGCCTCTTTCGAAGCGTCGGTGATGGTCATCGAATAGCTACGCCCCATTCGTCGCTGTCGCGCTAGATACCGGTGCATAGGGGCTTGTCGCCATCGGGGTGGTCGAACCAGATACGGCCTTTAGCGTCCTTTGGTCCTTCGGCATCGTAAAAGGATGAAAAGGGTAACAGGCAGCGGCAGCGAATGGGCAGTACGTCACGGCAGAGGATGTCGGTACGACCCCCCAAGACATGGCGCTGGTGCGAACACATACGGCCCATGTCGCCGGGTTACCGCTGGAAGCTGATAGCGTCGGCGGCGATCCATCGCCATGGACCGCACGGGGGGTCTTTCCTTCGATGTAGCTTGCCGCCCACAGAAGGCTGCATCGGCCACTGTGCGACTGCCCGATCCCCATTCGAGGCGTCGGTCACCTTGGCGCCGCACTCGCGCAGATGCTGCATCAGGCAGTGGCGCAATTGCTGGTGTCCGATGTCAACGCCGCCGCGACAGCGCGCTTTGCCATCGCAACCGGCGGCGCCGTCGTTGGTGCCGCCGACATTCTCTCGGCCAAGGCGGACATATTCGCTCCCTGTGGCTGGGCGGCGTGATCGACGAAGTGGCGGCGGGCAAATTGCGGGCGAAGGTGGTCCGCGGGGCTGCCAACAATCAGCTGGCCACTACGGAGGACGGCGACCGTCTTGCCGAGCGCGATATTCTTTACGCGCCTGACTACGTCGTGAACGCAGGAGGAATCATCAACGTCGACGCGAAATATCTGGGCTGGCCCCAAGCAGATTCGAACGCACAGGTGGAAGCGACCGCAGATCGTCTGGCAGACGTGTTCACCCACGGAAAAACGCACGGAGTCGCGCCACAAACCGCTGCAGATCAATTGGCTCGGCAGCGGATCGCCAAAGCCTCGCTGGACGCGCCTGACGAACTCGCTGTCGCTGCGTGACCGTGGACCGATTTCTTATTCGCGGGGTCGGCTCGCTCGACATGCCTTTGCGTGTGCTCGACCGCATGTCGCTACAGGGTGTAACTGTCTATCGTACCGTCATCGACAAAGAGGGGGACGATTATTGCGTCTTGGTCGAGGCTTGTGCGCAGCGCCCACAGCTGATGATCGAGAAAACCCGCGGCATGATCCTCGTCAGTTCGGTTGAACACGCCCTTTAGGAAGGCAAAATCATTAGGCGCGACTTCGCGAGCCGAGAGGGCAGAGCCAGGATTCCGACATGTTCCCGTCTTCGAGGATCAAGACGAACTCCGACGTTTCGCATCTTCCGTCCTGACTTCATCATGCCTGTCCCCCGTGTGCCGAGGGATCATGTATTCGTCTGGTCGGCCGGCACATCACTCGGCAAGTTGGCAGCGCCCGTTTTTTCGGAGCATGCCAAACCTTCAGCGCCAAGACCGTAACAGGTCATGGACAGTGAACCCATCGAATAGCCGCGCACCAGCGGATCAAGGGTTTCGTTGCGGGCAGCCGCCATTCCGGCAAGATAAAGCAGCGGAACGAAATGGTCGGGCGTGGGAACCGCCGCGGCATAATCGGGATGCTCCACAAGGCGCAGCAGATCGCCCGGGTTTTTTGCCAGTTGGTTAACCGCTGCTTCGTCGAAACGCTCTGCCCAGTCGAACGCAAAATCGGGCTGGTTCCAGCGCACGGCTCGGAGGTTGTGAACGACATTTCCGCTAGCGACCACCAGGACGCCGCGGTCCTGCAAGGCTGCCAGTCTTGCGCCAAGGTCGAGATGATAGCTCAGCGGCTTGAGCGCGTTGATCGAGAGCTGCACCACCGGGATGTCGGCCTCAGGGTAGAGGTGGGCGAGCACCGACCACGTTCCGTGATCGAGACCCCACTGATCCTGGTCGAGACCCACCCACTCGGGCTTCACCAGCTCAACGATCTCTTTCGCGAGGTCCGGATCGCCCTTGGCCGGATATTCAAAGTCGAACAGCTCCTGTGGGAAACCGTGGAAATCGTGGATTGTGCGAGGGCGTGCCATGGCCGTCACCGCAGTGGCACCGAAATACCAATGTGCAGAAACCACGAGGATCGCCTTGGGGCGGGGCAACTCAGGCCCGAATGCCCGCCAGGCCGAGGTGTAGCCATTGCTCTCGAGCGTATTCATCGGGCTTCCGTGGCCGATAAAGAGTGCGGGCATCCGATCCATAAGAAGACTCCTAGTGGTTCACCTTGCTGCGCGAACGCTTGCGAAGGATACTTCACGCGCCAGTGGCAGGCTCAACAAGTTTAAATTCGGCTTCCACCGCCGATCCGGTTTGGTTTCTGTTCCTTCGAGCGATAATATCGTCATCTGATGCTAAAGCATCTCGAGTGGGCGACGGCCCGCTGGCCGGGGAAATGCCGCGTCGAGTGTCGCAAGCTGAGCGTCGGAAAGAACGATATCGGCGGCCGCGCGGTTCTCCCGCACATGTGCGACTGAACTCGCTTTCGGGATGGCGATGAGACCATCTTGCCGCAACGTCCACGAAAGTGCGACCTGCACGGGGGTTGCGCCAACCTCGGCTGCAATTTTGTCGAGAGCGGGGTGGGTAGAAAGTCGTCCCTGCTCGACTGGACTATACGCCATAACCGGTATGTTATGCTCGGCGAGCCACGGCAGCAGGTCCAATTCGGGGGCTCGCCGGACCAGATTGTAGAGGATCTGGTCGGTCACGCAGCCATTCCCGCCCGCAGCGACAAGTTCTTCCATATCGTCGGTATCGAGATTGCTGACACCCCAGTGTCGGATCTTTCCTGCCGATTTGAGCGCCTCCAATGCCTCCACTGTCTCAGCGAGCGGCACCGATCCCCGCCAATGGAGAAGGTAGAGGTCCAGCCGGTCGGTGCCGAGCCGCTTCAGGCTCGCCTCGCACGCACCGGCAAGGCGGGAGCGCGATGCGTTATGCGGATATGCCTTGCTGACGAGGAACAACTGGTCGCGAACGCTGCCCAGCGCCTCGGATATCAGCGTTTCCGCCGCACCGTCGCCGTACATTTCGGCGGTATCGACGAGCGTCATGCCCAGTTCGACACCGGCGCGTAGCGCGGCGATCTCATCGGATCGGCGCTCGGTACGCTCACCCATCTTCCAGGTGCCTTGACCCATTAAAGGAACCACTTCCCCGCCGGGCAATGTCACGTGCTTCATGTGCTTTCGTCCTGTGAGATGAGTTCGACTGTTCGGTCGCGGGAGGCGGATTGGCAGATGACCACCATGTAACGATCATATCGCGGCCGGCCACCGATCGAGTGCCATTTTGGCGATGGAGAGCAGTTCGTCGATCGTAGCGCCATCGCGCGCCTGAACGGACATGCCTTCCATGACCGTATTGATGAATTTGCCTAGCACGGCCGGATCGGTGTTGGCCGCAAGCTCGCCCTGCGCGGCGCCGCGTTGCAGACGCTCGATCAGGAGGGCCTCTGCCGCGAGACGCTTGTCGCGCAGCAGGCATTCGATGGCGGCGGACGCCGGCGAAACGGCTGCCGCTGCCGAATACATGAAACAGCCGGCCGGCGTTCCAGGTTCCGAGAAGGATGACGCCGCTCGTTCCAGCAGGCCTTTGACGGCCTCGTAGGTGGACAACGCCGGATCGTTGATGGGTGCGTAGAGATGGACGCTGAACGTCGCGGCGTAGCGCTCGATCACCGCCGCAAACAGCCCCGCCTTGTTGCCAAACGCTGCATAGAGACTGGCGGCGGCGACGCCAGTCTCCGCCACCAGATCGGCCATCGATGTCGCCTCGTAGCCGCGCTGCCAGAACAGCCGCACCGCCTTGTCGAGCGCAGCGTCAGTGTCGAACACTCGAGGGCGACCTGCGCGGCGACGGGCTTTCGTCTCTGTCATCTCTGGTGCACGATATGGAACGATCGATAAATAATATCTTGAAACTGGTGGTTTGCACCCTTACAGAACGATCATTCAATAATCAAGGAGCATCCCATGAGCCGCATTGTCCGTATCCACGAATATGGCGACGCCAGCGTCCTCAGGATTGAAGATGTGGAAGTCCCCGCGCCGGCGGCCGACGAAGTGCAGATCGCGGTGAAGGCGATAGGCATCAACCGCGCCGAGGTGATGTTCCGCAACCATGCCTACCTTCAGGAAGCCGAGTTCCCGAGCCGCCTCGGCTACGAAGCTGCCGGCACTGTTGCTGCGGTCGGCGCGGACGTGACCGGGTTCGCGGAAGGCGACGCCGTCAGCGTCATCCCTCCGCTCGATATCGCGCGCTGGGGCACTTATGGCGAGGTCGCCAACGTTCCCGCCCGCCTCGTCGTCAAGCATCCGGCGGCGCTGTCGTTCGAGGAAGCGGCGGCCGTGTGGATGCAGTATGTCACCGCCTGGGGTGCGCTGGTGGAGCAGGCGAAACTCGGCGAGGGCGATTTCGTCATCGTCACTGCTGCCTCCAGCAGCGTCGGCCTTGCTGCCTTCCAGATTGCGCGGATGGTCGGCGCGACGGTAATCGCGACGACGCGTACCGGCGCCAAGCGCCAGGCTCTGATCGATGCCGGTGCACATCATGTCGTCGCGACCGGGGAAGAGGATCTGGTAGCAAGGGTAATGGAGATAACCGATGGCGCAGGTGCGCGCGTGGTGCTCGATCCGGTCGGAGGCCCGTCGTTCGAGCCGCTGACCGAGAGCATGGCACGCGGCGGCATCCTGCTTCAATATGGCGCGCTCAGTGGCGAACCGACGCCGTTCCCGTTGTTCTCCGTGCTGGGCAAGAGCCTCACGCTCAAAGGGTATCTCTACAGCGAGATCGTCTCGGACGATGCCGCGTTCGATCGCGCCAAGGCGTTCATCGTTGCGGGTCTGGAATCGGGCGCGCTCAAGCCGCAGATCGCGCGCACTTTCCCGCTCGACGCCATTCAGGACGCTCACCGCTTCCTCGAATCGAACGAACAAATCGGCAAGGTCGTCGTTACGGTCTGACCGGCATACCGGGGGGAGCGAGCGATCGCTCCCCCTTCCCCGACAGAGGATCGGACTATCGGCGTCCATACCAGTATGCGAATGTCGACGAATTTGCGCTGACGTAACGGCCTCGCACCAGCAACCAGTTTAACTCAACGAGGGTATCCCAACATGAAATCTCGCGCCGCTGTAGCCTTCGAGGCGGGCAAGCCACTCGAAATCGTCGAAATCGATGTCGCCCCACCCCGTAAAGGCGAAGTCTTGATACGAGTGACGCACACCGGTGTGTGCCACACCGACGCGTACACGCTGGAGGGGAGTGATCCGGAGGGTGTTTTCCCGGTGGTTCTGGGCCACGAGGGCGCGGGCATCGTTGTCGAGGTCGGTGAAGGCGTCACCAGCGTCGTGCCGGGCGATCACGTGATTCCGCTCTACACCGCCGAGTGCGGCCAGTGCGACTTCTGCCTGTCGGGCAAGACCAACCTGTGCGTCGCTGTCCGCGAAACGCAGGGCAAAGGCTTGATGCCCGATGGGACCACCCGCTTTTCGTACAACGGTCAGCCCCTCTATCATTACATGGGCTGTTCAACCTTCAGCGAATATACTGTCGTCGCGGAAGTCTCGCTCGCCAAGATCAATCCCGAGGCAAACCCCGAACATGTCTGCCTGCTCGGCTGCGGCGTCACGACCGGCATCGGCGCAGTCCACAATACCGCCAAGGTCCAGCCCGGAGACTCGGTCGCCGTGTTCGGCCTCGGCGGCATCGGCCTCGCGGCGATTCAGGGTGCGCGCCAGGCGAAGGCGGGTCGCATCATCGCCATCGACACCAATCCGTCCAAGTTCGAGCTGGCACGCCAGTTCGGTGCGACCGAGTGCATCAACCCCAAGGACCATGACAAGCCCATCCAGCAAGTGCTGATCGAGATGACGGGCTGGGGCATCGATCATACCTTCGAGTGCATCGGCAACGTCCACGTCATGCGCGCCGCGCTTGAATCAGCGCACCGTGGCTGGGGTCAGTCGATCGTGATCGGCGTTGCCGGCGCGGGCGAGGAAATCTCCACCCGCCCATTCCAGCTCGTCACGGGCCGCGTATGGAAGGGGTCAGCTTTCGGCGGCGTCAAGGGACGGACAGAGCTCCCCGGCATGGTCGAGGACGCGATGAGAGGCGATATCGATCTGGCCCCGTTCGTAACCCACACGATGGGTTTGGAGGAGATCAACGAGGCCTTCCAATTAATGCACGAAGGCAAGTCGATCCGCTCGGTCATTCACTACTGACCCATCGTTACGAAGCGGCGCGAGGCGCCCGGATCGACAATTCGTCCGTCATCATGGCCCGACCCAGGCCATGATGACGCGCGCTCTCGCAAATGGGCAACGCGTCGCGATGCATTCATCTGCTACCCGACTGTGATGAAACACGGGCCGCACGGGCGTATAGGGCAGGAAGACTGAAATGAAGAGCAATGATATTCACGCGACGACGCCGGCCACCGATCATGGTCATACGGGGCCGCCCTCTTGCGTGCAGGTTCGCGGCGCGCGCCAGAATAACCTCAAGAATATTGACGTCGATGTACCGCGCGACGCCTTCGTGGTATTCACCGGCATATCGGGCTCGGGCAAGTCATCGCTCGCGTTCGGCACCCTCTATGCCGAAGCCCAGCGGCGTTATCTGGAGTCGGTTGCGCCCTATGCCCGTCGCCTGATCGACCAGGCCGGGGTTTCGGAGGTCGATGCGATCGACGGTTTGCCGCCTGCGGTCGCGTTGCAGCAGCAGCGCGGCTCGGCCAACGCGCGATCCTCGGTCGGCAGCGTGACTACGCTCTCCAGCCTGGTGCGGATGCTCTATTCGCGCGTCGGCGAATATCCGCGCCATCAACCCATGCTCTATGCGGAGGATTTCTCCCCAAACACGGTCGCCGGCGCCTGCCCGACCTGTCACGGCATCGGGCGCGTCTATGACGCGACCGAAGAAACGATGGTGCCTGACGACAGCCTAACCATTCGCGACCGGGCGATCGCCGCCTGGCCGACCGCATGGCATGGCCAGAACCTGCGCGATATCCTCGTTTCGCTCGGCTATGACGTCGATACGCCGTGGCGAGACCTGCCGAAAAAGGATCGCGACTGGATCCTCTTCACTGAAGAGGCGCCGACGGTGCCGGTCTATGCGGGCCTGACGCCCGAACAGACGCGGACGGCGCTCAAGGGCGGCATGGAGCCGAGCTACCAGGGCACCTTCACCGGCGCGCGCCGCTATGTGCTGGAAACCTTCGCCAACACTAAAAGCGCGCTGATGAAGAAGCGCGTCTCGCAATATATCATCGGACGCGATTGCCCGACCTGCGACGGCAAGCGCCTGAAGCGCGAAGCCCTGTCGGTCAAATTCGCCGGCCTCGACATTGCCGAGTTCGGCGACCTGACGGTGCTCAAGCTGAAGGACTTGCTGATGCCCGTCGCGCATGGCGGGTATGGGGCGGTTTCCGCCCCCTCAAAGGGCCATGTTCTAGAAAAAGCGGCCCGCGATGCAGCGGTCGAACAACGGGTTGCCGCGGGCGGCTCTGCGCACAAGAGCGCGCCCGACGTGCGCCGCACGCCCAATCTTTCCGATGAAAAGCGGGTCGCCGCACAGCGTCTCGCCTGCGAATTGATCGAGCGGCTAGAGCCGCTGATCGATCTTGGCCTTGGCTACATTTCGCTCGACCGCAGCACGCCGACGCTCTCCTCCGGAGAGCTGCAACGTTTGCGGCTTGCCACACAATTGTCGTCACAGCTTTTCGGCGTGGTCTATGTGCTTGACGAGCCTTCGGCAGGGTTGCACCCGGCAGATGGTGAAGCCTTGCTCACCATCCTCGAGCGTCTCAAGGCGGCGGGCAACTCCCTGTTCGTCGTCGAACATGATCTCGACGTGATCCGCCGCGCGGAATGGCTCGTCGATGTCGGGCCAGGAGCCGGGGAAAAGGGCGGTGAAGTCCTCTACAGCGGGCCGATAGAGGGGCTTGCCGACGTCGAGACTTCGATCACCCGCCGCTACCTGTTCGCAGAGCCGCTCCACAGTGAGCGCACACCGCGCGATCCCAAGGCATGGCTACGCCTGGAAGGAATCAGGCGGAACAATCTCCATGGTCTCGACGTCGAGTTTCCGATCGGCTGCTTCACCGCTGTCACCGGCGTTTCGGGATCGGGCAAATCCAGTCTTGTCAGTCAGGCGCTGCCCGAGCTCGTCACGGAACACCTCGGCGGCTCCCCCGTGGCCGAGGAGGGGGATATCGATCCGCTGCTCGATGTTGCGCAGAACGACACCGAAGGACGCATTGTCGCAGGCATGGAGCATGTTCGCAGGCTTGTGCGGGTCGATCAGAAACCGATCGGCCGCACGCCGCGCTCGAACCTGGCCACCTACAGCGGCATGTTCGACCATGTGCGACGGATCTTCGCTGATACGCCGCTCGCCCGCCGGCGGCACTACAAGCCGGGAAGGTTCTCGTTCAACGTTCCGCAAGGCCGCTGCCCTGTGTGCGAGGGCGAGGGATACGTCATGGTGGAGCTGCTGTTCCTGCCAAGCGTTTATGCCCCGTGCTCGACCTGTCATGGCTCTCGCTACAACCCGCAAACGCTCGAAGTCGAATGGAACGGGCGCAATATCGCCCAAGTGCTCGAACTGACGGTCGACGATGCGTGCGATTTCTTCGCTGGCGAGGCATCTGTGATGCGCTCCCTCGAAGTGCTGCGGGAGATCGGTCTTGGCTATCTGAGGCTCGGTCAGCCGGCGACCGAGCTGTCTGGCGGGGAAGCGCAGCGCATCAAGCTGGCGACTGAACTGCAACGCGCCCAACGCGGCAACACGATCTACATCCTCGACGAGCCAACTTCGGGGCTTCACCCCTCCGATGGCGACCGGCTGATGCAACACCTGCAGGGCCTCGTAGACGCCGGCAATACCGTCGTAGTTGTGGAACATGACATGCGCGCCATCACACAGGTGGACTGGATCATCGACCTGGGACCGGGGGCCGGGGAAGATGGGGGCCGTATCGTTGCCAGCGGCGTCCCTGGCGTCGTTGCGGAAGCGGAAGGCAGTCTCACCGCCCGCTATCTCAAGGCGGCGCTGTAGGTCGTAAATTTGGCCGAACGCACGTTCGATCAGGTGCATCTCAACCACACGTTGGGATGGGTCCACTCCGGAAGCGGGAGCCGGCGATGCGTCACCGCGGTTGACGCGGCTCAGGGTTTAAGTGCCGCAGGTGCGCCGTGTTCGTGTGATACGCGGCGTGGCGGACGGCCAATCGCTGGCCATCCGCCACGCTTGCTTTGTGCAGACCTTCTCCATTGAGAGGGCCCTTCACATGGTTCGTCGAAACGCCCCGTCTTAATTCCCTGCTGCGATTTCCTCGACGAGTTTGGCACAGAAGGCGGGCAAATCATCGGGATCGCGGCTGGTAACAAGGCCGTTGTCGACCACGACTTCCTCATCGGTCCATGTACCGCCGGCGTTCTCGATATCGATCTTCAGCGTCGGGTAGGACGTCAAGGTGCGACCCTTGAGCACGTCCGCCTCGATCAATGTCCAGGGTGCATGGCATATAGCCGCGACAGGTTTTTTCTGATCGAAGAAAGCCCGGATGAAACCGATTGCCTCGTCGCTGCCGCGCAGCTTGTCGGCACCGACGGTCCCTCCGGGCACGACAAGTCCGTCGAAATCGTCGGCTTTGACATCGGAAAACGTCTTGTCGATAGTATAGCTGCCGCCCTCGTCGAGATCGCCATTGACTGTGCGAGCCTTGCCCGATTCAAAACTGATCACGGTCACTTCGCCACCAGCGTCCTCGACAGCTTGCTTGGGCTTCGAGAATTCTGGTTCTTCCGTCCCGCGGGGTGCGATCAGAATGGCGACCGATTTGCCTTCTAAAGTCATAATTTATCTCCTATTCTGTCCAAGATTAAGGTCAGGTGCCCGGCTTGAGCACGACTTTCGTCCAACCAGCATCGTGCTCGTCGAAATGCTTGAAGGCGCCCGAGCCCGCCGCCGTCGACTGAGCCGGTGCCGCCGCGCTCCAAGGCTCAGCTGCGCGCGAACGCCTGCGCCGCTGCCTCGGCCACGCCCTGATCCTGCTTGCCGTTGCCGCCCGACACGCCCACGGCGCCGATCACCGTCTCGCCGTCCTTGATCGGCACGCCCCCGGCGAAGATCATCACCTTGCCGTCGTTGGAGGCATGGATGCCGTAAAAGTCGGTGCCCGGCTGGGCGAGCTTCGCCAGCGCCTTGGTCTCGACGTCGAACGCGCGCGCCGTCCACGCCTTGCTTATCGCGATGTCGACGCTGCCGCGCCACGCATCATCCATCCGCGCGAACGCCAAGAGGCAGCCGCCCGCGTCCACCACCGCGATGTTCGACGGGCTGCCGATCCGCTCGGCCTCCGCGATCCCCGCATCGATGATCGTCCGCGCGTCGTTCAGGTCGAGTGTCTGGATGGTGCGGATGGCGTGTCTCCTTGGCCAGTTCGGGGAAAGCTGTTCAGTGCACGCCGCCGCGCGCGGGTCCCCCCGCGGGCGAGAGCGACGTGCTAGGGTGCCGACCGCTCCGCTATTTCGCC